>NZ_JZAM01000295.1:0-136706 GCF_000960595.1 Vibrio sp. S234-5
TATCCTTTACGACTACATGGTCAAGTGCATGCAGGAGTTAGCGAAAGCGGAACCTGATATCGATGCACTCCTGCCTTGGAACTTCAAACACTAACAATATCGCCCCGTGGGTTCATGGGGCGGATACCTCACAAAAAGCATGGGAAACAAAGCAACCAACTGCTGACATCGATATCCTGCCACGAGTTTACTCATCAGAAAGCGACTCTGATAAAGAGCCACTTTATTTCCTCAAGCCAATCGGAACCCAAGAAGATCCAGTATTGCTTGAAGAACAAAGAGACTTCTCTGATCTCCACCAGAACCTACACTTTTCCAAAAAGAAACCAAAGGGTGTGACCAAAGGCGATATCGTCATAACAACAGCCGTTGGAGCAGGTTCCTTGCTCAGCTACTTCAAAGTCACCGGAGATCTGTTTCCGGTTACGGAAGAAGAAATCAAACAAGAAGCATGGAAAGAACGCTGGCCTTGGTATATGGAAGGACAAAACCATAGCTGTGACTTCGGTGGCTCATGGTGGGAATATGACATTAAACGTAACACAGCATTAGAAGAATTCCGACAACTTTATCCCACTATTCCAGTGACGAAGTCAGGAAATTTCACTCTAGGCACGCTTAACTTCGGTAACGATAAAGTTCAGATAACTAAAGAATTTGGCGAGTTTTTAATAGGCAAAATCAAGAATTGCATAAAGTAAAAATAAAAGCCGAACGATACAACACGAAGTTATATGGTTCGGCTTTACCCACCCCTATCCCTAATAAACCTTGAACCGTTTCAGCTACTTGCCTCAGCGTTTTCACCTAGTCAGTGACAGATTACAAGGTTATCCGAATACCTATACACGACCTCAACTTTAAAGCTAAGGTGGTGCTCATGATGAAAGGTATTTGTTGTTGAACTGGCATCCAGTTCTGCTTTGAGGATTGAGCCCCTCATAGGCTATTGGGTTTTCGCGTTAATCTTAAAACGGCAATAACTCACTCTGCAAGCCAAGTTTCATTAACTTTTGATAGAAAGAAAACTGCATCGGAGCAACGTGTTTAATACTGAAATAATGCGACGTCGCTTTACTGTCCGCTTTACCCATATTCTTTGCCCAATCAATAATATTATCTTGCCTTAGTATTCTCTCTAAAGACACTTCAAATTCTTCTATTAATTTATCCACATTATCGCAATCTATAACTCTCCATATATACCAATTAGCCTCTTCGTTATCTGCGTGGCTTAGAGCTTTAAAGTCACGAATATGGGGTTGATAAACTATCTTCTCTCCATCTTGCACTTGTTTCCATTGGATAAGTCCTGCTCGATATTGCAGTAGAAGTTTATAACCTCCGTTTCTCTCTATCACAACGACCCTAAATACGCTCAATTGTTTTTTATACTCACGGGAGGGATCTAAGCGGATCTGGTGTTTAAAAATGACATTACCAGAAATTTTAACGTAATGAATTACCAAGTCTTCGCCATCTGGCATGAACTGATAGTACAGATGCTCCATTTGTCGCTTAAGCAGATGACCATAGTTATTGATAAAATAACGCATTTGCCTCTCAGTAGCGGGGGCTAAACCATTTAACCACCGAGACGCTAAAGAGCCGGAAGACCCACTCAAACCAGCCTTCTTCTCAATATCTTTATTCGTGTAATTGCCTTCTTGTTTAGCAATTTTCAACAACTGCCTTGTGTATTTGTATTTTTTATCGTCACTCATCGTCATGCCAACCAACTGTTATTTAAAAGAAAGCCGATGATATTTAATCATCGGCTTTCATCTTAGTCATCACCTAAATAATCATCGTTATTAGGATTGTGAGCATCCGCCCAATCATCCATATCTGCATCATTATTCGGGTTATTGATATCTGACCATAGGTCTAGTTCGTCTTGTGACATATCCGAAGTATCAATCATATTGAATCTCCTATTTTTTGCCTTGGTAACGTGAGTTATTCGGGTTCAATTGATTAGCTCTGTTATCAAGAACTTTCTGGTACGCCGTATTGTGACCAGAAGTTCCTTTGTTACCATTGGCTTGGTTTGCTTTATGATCGTTCTGTTTATTACCGTTGCTCATCGTTCTATCTCCTTTGTTGAATGAACGATGACATTGTATGAGAGTCAATTTCGTAGCGACGATGATGGGACGGTAATTGTTCAGTGATTCTTAGTGATATTCAGTGATTTTGGACGAATGAGTGAAAAATGTCATAGCTTAAAAGGGAAACTACTACTGTATTACCTACCGATTTCGCCACCAGAGCCACTAACATAGTATTAATAATAACCAGTACAACAGCGGCCTACGGCAAGCTGTTGTACTGGTTATTATATATTTAATATAAAAATCCCAACCAAGACCTAGCCCTCATCTATCAAGCCACATCCACGTAATCCTACAACTACCGACACCAGCAACAAGTTTAGAGTCCATAACTCACATAGACACTCGCTCAAACCACATATTTTTCCACGGTACGCCACTCAGTGCACTAATCTCGCACACAACTCACCAGATAGTACCAAAATCATCACTCAGCGAGCTTAGAGCAGCGATATTCACGCACTGATGGGTAGTAGTAACTATGAGGAAAGCTACCGCTAATCGCGCTTAGATAATTGCAATGTAAGGGGGCAGAGAGTTTAAGGGGATTTAGTCGGAGGATGATTGAGCAGCATTCACTATTATCGCCAATGGTTGTTGATTTGAGAGTGCTTACTAATAGATGTACTACCCCAACGCACTTACCACACACACCGCAAAACCTCCCATAACAAAACGGTTTTCTACCATCCATCAAAACGATCAGAAACCACATAGCAGCCAAACCAGAAGCGCATAGCACCGTAAAGTCACCATGGTACGACCATGGTTCTTCCACTCCGCAGCCCTTGGTAATACTAGCTTACGAGTTAGCAGTCACCGGAGTTTGTTGGATTTACTAGGATTCCCTTGCGCACAGAATCGTCATGCGATGAACCATATATGGACCATGGGAGAAATTTAAAGGTTGATAAAGGAAGTTTATCGGGAGAGATTTTTCGCTAATAGCAGGAAAGGAAAGCGGAGGTAAATACCTGAAAAGTAGAATATTTTCAAACATATAAAACGACGAAAGGCCGCTATAAAAGCGACCTTTCTATATATGGTACCGGTGGGCGGACTTGAACCGCCACTCCCGAAGGAAACGGATTTTGAATCCGTCGTGTATACCAATTTCACCACACCGGCATCTTTAGGCTATTGCCTTTCGATGCTTGGCATTATACGTAAGCTTTTCGGTTGTGCAAGAGCAAAAGATTGAAATAATTACCGTTTGCCTAGATTTTCGCCACAAATGAACACAGTGTGCGTTAGCTCTCTTTTATTCCAATGGCGAGAACTATATCCTGACGCCCGATTTTAACGGTAAGTGATGCATTTATGACTATAACAACATTGCCACCTGCTGGCCTGTTCCGCCGGCTTGCGGCGCTTTTTTATGATGCCCTGATTATTATTGCCCTAGAGATGATTGCTGCTGGCGTAGTGATGGCAGTGCTCTTCGCTTTAAATGGGATGGGAATACTAAGCTATGGGGAATATCTCGATGCCGCGGATCTGCTCAGCAGACATCCGATATTTAGCCCAATGTTTACCTTCTACTTAGCGGCGGTGTGGGTCTATTTCTTTGTCTTTTTCTGGACCCGAGCAGGGCAGACGTTGGGTATGCGCGCTTGGAAGATTCAGGTAAGAAATCAAGAGGGGACGATGATCAGCACCACTCAAGCCTTGATTCGTATCGCCACTTCCGCCTTTGGCCTTGCCAACCTCGCTGTGCCTTTTGACCCTCAGAAACGAGGGTTCCATGATATTTGGGCAAAAACCCAAGTCGTAGTGTTGCCTGTGGCAAAATAAGTAATGGAAGGCCGAAGCCTTCCATTTTTTTATAATTTCCGATTGAGCAGCATCACCGCGATAGTTAAAAAGACGATACTGGGCGCAATGGCACCAAATACAGGGGAAATGCCGTAGACCAAGCTGAGCGGACCGAAAAATTCGCTGGAGATATAAAATGCGAATCCGGCAATTACACCAGACAGTACCCTCGCCCCCATAGTCACACTTCGCAGCGGGCCAAAAATAAACGACAGCGCCATCAGCATCATCACGCCAATAGAGATAGGTTGAGTGATCTTACGCCAAAACGCTAATTCATAGCGAGAAGCATCTTGCTCTGACGCTTTCAAGTAAGTGACGTAGTGATACAATCCACTGATGGAAAGCTCTTCAGGTTTGACGGTGACCACGGCCAGTTTGTCTGGAGCCAAGGACGTTTCCCAATCCATCTGCTCTAGTGACTGCTTAGTAATCACCTTCTCATCTTGCATATTGGTGATTTGCACGTAGCGCATCAGCCAACGATTGTCTTGTAAGTAGTCGACTTCTTCAGCAAACACCACTGCTTGCAGCTTTTTGTCAGCATCAAAGCGCCACATGTTCAACCCGTACAACTTATCGTCATCCACTTTGCCGATAAAGATGAAATCATTGGCATCTTTGGCCCAAACCCCACTGCGCACCGAGACAATGCTGCCGCCAGAAAGGGCAAAAGCGCGTAAGTCTCGCGCTAACTTCTGCGCTTCAGGAGCGCCCCACTGGCCTAAAGTCATCACAACCAACATCAGTGGAATCGCTGTTTTCAGCACTGAGAGGCCGATGTCCAACTTAGAAAATCCCGCCGCTTGCATCACCACTAACTCTGAGCTAGATGCCAACATGCCTAGGCCAATCAGCGCCCCAAGTAATGCGGCCATGGGGAAAAACATTTCGATATCGCGTGGAATGCTCAAAACAACAAAGTAGAGCGCGTGCAACAGATCGTAAGCTCCTTTGCCGACTTTACGTAGTTGTTCCACATATTTGATGATGCCGGAGAGGCCGACAAAGGTGACCAGAACCAAAGAGGTGGTGGCAACGATGGTTCTACCAATATAAAGGTCTAGAATTTTGAACACGAGTTACGCCAACCTTTTCTTCTTAAAATTGTCTTTCATGCGTCGCACCGGAACACTGTCCATCAGATTGACCAAGATCGCCACCAACAGCAGCATGCCATTAATTGGCCACATACCAACCGATGTTGGAATGTCCCCTTCTTCTAATGCCGATTTGGTGGCACTGATCGCTAAGAAGTAAGCGAGGTAGATCAAGATAGCAGGCCCCATCTTGGCAAATCGGCCTTGACGTGGATTGACCGCAGAGAGAGGAATCACCAGCATGGTCAGCAGTGGAATACAGACAAACAGTGAGAATCGCCATTGCAGTTCAGCTTGCGCTTCACGATCGGGGTGACCAATTAAGTCCAGCGTTGGCGTTGCGTCCCAATCTCGACCCCGATACTTCACCGCTCGCTGACCGATCAGCCCGTCATACTGGGCAAATTCGGTGATCATATATTCAACGCGTGTCGGAATGCCCTCATAGCGTGTCCCCTCTTTCATTGAGATGATCTGCCTGCCGTCAGACAACTCTTTCACCTCGCCAGAGCTGGCAAACATCACACTAGGAAGAATTGAGTCTCGGGGTAATAACTGTGCGACAAACACATTAGACAGCTGCTTGTCTTTAATATCGTCAATGAAAACCACCGAAGAACGGTCAGGTGTGAACTGAAATTGTCCTTTTTTCAGTAAATCGACGCTGTTCTCGGCCGCCACTTGCTCAGTCAGTTGCTCTACTTTATCCATCGACCAAGGAGAAAGCCAAAGCGCGTTGAAAGCCGCCAAGCCAGAGGTCATCACAGCGAGATAGAGGGCCGCTTGGATGAGAAATTTATTGCCGATGCCAGTAGCATTCATGACGACAATTTCACTTTCGGCGTAGAGGCGACCAAAAGTAATCAAAATACCGATATACAAGCTCAATGGCAGCATCAAAAGCCCCATTGAAGGCATATTCAATGCAACCACTGAAACAATCAGACTAGTAGGGATATCACCATCCGACGCATCGGCCAGTACGCTAATGAACTGTTGGCTGAGAAACACCAAAAAAAGTACGAAAAAGATCGCAAATTGGCTCTTGAGTGTCTCGCGGATCAAATATCTAACAATAATCACGCTGAAATTACCTATACAAAACTTGTTTTTTTGGTCGAATCACTATAGTTTCCCGTTGAACCTTTTATTTTTTTAAAAAACTGACTAAATGTTAATCTGAGCTTTAACAGAGTAGACCGAGAATAGAATTCAACAAGTAAGCGGTCATTATCTAACATTTAGAACTATTTGTCTTCAGGATGTAGGAGTACGCATGGAGTTCAGTGTAAAAAGTGGCAGTCCAGAGAAACAACGTAGCGCATGCATCGTTGTTGGTGTGTTTGAACCACGTCGCCTTTCTCCAGTAGCCGAACAACTCGATAAAATCAGTGACGGTTATATTAGTTCATTGCTTCGCCGTGGTGATCTCGAAGGTAAACCAGGCCAGATGCTACTGCTGCATCAAGTACCGGGTGTGCTTTCTGAACGTGTTCTTTTAGTCGGTTGCGGCAAAGAACGCGAACTGGGCGAACGTCAGTACAAAGAGATCATTCAAAAAACCATTAACACGCTCAACGAAACAGGTTCTATGGAGGCCGTATGCTTCTTAACTGAACTGCACGTGAAAGGACGTGACACGTATTGGAAAGTACGCCAAGCCGTTGAAGCAACGAAAGATGGTTTGTACACCTTTGATCAGTTTAAGAGCGTAAAACCTGAAACTCGTCGCCCACTGCGCAAATTGGTATTCAACGTACCGACTCGTCGTGAACTGAACATGGGTGAGCGCGCTATTACTCACGGCCTTGCGATTGCTTCTGGCGTGAAAGCGTGTAAAGACCTCGGCAACATGCCACCGAATATCGCCAATCCAGCCTATTTGGCCTCTCAAGCTCGCCGCCTAGCGGACGACTACGACACCATTTCTACCAAGATCATTGGCGAGCAAGAGATGGAAAAGTTGGGCATGACCTCTTACTTGGCGGTTGGCCGTGGTTCGAAAAACGAATCCATGATGTCGGTCATTGAGTACAAGGGTAACCCAGATCCAGACGCTAAACCGATTGTACTGGTCGGTAAAGGCCTCACATTTGACTCAGGCGGTATTTCGCTCAAACCCGGCGAAGGCATGGATGAGATGAAGTACGACATGTGTGGTGCGGCTTCGGTTTTCGGCACGATGAAAGCGGTGGCAAAACTCAAACTGCCACTCAACGTGATTGGCGTGCTAGCAGGTTGTGAAAACATGCCGGGCAGCAACGCATACCGCCCAGGTGACATCTTAACCACCATGTCAGGTCAAACGGTCGAAGTGTTGAATACCGACGCGGAAGGCCGCTTGGTGCTGTGTGATGCGCTCACCTACGTTGAACGTTTCGAACCAGATTGTGTGGTCGACGTAGCGACGCTAACGGGTGCGTGTGTGATTGCCCTTGGCCACCACATTACTGGTGTGCTTGCGAACCACAACCCATTGGCACACGAGCTGGTGAATGCCTCTGAGCAAGCAAGCGATCGCGCATGGCGTCTACCGATGGCAGATGAATACCATGAGCAACTTAAGAGTCCATTTGCGGATATGGCCAATATCGGTGGCCGTCCTGGCGGCACCATTACTGCGGCCTGTTTCTTGTCTAAATTCACCAAGAAATACAACTGGGCTCACTTGGATATCGCGGGTACGGCGTGGCGCTCTGGCGCAGCCAAAGGCTCAACGGGCCGTCCGGTCTCAATGCTGGTCCAATTCCTATTGAACCGCAGCGGCCACCACGAAATTGAAGAGTAATACTCTCAACAACAAAAAGGGCCTCAAGGCCCTTTTTTAATCGTTCAACCTAAGGTTAAACGACGATGCAAAGAGCCACGTTTTACATTATTCAGCCACAAAGCCCTCAAGCGAGTGACCTCGGATTCGCCCACTACGTGGTGTTTCTCGCTCATCATTTTGCTAAGCAAGGGGCCAAAGTGTATCTCAACTGCAACAGCAAAACTCACGCCGAGCAGATGGCGGAGTTTTTTTGGCAAGTCGAACCCGAACAGTTTGTCGCGCACAATTTGGTCGGAGAAGGACCGAAATACGCCACCAACATTGAGATCGGCCATTCTGCTGTGCGCCCTTGTTGGAATCGGCAGTTGGTCATAAACTTGGCGGAAAATGAGACAACCTTTGCGAACCAGTTTGCTGAGGTGGTAGACTTCGTCCCTTGCGAAGAAAAAGCTAAACAGCTCGCGAGAGAAAGGTATAAAATCTACCGCCAAGCTGGTTATCACTTGCAAACCATCGAAATTGAACACAACTAACCGTCAATCCTTATAGTTAAGCTCTCTCTTTAGAGAGTTCACTTATAGAGATTGACTCAGATTCAACCATCAACGTATCCATTTAAAGAGCGCTATGGAAAAGACATACAACCCAACTTCAATCGAACAAGCTCTGTATCAGACTTGGGAAGAGCAAGGCTACTTTAAGCCACACGGTGACACGACGAAAGCGTCATACAGCATCATGATCCCGCCGCCGAACGTCACAGGTAGCCTACACATGGGCCACGCGTTCCAAGACACCATCATGGATACGCTGATCCGTTGTGAACGTATGAAGGGCAAAAATACCCTTTGGCAAGTCGGTACCGACCACGCAGGTATCGCCACTCAGATGGTGGTTGAGCGTAAGATCGCTGCAGAAGAAGGCAAAACTAAGCACGATTACGGTCGTGACGCTTTCATCGACAAAATCTGGGAATGGAAAGGCCAATCAGGCGGCACCATTACTCAGCAGCTTCGTCGCCTTGGCGCGTCAGTCGACTGGGATCGTGAGCGCTTCACCATGGATGAAGGCCTGTCGAATGCGGTTCAAGAAGTGTTCGTGCGTCTATACGAAGATGACCTCATCTACCGCGGTAAGCGCTTAGTTAACTGGGATCCTAAACTGCACACCGCGATCTCAGATCTCGAAGTTGAGAACAAAGAGACTAAGGGCCACATGTGGCACTTCCGCTACCCGCTAGCCGATGGCGTAAAAACCGCAGATGGTAAAGACTACATCGTTGTCGCCACCACACGTCCAGAAACCATGCTCGGCGATACTGGTGTGGCGGTGAACCCAGAAGATCCTCGTTACAAAGATCTGATTGGTAAAGAGATCATCCTGCCTATCGTTGATCGTCGTATCCCAATCGTAGGCGATGAACACGCCGACATGGAAAAAGGTACAGGCTGTGTGAAAATCACCCCAGCGCACGACTTTAACGACTGTGAAGTGGGTAAACGTCATCAACTGCCGATGATCAACATCTTCACTTTCGATGCCAACATCCGCGACGCTGCAGAAGTGTTCACCACCAACGGTGAGCCAAGTGATGTGTACTCCACCGAGATTCCAGCCAAATACCAAGGTATGGAGCGTTTCGCGGCGCGTAAAGCGATCGTGGCGGAATTCGACGAGCTTGGCCTTTTGGAAGAGATCAAAGATCACGACTTGACAGTGCCATACGGCGACCGTGGTGGCGTGGTGATCGAACCTATGCTGACTGACCAATGGTACGTGCGCACTGCACCGCTGGCAAAAACCGCGGTTGAAGCGGTTGAAAACGGTGACATTCAATTCGTACCTAAGCAATACGAAAACATGTACTTCTCTTGGATGCGTGACGTTCAAGATTGGTGTATCTCTCGTCAGCTGTGGTGGGGTCACCGCATTCCTGCTTGGTACGACAACCAAGGCAATGTTTACGTAGGTCGCAGCGAAGAAGAAGTTCGTCAAAAGCACAACCTAGAGTCGGTGATTGAACTACACCAAGACGAAGACGTACTGGATACCTGGTTCTCTTCTGCGCTATGGACGTTCGGCACGCAAGGTTGGCCAGAGCAAACAGACGATCTGAAAGTCTTCCACCCTTCAGATGTACTGGTGACGGGTTTCGACATCATCTTCTTCTGGGTTGCGCGCATGATCATGATGACCATGCACTTCGTCAAAGACGAAAACGGTAAGCCACAAGTGCCATTCAAAACCGTTTACGTTACCGGCCTAATCCGTGATGAAAACGGCGACAAGATGTCGAAATCGAAAGGTAACGTGCTTGACCCAATCGACATGATCGATGGTATCGACCTAGAGTCTCTAGTAGAGAAGCGTTGTGGCAACATGATGCAGCCTCAGCTAGCAGCGAAGATCGAGAAGAACACACGTAAGACATTTGAAAACGGCATTGAAGCATACGGTACAGACGCACTGCGCTTTACGCTTGCTGCAATGGCATCCACAGGTCGTGATATCAACTGGGATATGAAGCGTCTGGAAGGTTACCGTAACTTCTGTAACAAGCTATGGAACGCCAGCCGTTACGTGATGATGAACACCGAAGAGCAAGATTGTGGCTTTGGCGGTGGTGAGATCGAATATTCACTGGCGGACAAATGGATCGAATCTCAGTTTGAACTGGCAGCGAAAGCGTTCAACAACCATATCGACAACTTCCGTCTCGATATGGCAGCCAACACCCTGTACGAATTCATCTGGAACCAATTCTGTGACTGGTACTTAGAGCTAACCAAACCCGTTCTATGGAAAGGGACTGAAGCACAGCAACGTGGTACGCGTCGTACGCTAATCACAGTGCTGGAGAAGACGCTACGTCTGGCTCACCCTGTGATTCCTTACATCACCGAAACCATCTGGCAAAGCATCAAGCCACTGGTTGACGGTGTGGAAGGCGAGACCATTATGCTGCAAGCTCTGCCTCAATACGATGAAGCGAACTTCAACCAAGCAGCGCTCGATGACATCGAGTGGGTGAAAGCCTTCATCACCAGCATCCGTAACCTACGTGCTGAGTATGACATCAACCCAGGTAAGCCTCTGTCTGTAATGCTAAAAGCGGCGACAGAAGAAGATGCTGCGCGCGTTGAAGCGAACAAGCAGGTACTGATTTCTCTGGCGAAGCTGGAGTCAGTACGCGTGCTCGCAGCCGGTGAAGCAACACCTGCGTGCGCGACAGCACTGGTCGGTAAATCTGAGCTGATGATCCCAATGGCGGGCATCATCGATAAAGATGCCGAGCTTGCTCGTTTGGATAAAGAAGTAGCGAAAACACAAGGCGAAATCAAACGCATCGAAGGTAAGCTGGGCAACGAAGGCTTCGTGGCAAAAGCCCCTGAAGCGGTTATCGCCAAAGAGCGTGAAAAGCTGGAAGGTTACAAAGAGACACTCGTCAAGCTAGAAGAGCAGAAGACAACGATCGCGGCACTTTAATCGCTAAAAGTTAGAAGTTAAGGATCAAAGGGTTGATGTGAAAGCATCAACCCTTTTTGCATTTTATGGCTCGAACGCGTTAGAAGATATCGCTTTCTCATTCCATCCCAATCAATAGTTTTTATCTATCAAACTAATCTTAACTGCCCATTAGAATTAATGATAACAATTCTCAATAATAGACTTATCGAAACAACGCAACGATGAGTCATTATCATGAAAAAGACACTAACTTTTGCAGCACTTCATTTTACGGTCGCTTTCACTGTCGCCTACATGTTAACTGGTGACATCCTCATCGGCAGCTTGATCGCCATGATTGAGCCCTCAGTGAACACCGTGGCATTTTACTTTCATGAGAAAACATGGGCGCAAGCACCCGCATTAAAAGCGCGTCAGTGGATGACCAAACTCAAAACCGCCAGCTTTGCGACCGTCCATTTCAGCGTGGCGTTTTCCGTAGCCTACCTGTTGACTGGTGACCTTTTGGTCGGTGGCATCATGGCGATGATTGAACCTTCGATCAATACAGTAGTGTACTACTTTCATGAAAAGGTCTGGTTACGCCACAGTGCAAGCAAACAAACGCGCGATTCACACCGTTTTTGTTTGCACCCAACGGCATAGCCACTCTATAGTTTTGGCCATCGTGAACTGAAATATGAATGGTCTTATGTCAAAAGAGATGGAATTTGTCTTACGCCCTATCACGGTTGAGGATAATTCCTCAATTGCCCAAGTTATTCGCCAAGTCTCGGCCGAATATGGCTTAACCGCCGATAAAGGCTACAGCGTTGCCGATCCGACACTGAACGATTTGTACAGTGTCTACAAGCAACCACGCGCTGCGTATTGGGTGGTGGAACATCAAGGCGAAGTGGTCGGGGGCGGTGGCTTCTCGCCGCTCAGCGGCGCTGAAGATATTTGTGAACTACAAAAAATGTATTTTTTACCCATTTGCCGCGGCCAAGGGCTGGCCAAGCAAATCATCGCCTTGTGTAAAGCGTTGGCGAAAAACATGGGCTATCAACAATGCTATCTTGAAAGCACCGCCAACTTGAAAGAAGCGCTGGCACTGTATGAAAAAGTCGGCTTTCGCCATCTCGATGCGCCACTGGGCAACACCGGACATGACGCCTGTGAAGTGGTGATGATCACTGATCTATAATTCACCACACCCAATGGGTGACACAGAGATCTTGGCTAAGCGCCACTGAGAACTCTTGGCGTTGCCCATCGAGTTCCACCGTCAGTGAGTAAAGATCTCGCGGATCGGGATCGTTGAGATCGGCATAGCGCGGCGCTTCGATCTGAAACAGCGCGCAGGCGTGTGCCGCTCTCACATCAATCGGGATCTGATACGTCATACCGTTGAACTTCACCGCCGCCGAGACTAAGCCGGGCGCAAAAGTTTGATAATAAAGGTCAACCTTAAACTCACAGCCACCGCCGTGATGCCAGATCTGCTCGGTGGTGATGTGATCGAGTCGCACATGACGGATAAATTGCAGATACGGCACTTGCCAGATGCCGATACGCTCATCGCTTTTTTGATAGCCATTGGCCGTCAGTACGCACACACCCGGCTCATCTTCGTCAAACAGTAAGGATTCTTCTTCCTCAAGAAAAAGGATCTCGAAACGATTTCGCCCCAGTTGCAGGTAAGGTCGGATATCTTTGCGATAGACAAGTTGACTTTGGTCGCAATCAAACACCGCTACCCCATTGAGGCGCACCTCAGCATGATAATCAACCCCACCGAGTACCAGCTCAACCGCAGGAAAGACCAGCATCGCCTCGTCAACCTCAATGTCATGCATCAAATGCCACTCTTGCTGGGCAATTTCCTGCTCTGAGAGATCGTCAGGCAAAATTTGGCTCAGCGGAGCGGGAAAAGTAATGTCATCTTGAGCGATGGAGATATCGGTAAGAGGAGAAAGTTGCCAAAGGCCGCTAAGCGAGAGTTGCATAATAATATTGAGCCAGATCAAATTTGCGCCATTATACGCACATTCGTATCGCAGAGGCGAGACATCGCGGCGTAGATTAATGACCACATAATCAAATCGTTTGGTGGCGAGCAAAGCAGGCAATAAAAAAGCTGGCGTTTGCCAGCTTTCAAATCAAGCGATTAATCTTCGTAATCGTCGTCTTCGTCATCATCAGGGTAAAGCGCGTCTTCGCCTTCGTAGTACGTGCCCCAACCGTCATAAATAATGTCATATTTTTCAGCTAGATGAACCAGTTTCTCAACTTGGGCGTCAATCGCTTCGGCATCAAGGGCAGATTGCATGGTCGCATCACAGCAAAGCAAGATCCTACCATCTTCATCTTCGGTCTCTTCCGCTTCCAAAACCTCAAAACCCATCTTAAAGGCTTCAACCACCGCTTTTTCCAGCGTCTCAAAGTCTTCGGCAAACAGATGGTGCTCAATTTCATACAGAGCATCAGGATCGCTGCCATCCTCGAGTAGGGCAGCAATAATATCGCGAGTATCTTCCTTTTGAATCTCGATTAATTCTTCAACTGACAGATATTCATCTTCGTGAGACATGGTTTAGCTCCGGAATCGTAACTCTAACTTGGTTCATCGTTAATGCGGTGAAATATGGCATGGATCGAGCGGAAAAGCCACCGACAAACTCTTTTCCCCTTTATCTTTCTCTGCTGCGGCGAGCAAAAGTCACAAGCACGCCAACTTTGCTACACTAAATTAACAAATTTACCTTTTCAGTAAGATTCAGAAGATCCTACGTGAGCAAAAACGGACGGCTAATAAATATAATTGCCTAAAATTTGCCGCTTCATTCACGATTAAATTCTGTCAAAAAGTAAGATTACGACTAATGGAGCGGCAATAAGTGCATATTATTGAATGCTTATTCAATCATTTCCTGAGATTGTTCAGCCAGGGAGCGCTAAGAGACGCGCATAAAAACGCATATTTAGCCCTCTACAAGGATGAACACCAGACTGAGCCATAACTCCAATATTGAAACAAATAATGGCATAAACAACCATTATAAAGACAAAATGCAGAATTTAAACAAAGCAAAGTGATTTGCATCTTATAGATAAGGTTGTCATAAATAGCGGCAGGATAAATTGTAAGGATGCAAAATGAGTAAGCTGTATGTCGGTTCCGAGGTCGGTCAACTGCGACGAGTGTTGCTAAACCGCCCAGAACGAGCCCTAACCCATCTCACCCCCTCCAACTGCCACGAGTTACTGTTTGATGATGTGTTAGCAGTTGAGGCGGCGGGCCAAGAACACGATGCGTTTGCCAACACACTGCGCAGCCAAGGGGTTGAAGTGTTACTGCTGCACGATCTCTTGGTTCAAACCCTAGCCGTGCCGCAAGCCAAACATTGGCTGCTGAATGTGCAAATTTCGGATTTTCGCTACGGGCCGATTTTCGCCCGCGATCTGCGCCACTATCTCTCTGATATGGACGATGAGCATCTGGCAACCATTCTACTCGGCGGATTAGCCTACTCTGAACTGCCGATCAAATCCGCGTCTATGCTACCGAGAATGAAGCGCCCGCTGGATTTCGTCATTGAGCCGCTACCCAACCATCTCTTCACCCGCGACACCTCGTGTTGGGTATATGGAGGCGTGTCACTCAACCCAATGATGAAAGCGGCGCGCCAACGCGAAACCAACCATTTACGCGCGATTTACCAATGGCACCCGACGTTTGCAGGGCAAGATTTCATCAAATACTTCGGTGATGAAGACCTGCACTACGACAACGCCAATATCGAAGGAGGCGATGTGCTAGTGATCGGCAAAGGCGCGGTGTTAATTGGTATGTCTGAGCGCACTACGCCACAAGGGGTAGAAAACCTCGCGGCGAGCCTGTTTAAGTCCGGCCAAGCAAAAGAGGTGATCGCCATCGACCTGCCGAAACACCGCTCTTGCATGCATTTAGACACCGTCATGACGCACATGGATGTCGATACCTTTTCGGTCTATCCAGAAATCATGCGCAAAGATCTCGATACTTGGCGCCTCACACCGCAAGGAAACGGTGAAATGCGCGTCGAGGCATCGCATAACTATCTGCATGCTATCGAAACGGCTCTTGGTTTGGATCAGCTCAACATCATCACCACAGGTGGCGACAACTACGAAGCCGAGCGCGAGCAGTGGAATGATGCCAATAACGTGCTGACCGTCAAACCGGGCGTGGTGATTGGCTACGAGCGCAACGTCTACACCAATGAAAAGTATGACAAGGCAGGGATTGAGGTTTTAACCATTCCCGGCAATGAACTGGGACGCGGACGTGGCGGCGCACGCTGCATGAGCTGCCCGATTGAACGCGATGACATTTAATCTCGCTAACTCCTAGCCTTTTCAACAAAAACCGATGTTTACGCATCGGTTTTTCCTTACGCAAATAAAAATATTTATTCACAAATATAGCATTTATATGTTTTACTAGGGCCATAACTCTTCATAGAAAAAGGGCTGGCTCATGGCATTTAATCTTCGCAATCGCAATTTTCTCAAGCTGCTGGACTTCTCGCCGAAGGAAATTCAGTTTTTGCTGGACCTCTCCGCGCAGCTGAAAAAAGCCAAGTACGCCGGAACCGAGAAGAAAACCTTACAAGGCAAGAACATCGCGCTGATCTTCGAAAAAGCGTCGACCCGTACACGCTGCGCGTTTGAAGTGGCCGCTTTTGATCAAGGAGCACAGGTTTCTTACATCGGTCCATCCGGTTCGCAAATCGGCGACAAAGAGTCGATGAAAGATACCGCTCGGGTGCTCGGGCGAATGTACGATGGCATTCAGTATCGCGGCTTTGGCCAAGCGATTGTTGAAGAGCTTGGCGCGTACGCAGGCGTGCCCGTTTGGAACGGCTTGACCGACGAATTCCATCCCACGCAAATTCTTGCAGATTTCCTCACCATGCTAGAGCACGGCCAAGGTAAAGCGTTGCATCAAATCAAATTTGCCTATCTTGGCGATGCGCGCAACAACATGGGCAATTCGCTCATGGTTGGCGCGGCCAAGATGGGCATGGACATTCGTTTAGTCGCGCCGAGAGCCTTTTGGCCGGAAGAGGAGTTAGTGGCCCTTTGCCAAACCATTGCCAGCGAAAGCGGGGCAAAAATCACCTTGACCGAAAGCGTCGAAGAGGGCGTAGCCGGGTGTGATTTTCTCTACACCGATGTGTGGGTTTCAATGGGCGAAGCACCGGAAGCGTGGGATGAGCGCGTGGCGCTGATGAAGCCGTATCAAGTCAATATGGCGATGCTCAAGCAAACGGGCAATCCTGCGGTGAAATTTATGCACTGCTTACCCGCCTTCCATAACGATGAAACCGTCATCGGCAAACAAGTGGCCGAAAAATATGGGATGAAAGGGCTAGAAGTGACAGAAGAGGTGTTTGAATCAGACCACTCAATTGTCTTTGATGAAGCAGAAAATCGCATGCATACCATCAAAGCGGTGATGGTGGCAACGCTGGGCAGTTAACCGAAACACAAGTGAGTTAATCGATTATATTGGCGCGTAAAAGCTTGATGTAATCGCTTGCGCTCACGCGCTTGATGCGTATAATACCCGGCAATTTGTCCGAGGGTTATGAAATGACAATGCGTTTGACAACCAACACAGCACGACGAGCAGGCACTCAATCTCACCTGCATGGCGCTGTTTCTTCTGTCGTTGCATTGACTAATCCGATTGATTTTTAAAGCCTCCCGTAATGGGAGGCTTTTTTATTGCCTGAAACATTCAGATAGGGAAGACGACTATGACAAACTCGCTTTATAAAAAGCACATTATTTCCATTCCGGAGCTGAGCCGTGCTGAGCTGGAATTGATTGTCAAAACGGCTGGTCAACTCAAAGCAGAGCCAAATCCAGATCTGATCAAAAACAAAGTGGTGGCGAGCTGCTTCTTCGAGCCCTCGACCCGTACCCGCTTGTCGTTTGAAACGGCGATTCAGCGCATCGGCGGCGACGTGATTGGCTTTGACGATGGCGGTAACACCTCGCTGGCGAAAAAAGGCGAAACACTGGCCGATTCCGTGCAAGTGATCTCTAACTATGTGGATGCGTTTGTCATGCGCCACCCGCAAGAGGGCGCAGCGCGTTTGGCGTCGGAGTTCTCAAACGGCGTGCCCGTGATTAACGCGGGCGATGGTGCCAATCAGCATCCAACGCAAACCCTGCTCGATCTGTTCACCATTTCTGAAACCCAAGGCCGCTTGGACGAGCTCAACGTGGCGTTTGTCGGCGACCTCAAGTATGGCCGCACGGTCCACTCGCTCACTCAAGCACTGGCGAAATTTAACAACATCCGTTTCTTCTTTGTCGCGCCAGATGCGCTGGCGATGCCAGAGTACATTCTGGAAGAGTTGGATGAAGCAGGCATCGCCTACAGCGTGCACAACGACATGGACAGCGTGATCCCAGAGTTGGATATTCTCTACATGACCCGCGTGCAAAAAGAGCGTTTCGATGCCTCGGAATACGTGCACATCAAATCGGCTTACATCCTCACCGCCGCCATGCTGGAAAATGCCCGCGATAACTTGAAAGTGCTGCACCCGCTGCCACGCGTCGACGAGATCACCACCGATGTGGATAAAACGCCTTACGCCTACTACTTCCAACAAGCGGGCAACGGCGTGTACGCGCGTGAAGCCCTGTTAGCCCTAGTTTTGAATGAATCACTGTAATCGGAGAGAAATAGCATGGAAAAAGAGACAAAATTGCAGGTTGAAGCGATTAAAAACGGTACAGTGATTGACCACATTCCGGCACAAGTGGGCATTAAGGTGCTGAAACTGTTCGATATGCACAACTCTTCCCAGCGCGTCACCATCGGCCTCAATCTGCCCTCTTCCGCGCTTGGCAGTAAAGATCTGCTCAAAATTGAGAACGTCTTCATCAGTGAAGAACAAGCGCGCAAACTGGCGCTGTATGCCCCGCACGCGACCGTTAACCAAATCGAAAACTATCACGTGGTGAAGAAACTGGCATTAGAGTTGCCGGAGTTTGTCAGCGATGTGTTCGAGTGCCCGAACAGCAACTGCATTTCTCACAACGAGCCAGTAGCCAGTAGCTTTCGCGTGTTTGAAAAGAAAGGCGATGTGCGCTTGAAATGTAAGTACTGCGAGAAAGTATTTTCACGCGAAATCGTCACCGAGCGTTAATCATTACAAGCACTCCCCCAGCCTTCGCGGCTGGGGGATTTTCTCTTTACCAATCATCCCTTTCGCGGCACACTGAAGCCTCTTTTGTTTTCCCTTCAATCAAGATGGAACATAACAATGACTAAAGTACTTCACACTGATTCGGCGCCTGCGGCCATCGGCCCTTACATTCAAGGCGTTGACCTTGGCAACATGGTCCTAACTTCTGGCCAGATCCCCGTCAACCCTGCGACCGGCGAAATCCCAGCAGAGATCGCAGCGCAAGCACGTCAGTCTCTCGACAACGTCAAAGCCGTGGTCGAAGCCTCTGGCCTGAGCGTGGGCGACATCGTAAAAATGACGGTTTTCGTCAAAGATTTAAATGACTTCGGCACAGTGAATGACGTGTACGGCAAGTTTTTTGACGAGCACAACGTGGCGCACTACCCAGCCCGCTCTTGCGTAGAAGTGGCTCGCCTACCGAAAGATGTTGGCATCGAAATCGAAGCGATTGCGGTACGCAAATAATTGATTGAGTCGGCTCACCGAGAGCGGCAAAAAGTAAGGGTGACACGAGGTCACCCTTTTTTGTCTCTGCGCGAGGTCACACTACGCGATTTAACGCTTCACCGCGCCAAAATGCATTGATGTTTTCCATCAGGATCTCGACCAGTTTGCTGATCGCCGAATCACTGCCCCACGCCACATGCGGTGTGAGCAGCAAGTTCGGCAACGCCATGTTCGCCAACAGCGGATTGGTTTCATCCGCAGGCTCTTGGCTAAACACATCCACGCCAGCACCAGCAATTACACCATTTTTCAGCGCAGCGACCAACGCCTGCTCATCAACCAAACCACCTCGCCCAGCATTGAGTAAAATCGCCGATGGCTTCATTTGCGCCAGTTCCTCCGCGCCAATCAAATTGACCGTGTGCTCAGACAGCGGACAGTGCAAGCTTATGGCGTCACTGTTTTGCAGCACTGCGCTAAACGGCAGATACCCTTCACGACACTGCGTCGCCCCTTTGTGCTCAGCAAAAAGCACCTGCATACCCAAAGCTCGCGCCAGTTTGGCGGTGGCTTGGCCCAGTGCACCTGCGCCAATAATGCCTAAGGTTGTGCCAGCAATATCGCCAATCGGATGGGTAAAAAAGCAGAACTGCTTATCTTTTTGCCAGACGCCAGCGGCAATATCTTGATGATAAGCAAACAGATTACGTCTTAGGGCAAACAGCATCGCCATCACATGTTCCGGCACTGAGTTGCCCGCATAGCCTCGCACATTACTCACCGCAATCTGCTTGGCCGCGCAGTAGTCCACATCCACGTTATTAAACCCGGTGGCTGCCACCGCGATCAGACGCAGATTGGGCAGTTGACTTAACAGCGCTTGGTCTAACACCACCTTGTTGGTGATAACCATATCAGCCGCTTGCAGGCGGTCCACCACTTGCTCTGGCGAGGTGAGAGGGTACTCAATCCAGTGGTGAGCAAAATCGACTTGCGGCAGTGGAATGTGAGCGGGAATGGTGGCTCGGTCGAGAAAAACGATAGTGGGCAGTGACATAGCAACTCCTGTAATGCACTGCCCATCGCTCGTTGATTAAGGGTTGGACAGCGTTTTGTAATCCGGTAATTTACGCGCAGGATCGTAATAAGAAAAGATCATCTCTTGCGCCTCCGGATAAAAATCACACGGCACAAAGATGCTGCGCAGCCAACGATTCTTCGGATGATAAAAGCTCAGCTCGGCGGCATGCAACTCTAAACGTGCAGAAAAGGCGCGCGCTTCACCGCTAGCGTAAAACTCATCCCCGACAATCGGATGACCGATGGACTGCATATGTACACGCAGTTGGTGAGTACGGCCGGTGATCGGCAGCAGGCGCATGATGGTGGTCTGCTCACCATTGGGGTGCACTTCACGCTTGGCCACGTGGAACTTGGTCTGCGATGGCCTGCCCTCTTCATGACACACTTTCTGCAACGGACGATTTGGCCAGTCGACAATCAACGGCAGATCGATCATGCCTTCATCGGCTTCCACATGGCCCCAAACGCGAGCGTAGTAGATTTTGTGCGTTAAACGGTATTGAAACTGCTTCTTCAGTGCCGATTCTGCATGTTTGCCTTTGGCTAGTAGCATCAAGCCTGAGGTGGCGAGATCCAAACGGTGTACCACTTGAATATCTGGGTCTTGCTGTTTCAAACGACTCCAGACGCTGTCGTGGTATTGCGGCAAGCGCCCCGGCACCGACAGCAGGCCAGACGGCTTATTAACCACCAAGATATGCCCATCTTCATAGACAATGTCTATCCAAGGGTCGGTCGGCGGATGGTATTCAAACTCAGACATAAAAGTGTCTCATAACAAAATCAATCAAGGTCGCCCGTTGAGTGGCATATCACGACAACGGGCGACGCGAATTAGTTGTGGCTGACCACAATCAAACGCAGTGAATCAAGCTGGTACTGCGCTTTGCCAATGTAACCACTCAGCTCTTTGATTTGCGCGTCAATCGCTTCCAACTCTTCGTCACGAATATTCGGGTTGACCGCTTTCAGCGCTTGCAGACGTTCCAGCTCACCATTGAGGCTTTGCTGCATCTCTTGCTGTGCTTGCTGACGAATCGCTTCGACGCGCTCAACCACCAGCGTGTCGCCGGACTCAATCAAACGGTGAATATCTTGTTGCACCGATGAAACCAGTTTACTGGCCAGATGACGGTTAACTGGGCTGAGCTGGCGGTTAAAGCCTTCAAACTCAACTTGAGCCGACAAATCGTTGCCGCGCGCATCCATCATCAAACGGATGGGCGTGCGCGGTAGGAAGCGGCCGATACCGCTGCGTTTTGGCGCTTGAGCATCCACGGCGTAGATCTGCTCGAGCAAAATTGTGCCGACCGGCAACGCTTTGTTCTTCAGCAGCGACACCGCACAGGTACCGACGCCTTCGCTCATCAGCAGGTCGATACCGCCTTGAATCATCGGGTGTTCCCAACTGATAAAGTGCATGTCTTCACGCGACAGCGCCGTATCGCGATCAAACGTAATGGTCGCCCCTTCGTACGGCAAGCCCGGATAGCTTGGCACCATCATGTGCTCGGATGGCGTAACGACAATCGCGTTTTCGCCTTTATCGTCTTGGTTAAGGCCAATGGTATCAAACAGGCTCAGCGCAAAGCTCACCAAGTTGGTATCGCCATCTTTGCCCGCGATCTCTGCCACGATCTGCTGCGCTTTTTCGCCGCCGTTAGAGTGCATTTCCAACAGGCGATCGCGCCCTTGCTCCAACTGCGCTTTCAGCTCGAGGTTCATTTTGGCTGATTGGGCAATCACCTCTTCCAGCGGCGTATTGTCACCGGATGCGAGGATCGCAATCAGCGTGTCGGCGTATTGGTCATACACCGCGCGGCCCGTTGGACAGGTTTCAGCAAACGCGTTCAAGCCTTCATCGAACCAACGCGCGAGCACCTCTTGCGCGGTGCCTTGCAGGTAAGGGACATGAATGTCGATATCACGTTTTTGTCCGATGCGATCCAAACGACCAATCCGCTGCTCAAGCAGATCCGGGTTAAACGGCAAATCAAACATCACCAACTGGTTTGCGAACTGGAAGTTACGGCCTTCTGAGCCGATCTCACTACAAATCAGCACCTGGGCACCGCCCTCTTCTTGGGCAAAGTACGCGGCTGCTTTATCGCGTTCGAGAATCGACATGCCTTCGTGGAACACGGTTGCGCGAATGCCTTCACGCTCGCGCAGCGCTTGCTCTAGTTGCAGCGCGGTGCTGGAGCGTGATGCGATGACTAAAATCTTCTCGCTGCGTTTGGCGAGGATTTTTTCCAGCAGCCAGTTTACCCGCGAATCAAATTGCCACCAGCTTGAATCGTCCCCTTCAAACTCTTGAAAGATCTCTTCCGGATAAAGGTTTTTCATCGCACGCGCTTCCGGCGTCATTTTACCGCCGATCATGCCAGAGACACGCATTGAGGTAGTGTATTGCGATGGGATCGGCATCGGCAGCAGGTGTACGTTACGCACCGGGAAGCCTTTGATGGCAGCACGGGTGTTACGGAATAAAACACGCCCCGTACCGTGGCGATCCATCAGATTGTCAATCAGCTCTTGGCGCGCAGCGGCTTTGCTCTCTTCATCGGCGTTGCTTTCGATAATACGAAACAGCGGTTCAACGTCCTGCTCCGAAAGCAGCTCAGTGATCTGATTTTTTGCCTCATCAGGCAGCAACTTGCCCGAAAATAGGGCAGTGATCGCATCGGCAACTGGCGCGTATTGCGCTTCTTCTTCGACAAACACCTCGTAGTCGTAGAAACGGTCTGAATCAAGCAGGCGCAGGCGGGCAAAGTGGCTCTCGCGGCCAAGCTGCTCAGGCGTTGCTGTTAGCAGCAATACGCCCGGCGTGCGCTCAGCCAGCCCTTCAATCACTTGGTAGCCGCGGCTCGGTTTGTCTTGGCTCCATTCCAGATGGTGCGCTTCATCAACCACCAACAGATCCCAATCCGCTTCCAGCGCTTGCTCAAAACGCTTGCGACTTTTGCGTAAGAAATCCAGTGAGCAGAGCACGTACTGCTGGGTGTCAAACGGGTTGTCCGATTCGGCGAATGCTTCGATGCAGCGCTCTTCGTCAAAAATCGAGAAATGCAGGTTGAAACGACGCATCATTTCCACCAACCACTGGTGCTGCAAAGTTTCCGGCACCACAATCAAAATGCGCTCAGCACGGCCAAGCAGCACTTGTTGATGAATGATCATCCCCGCTTCGATGGTTTTACCTAGGCCAACTTCATCTGCCAGTAACACGCGCGGCGCATGACGACGACCCACTTCGTGGGCAATGTAAAGCTGGTGAGGAATAAGGCCAGCGCGCATGCCACAGAGGCCGCGCATTGGGCTGCGATGCTGCTCATACTGATTTTTCAATGCGCGGTAACGCAGCACAAAGTTGTCCATGCGGTCGATTTGACCGGCGTACATTTTGTCTTGCGGCTTGTTGAAACGAATTTGGTTGCTAAGGAAAATTTCACGCAGTGCCACGCCCGTTTCTTCGGTGTCTTCGCGCGTGCCGAGGTAAGTGTAAAGGCCTTTCTCTTCCACCACTTGTTCCACACGCAGTGACCAGCCTTCTTGACACTCCACGACATCACCGACGTTAAAAATCACTCGGGTTACTGGGGCATCGTTACTGGCATAAACACGGTTTTCCTCTGAAGCGGCGAACATTAATGTCACCGTTCGCGCATCTAATGCGACCACCGTACCTAAACCCAAATCACTTTCCGTATCGCTGATCCAGCGTTGCCCCAGAGCAAATGTCATGAATTGACTACCTCGTTTTGATTATGAATTCTAAAAGCTTAGTTCTGCTTACGCCCCTCGCCAACCGGGAAAAGGCGAATAATTCGCTGTAAAAATCGCCGCAGAAAAAGGCCGCTAATCTTACTTGATGCCGTGATGGAGGTCACGCCCAAACACTGGGATTCACCCTATTTTTTTTTCGCCGAACGTGGATGAAATCAAAATGTAAAAAACTCATGGCATTTGTGGGATCGGGTGTGATCAAATTTGCGTATACTTAAACAGAACCTGTTCGCCCTGTCTCGTCAGAAAGCTGACAGCGGCACAGATAATGCAGGTTCTCGGTACACGTTTAGGATCAACACGGGTTTGCAGTAAGTCGTCTCGCTACTCGGTTGACATGCCATATGCGCCCCCAATGGTGCCTCTGTCGGTAATGGCCGGAAGTATTCGACCTCTGCTGCAAGCATACGGCCAAGCAGAAGACCTCTGTCTTCGCTTGGTACTGAGCAAGCAAAGCCGCGTTGCGGCAAGGAGACGCTATGGGCGATACCGACCGGAAACTGTTTGTACTTGATACCAACATACTGCTACACGAACCCTTCGCTATCTACTCGTTCAAAGAGCACGACGTGGTGATACCCATGACGGTGCTTGAAGAGCTGGACCGAATCAAAGACAGTAAACGAGATGTGGCACGCGATGCGCGCGTGGCAATTCGTGCACTGGAAGACCTCTTTCGCGATGCCACTCCGGATGAAATTTCAGAAGGCATTCCCGTCTCCGGGGAAGGCAACAATCGCGGTACCATTGCTATTTTGGCCGATTTCGAACTGCAAGAAACGGTCAAAGCCTTTGCCGATAAAGCGGGCGACAACCGCATTCTCAATGCCGTGCTCTATCTGCAAAACAAACGTGCGCCACGCGAAGTGGTGCTGGTTACCAAAGACATCAACATGCGTCTGCGCGCCAAAGGGGCCGGAGTACGCTTTGTTGAAGACTATCGCACCGACCAACTGATTGACGATATTCAATACCTGACCAAAGGCTTTCAACAGCGTGAAGGCGATTTTTGGCAAAACGTGGATCAGGTTGAAAGCCGCACGCTCGGCGGCCGGACCTATCACACCCTCGATAGAGCGCCGTTCGACCCGACCTTTATTAACCAATATGTGATTGATGAAGAGAGCGACTTCGCCGGCCGTGTGGCGGAGATTGACGGCGATAAACTGACGCTGCTCGACATCAGCCGCGAACGTATGATGCACCGCCGTGCTTGGGATATCTCACCGAAGAACATCTATCAGGCGATGGCGCTGGATGCGCTGCTGGATCCGACCATTGACCTTGTTATCCTCACTGGCGCGGCGGGCAGCGGTAAAACCTTGCTTGCCATGGCCGCCGCGCTAGAGCAAACCATAGAGAAGAAGATGTTCGATAAGATCATCGTGACGCGCAACACGCCAGACATCGGCGAGTCGATCGGCTTCTTGCCCGGCACAGAGGAGGAAAAAATGATGCCTTGGCTTGCGTCCGTGACCGATACGCTGGAAGCGCTGCACAAAAACGATCACTGCACCGAAGGCTCGCTCAAATACATCGTCGATAAAGCCAACATTCAGTTCAAATCGATCAACTTTATGCGCGGCCGTTCGATTCAAAATGCGTTTGTCTTGCTGGATGAGTGCCAAAACCTTACCGCATCGCAAATCAAAACCATCATCACCCGCTGTGGGGAAGGCACTAAGATCGTCTGTTCTGGTAACCTCGCGCAGATTGATTCCCACTATCTGACTCCAGTCACCTCGGGCCTGACCTACATGGTCGAGCGCTTTAAGAATTTCGAAGGCAGTGCCAACATCCACCTCAACGGTGTGGTGCGCAGTCGCTTGGCGGAATTTGCCGAGGAGAATTTGTAGTGGAGAAAGTGAGGAACTAGGAAACGAGGTTGCTGGGTTCTGGGTTCTGGGTTCTGGGTTCTAGGGGCTGGGGGCTGGGGGCTAGGATCTAAGATCTAGGATCTAGGTTACTCATAAATGAGCAAACGAGACAATCGTGAGCTTAAAAAAGGGGGCGATCATTTCGCCCCCTTTCGTTTTTATTGTGTGGGATTATTCCGTGCCGCCTACCGTGATGGAGTCGAGTTTCAGGGTCGGTTGCCCAACACCAACCGGGATACTCTGCCCGGCTTTGCCACACACGCCGACACCGCGATCGATGCTGAGATCGTTACCGACCATCGACACTTGCTGCATGGCTTCAATCCCTGAACCAATCAAGGTCGCACCTTTGACCGGGCGAGTGATCTTGCCGTTTTCGATCAAATACGCTTCCGAGGTTGAGAAGACAAATTTACCGGAAGTGATGTCTACCTGACCGCCACCGAAGTTCGGCGCGTACAAGCCTTTTTTCACCGTGGCGATGATCTCTTCCGGCGTGTGCTGACCCGGCAGCATGTAAGTGTTGGTCATGCGCGGCATCGGCAGGTGAGCGTAAGATTCACGGCGACCGTTACCCGTTGGGTTCACGCCCATCAAACGCGCATTGAGTTTATCTTGCATGTAACCTTGCAAAACGCCGTTTTCAATCAGGGTGTTGTATTGACCATTTACCCCTTCGTCATCCACGTTCAAAGAACCACGCAGATCTTTGAGTGTGCCGTCATCGACAATAGTACACAGTGGCGAGGTCACTTGACTGCCGATTTTGCCGGAGAAGACGGAAGAGCCTTTGCGGTTGAAATCCCCTTCCAAACCATGGCCGACCGCTTCATGCAGCAGTACGCCCGGCCAGCCCGAACCGAGCACCACAGGCATGGTTCCCGCTGGCGCAGCGTCTGCTTCAAGGTTGACCAGCGCCATGCGAATCGCTTCATCAGCAAAGTGGAAAGCACGTTGCACGCCATCTTCTTCACCGATAAAGAAATCGTAGCCAAAACGGCCGCCGCCACCTGAGCTGCCACGCTCACGGCGATCGCCTTTTTCCGCCAGTACGCTAATGGACAATCTCACCAGCGGGCGCACATCGCCTGCGTAAGTGCCATCGGTTGCGGCAACCAGCATCTGTTCATGCACGCCGCTTAAGCTGATCGACACCTCTTTGACAAGCGGCTCTTTGGTGCGGATATAGGCATCGAGCGATTTAAGCAGTTCGGTTTTTTGCTGTTTTTCCCAGCATGCGAGTGGATTGAGCGCCGCATAATAGTGCTGATTGTCGCTACGGCGAAAGGCTTGCACTTGACCATTTTGCCCTTGCTGGGCAATACCGCGCGCGGCAAGAGCGCTTTGACGTAAGCCGTCCAACTGGATTTGGTCGGCATAGGCAAAACCGGTTTTTTCACCCGTCACAGCACGCACACCGACACCACAATCAATATTGAAAGAACCGTCTTTGATGATGCTGTCTTCCAGCACTAGAGATTCGTGCCAACTGGACTGAAAATAGATGTCGGCATAGTCAATTTGGCGCGTTGCAATGCTGCTTAACGTCTCCGCCACGTCCTGCGCTGTTAGACCTCCCGGTGCTAACAGTGCCTCTTCTACTTGATTAATACTCATAAGCTTGACTCTGCTTTTTTATTTAGTAAATGGGTAAAACGACCATGCTGAGCAACGGGCATGTTTTGTCGAATCTTCTCGCTATAGGCTAAATCAATCTCGGCAACAAGCAAGTCGCCCTGTTGTGAGAGTTGCGCCACCACACTTCCCCACGGGTCAATCACCATCGAATGGCCCCACGTTTCTCGCTTGGCGGTGTGCTGGCCACCTTGTCCCGCAGCAATCACCCACGTTTGTGTTTCGATTGCTCGGGCTCTGAGCAGCACTTCCCAGTGCGCTTCGCCAGTGACGGCGGTAAACGCCGCAGGCACCAACATTATTTGCGCACCTTGCTCGCGCAGCGCTTGGTAGAGCGCAGGGAAACGCAAGTCGTAACAGATACTCAGACCAAGTTTGCCAACCGGCGTCTCCACCACGCAAATTTCATTGCCGGGCTGAAAACTGTCGGACTCGCGATAGCTACCGTGGCCATCGGCCACATCGACATCAAACATGTGCAGTTTGCTGTAATGGCCTAAACGCTCACCATCAGGACCAAACACCAGACTGGTGGTGGTCACGCCAGTGGCGCTGCGAATCGGCATGCTGCCGACCACCAAGGTGATCTGCTGGCTTTTCGCCAACTGCGCCAAAGCGCGTTGCAGCGGCCCATCTCCCAGCACTTCCGCATGCTGGTGGTAGGCTTGTTTGTCGGCAAACAGCAGCGCATTTTCCGGTGTCACCACCAGTTTCGCCCCTTGTTTGGCAGCCTGCTCACAGCCGCGTTGAATCGCCGCCAGATTCGCTGCGGGTTCGGCGCTTGAGGTCATCTGAATAATGGCAATCCTTTCCATTGCACACTCCTATTGTTGCGCTTCGCTGCGCATTTTCTCTGGCAGGGTAAACTCACCGCGGCTACGCGAAATCTCTTTTACCGTCGGCGCTTCCAGCGGCCCTTTGACTTCGTAGTTGACCTGCGTAAACACCTCAACCACGGGCGAAATCACCGTCGAGATCGCCAGCACGTACAGTGCAGTTTGCGGCGCTACGGCAAACGCCGTCAGAATCGGAATACCCGAGGTGACATCGGGGATAAACTGCACTTCGGCATCGACCGTGCGCTGCCCCATGTCCGCCAAACCGCGAATACGCATTTCACCGGCCAGCGCATCCATAAAAATGTCGTTAGTGACAAACACACCATCTTGAATTTTGCCGGTGCCTTTGATCGAGTTAAACGCCATGCCCTGATCAAACACATCGGTAAAATCGAGCTGCATTTTACGGATGATCGAGTCTAGACTGAACAGCCCCAGCAGACGCGCCGCGCCGCTCACATCGGAGATCACCCCTTTGCCAAACTCGCTCTGTACTTCGCCATCTAAGGTGCTGACACGCATCGACCAAGGTGCGCCATCCCACCCCACTTGTGAGGTGATCTCAAACGGCGCCTTTTGGATCCCCGAGGTAATGCCAAAGCGCTCCATCAAGTCGCTGTTGTTTTCACCGCTCACTTTGAGGTTCATTTGAGAGTGACTGCGCTCGCCATCCAGCATCCAGCGCCCGCTCACGTCCACCTGACTATTGCCACTGGCGAGCTTGAGCTGTTTCCACTCCAGCGCGTTACCTTGACGCTGTAAATCGACGTTAACGGTACCGACTTTGTAGCCTTGTAACCAAAAATCATCAATATTGAGAGTCAGATTCGGCATCGCTTGGTGGAACTGACGGTCAAAATCGCTGATGAGCGGCGCATCTTCACTTTCTGCGGTCAACAGCGACTCTTGCTTGGCTTTTTTCTCATCCAACCCCGGGATATAAAGGTGCAGTTTCTCCAACGACACCGCTAAGTCATAAGGTTCAAGATAGTGCGCTTTGCCGTCGACTTCCTGACTTTTCACTTCCAGTTGCCAACTGAGGTTCTTCTTACGCGCAGAGAAATCCACATCGTGGAACTCGATCCCTGCAAGGCGCAATGTCGGCGTTTCCAGTTTGACTCGAGTGGGTAGCGGAATTTCTGGCGTTTGCATCCCGTCGAGCGCGGACTGGTTGCTCGCGGGCTTCGCCATCACCACATCCAGCCATTCATCAAAATCAACGTAGTCAGTGCGGATCAACGCATGATGCCCCACCACTGGGCTGATTTTGAACCCGCCATTGCCCAGTACCAGGTTGGTCGCGGTCAACTGCGGCACTTTACCGGTAATGTCGATTTCGGTTTGATATTTCGCATTGGGAAGTTGCAGACGCGCGGTGATCGACTCTTGATTACCAGAGGCTTGCAAGCGCGCATTCCAGCTTTCACCCACCGATTTATTGAGCGGATACGGGTAGCGACTGGCGACGCGATCCAACTTAGCGCTGAGATCTAACTGATAGGTGAAGCCGACATCATTGAGCTGCAAATCGATGTCCATCAACCAAGGCGCATGGCCGGAAAGTCGCCCTAGCCATTGCTCGCCGACATAAGGGACCAGCGGCTTCACATCCCAATCCGCCACGGTGTTGATCTTAACGCTGTAGCCGTAATCGGCGCTTTCACCGGCAAAATCGATGGCGATGTTCTGCTTGAGCAACTTGGCCGCCAAACCGGAGGCTTTCACCACATCGTTGTCGAACTCAATCCGTCCGGAGACTTTTTCCAAAGCCATCGGCGGCGCATCAATATCGACATGATTGCCTTTCAGATCGGCGTATCCCCACGCACGCGGCTCTTTGCTGCTCTCAAAGGGAATATTGAGTTGGAACTGCGATACCACCGGCCCTTTAACTTGCAAAGCCGTGAGCGCAGCGCCGACAGAGTCCACCAGCGGTGTCGCGGTCATGTAGTCACGCACCGCATTGCCTTCCGCCGTGGCGCTCGCCTCGATTTCAATATGGCCATCTTCGACCAGTTCCGGAATACGTCCGGTGATACGCGACGCTTGCACCTCTTTTAAGGTCGCCGATTTTGAATCAAGGTACATGGCATCGTTTTGGAACAATAGATCCATCTGCAAATCCGTGATCGGCGGCCACGCGGTATCAAAGCTGAATTTCCCCTCTTGCAAACCGACCCAAGCTTGGAACATGCCATCGTTGTCTCGGTAAGGGAACTGACCCAGTTCACCGTACCAAAGCAGCTTGGCGGTATTGACTTTACCACCTTGAATCGCGCTGGAGAGATAGTCGGTTAACTCGCGGCCAAGCGCCAACGTCGGCAAATAACGCCACGTTTCGCCGGCATTGTAAGCGTCGGCTTCGGCATAAAAAGAGAGAAACGGACTCTGGTTGTCTGGGAAGTCTAAACGAAACTCACCCAACACTTGCAAATCTGGCGTGGCGGCGGTCACCTTGTCGGCCCATAGTCGCCAGCCCCCAGCGTAGTTTTGCCACACAAGGTCGACTTGCCCTTGCTTGATATTGAGCGGCGCCTGAAAGACGTCTCCGTAGGGAAACACATCATCAATCACCGCCAAAGAGACTTTGGCTTGCGTCGGCGTGCCGAAGATTGATCCTGTCACATTGTGAAAACCCGGCAACAGATCCCACTGCTGCATGGCTAAGGAATCGACTTCTGCCGAGTAGCGCAGCGAGTCGAGCCCATCGGTCATTTTCAGGCGAATGTCTTCAATCAGCCCTTTTGGCTCCAGTTTGACCAACACATCGGTCACGTCGGTAGAGTCTGGCATCAGCTTAACCAGTGGCAGCAAGGCCTGAATGCTCAGTTGTGAGAGGTTCAGCGTCCAACCTTGTGGCTGCCAATCAAAGGCGACATCCAGCTCCGGCCAGTCGGTTTCGTCGGTGCGCAAACTCAGTGAGTGGCCATTCACTTTCCACCCCTCTTTATCGGGAAAAAGCTTGAACACGCCCGATTCGAGGATCAGCGCATGGCGACTTTTTTCACTCCAGATAAGCTCGGAAGGCAACAATTCCACATAGGCATAACGCGGCTTCGAGTGCTGTAAGGTCAGCCAAGACTTGAGGCTCACCTTGCCAGATTCAATCCCGCTCTCACTTTTCATATAGCGAGTCAGCCAAGGCGTCACGGAGATCTCCTCGGCATTAACGTAAAACTCACCACTAACATCCAAGAGCGAACCATGATCGACAAAGTTAGCGGTTACTAACAGCGCATTGAGATTGGTGCCAGCAATGCTGACCACCCCTTCCGCTAAGTGGTGCGCGCCTTGATTACGCCAACGCAGCTTCTCAATATCCAGTCGGCGATTTTCGCCCGACACCGAGCGATACCAGATTTTCGATTGAGTGAGCAACACCTCTTCAAGTTGCCTGAGCAACAAGGTATCGAGCCGTTCAATCAGTTGCGAAGTTTCACTGTCCACCACAGGTTGCGCAGAGGTTTGACTGCTCTCGGATGGCGGCGAAATAAGGTTCAGCGATCGCACATCCAAAGCCAGACCATTGAGATCGAGATTGGCGACGACTGGCTGTAAAGTCAGTAAAGATTGGAGTAAATCGAACTCGACGTGGATTTCATCCACCGACAAATTGATCTCTTGCTCACCGGGCAGTTGCGCCTGAAGCCCTTGCAACGCCACCGACGGATGGCTATTGCGCCAGGCGCCAGCCACACTGCGGATAGCCACATCAAGGCCCGTGCCCTGTTTCACCCAACTGGTGATTTCTTGCTGAAAATGGTTCATGCGCGGCAGGGCAATCCGCAGCGCAGTGACAGTGACAGCCAGCAGCAGCAGGGCTGACACGATCAGCCACAGCAGCGCTCGCCCAAGGCGGGTAACAACAGAGATCACAAATTTTCCATTACATCATCACGACATCAAACTGCTCTTGTATGTACAGAGGCTCCGCTTGAATACGTACTTGCTTACCAATAAAGACTTCCAACTCGGCCAAGGCATGCGACTCTTCACCGCGCAGCGCGTCGGCCACCGCTGGAGACGCATACACAACAAACTTGTCGGCGTCGTAGGCGCGGTTCACTCGCGTAATCTCTCGCAGAATTTCGTAGCAGACGGTTTCGACCGTTTTCACGCTACCGCGCCCTTCACAAGTTGGACAACTTGAGCAGAGAATATGTTCGATACTTTCTCGCGTACGTTTACGCGTCATCTCCACCAAACCAAGTTGAGTAAAGCCGTTGATGTTGGTTTTCACTCTGTCTTTGCTCAGTGCATTTCCCAGCGAGGTAAGTACCCGCTTACGGTGCTCTTCGGAAGTCATATCGATAAAGTCGATAATGATAATGCCGCCTAGGTTGCGCAAACGAAGTTGACGGGCAATCGCTTGGGTCGCTTCGATGTTGGTGTTAAAAATCGTCTCTTCGAGATTGCGGCGACCAACAAACGCCCCGGTATTGATATCCACCGTGGTCATCGCTTCAGTCTGGTCGATGATCAGATAACCGCCAGATTTAAGCTCAACTTTGCGTTCTAGAGAACGTTGCACTTCGTTCTCGGTGTCGTACATGTCGAAGATCGGTTTATCGCCTTCGTAGAGTTCAAGCTTATCGGTCAATTCCGGCACATACTCGGAAGTAAACTCTTTCAGGTTTTCAAACTCCTGACGGGAGTCGACCAGAATCTTATCCAGCTCGGTGCCCACAAAATCGCGCAAAATACGTTGTGCGAGGCCCAATTCTCCATACAAGGTAGAACGGGTTTTGTACTTCGCCCGGCGCTCCATCACCTTGTTCCACAAACGTTTGAGAAAGGCTGCATCTTGTGAGAGCTCTTTTTCATCCGCCCCTTCTGCGGCAGTGCGAATGATAAAGCCGCCGTGTTCATCGCAGTAGTGAGTAACAATGCGTTTGAGACGTTCGCGCTCCGATTCACTTTCAATACGTTGCGACACACCGACGTGGCTGGCCCCCGGCATAAAAACTAAATAACGCGACGGAAGAGTAATGTCGGTGGTTAGACGGGCACCTTTGGTACCGAGCGGATCTTTAACCACTTGCACGACGATGTCTTGCCCTTGGCGCACCAGCTCAGAAATGTCGCGCACCTGAAATTGCTGTTTTTCATTTTCCGCGACGCACTCGGTGTGCGGGACAATATCCGACGCGTGAAGAAAGGCGGCTTTATCCAAGCCAATGTCGACAAAGGCGGCCTGCATGCCCGGCAAAACCCGGCTGACCTTCCCTTTATAGATGTTACCGACGATGCCACGACGAGCTTCGCGTTCAATATGAACTTCTTGTAGTACTCCACCTTCAATCATGGCCACGCGAGTTTCACTCGGGGTCACGTTAAGCAGCAACTCTGCACTCATGTGCGCACCTCAGTTTAAAAATTATAAGAATTCGTGCAGCAGCTGGTCAGTCTCAAACAGAGGGAGTCCTACGACAGCGTGATAGCTGCCCTCAATACGGGTAACAAAACGTCCACCCAAACCTTGAATTCCATAACTGCCAGCTTTATCGCATGGTTCACCTGACTGCCAGTATTGTTCGATTTCTTCGTCTGTCAGGGCTTTAAACCACACCTCCGTCGTTACCACGACCGAGCGTTGTTTGGTGGATGTCACGACAGTCACCGCCGTCATCACCTGATGACGACGATTTGAAAGCTGTTTAAGCATGCGCTTCGCATCGTCGAGATGCTGCGGTTTCTCTAGCACTTGTTCATCACAGACCACCACAGTATCGGAGCCGATCACCACACTCTCGGTGCTGACCAAAGCAAGCCCTGCGAGCGCCTTTTCTTGCGATAGGCGCTGGACATACTCGACGGGCGACTCATGCTCAGCTTTGGCTTCTGCGATATTTGGCACGACCACGGCAAAATCATGGCCAAGTTGGGACAAAAGCTCTTTACGTCTTGGAGAGCCAGACGCAAGCACCAAACGGCTCATGCTTATTACCTTACATGCCAGTGGCGACGTATCCGCCGCATCAATAAAAACACCCATGGCCAAAGTATACAGTTAATTACTGCGGTCCATAGCGATAATGGATTGAATACCACGTCCTGGATCAAATATTCTCCACAGAATATCAGCACTTCCAGTGTGGCACTTAAGCCCGCCACCAGCAGGGCTTGTTGCCAGAGCGCCATATTGCGGATCAGCAAAAAGTTCAATGCAACCAAATAGATGACGATTGACATCATCATGCCGCGTATGCCTAAGGTCGAGCCGATCAGCAGATCCCACAACAGGCCAAGAATCAACGCGCTGCCGACATTGACGCGGTGCGGTAATGCCAACACCCAGTAGCAAGTCACCAACAGCAACCACGAGGGACGAAACAGATCCAAACTGCCCGGCCAAGGGATGGTTTGCAGTACCAGCGCGACAAAAAAGCTAAGGCCGATCACCATCCGACTGCGTAACACACTATTCGCCATCGCTTACCTCTTGCGTCACTTGATCACCGCTATTGGCATCCAATACTTTGTGTTGACGATCTTCATTTGGCCATACCAAAAGCAGATAGCGCAGGCGGTCAAATTCCACCACGGGTTTGGCTTTAATCGCCGCAAACTCACGTCGAGTATCATGCTCGACCGAAGTAACATGGGCTACAGGGTAGCCTTCCGGGTAAACCCCGCCAAGGCCCGAAGTCACCAGAAGATCATCCACCTGAATATCGGTACTGGTTGGAATGTATTCCAACTGGATCTCATCGATTTCACCGTTGCCCGAGGCAATCACACGAATATCATTGCGGATCACTTGCACTGGAATGGCGTTTTTCGCGTCAGTAAGCAGCAAAACGCGGCTGTTGTGCGCCGCAACAAAGGTCACTTGACCAACAATGCCTTTTTCGTTGATCACTGGCTGACCGACATACACACCGTCGATACGGCCTTTGTCAATCACCACTTGATGACGATACGGAGAAGTGTCCACCGCCATCACTTCCGTGACCATTTTCTTTTCATCACGCACAAAAGAGGATCCGAGCAGCTTACGTAAGCGCAGGTTTTCTTCTTTGTATTGATCGAGTAGCAGTAAGTCACTGCGCAGACGCAAGACTTCACGTCTTAAGTTCTGGTTGCCTTCCAACAGTGACTGTTGGGTATTAAAGCGCTCGTACACGCCATCAAACATAGTACGTGGCAAATCCGCCGTATACTGAATCGGTGCCACTAAGCTATTGAGAAAGTATCGAACACCCGAGAATGCGTCTAAACGGTTGTCTGCAAACATCAAACTGGCGGATGCGATCACCGCAAACAACAGACGCAACTGTAGAGAAGGGCCCCTACCAAAGATTGGCTTCATTGTGTTTTAGAACCTTAGGCTGGCAAGCTTGGGCAAGCCGCGCTTACCCAAGCGGTGACCATTATTCTTCTGAAAACAGATCGCCACCGTGCATGTCGATCATTTCAAGCGCCTTACCACCGCCACGCGCCACACAAGTCAGCGGATCGTCCGCAATCACTACAGGAATACCCGTTTCTTCGGTCAAGAGTCGGTCAAGATCTTTCAGCAGTGCGCCACCACCCGTCAAGACCATACCGTTTTCGGAAATGTCCGATGCCAATTCTGGCGGACATTGTTCCAGAGCCACCATCACCGCTGACACAATGCCAGACAGTGGCTCTTGCAGCGCTTCGAGAATTTCATTGGAGTTGAGGCTAAAGCTACGTGGCACACCTTCAGCTAAGTTACGGCCGCGCACTTCAATTTCACGCACTTCATCACCCGGGTAGGCAGAGCCGATTTCGTGCTTGATCTTTTCTGCCGTCGCTTCACCAATCAAGCTGCCGTAGTTACGACGCACGTAATTGATGATCGCTTCATCAAAGCGATCGCCGCCAATACGAACGGAAGAGGAGTACACCACACCGTTGAGCGAGATCACCGCCACTTCTGTGGTACCACCGCCAATATCGATCACCATAGAACCGGTGGGTTCAGAAACGCGCAAGCCCGCGCCGATCGCCGCCGCCATTGGCTCGTCAATCAGGTAGACTTCACGTGCGCCCGCACCCAGCGCCGACTCACGGATCGCGCGGCGTTCAACTTGGGTGGAGCCACAAGGCACACACACCAAAACGCGCGGGCTTGGTTTTAGGATACTGTTGTCGTGCACTTGTTTAATAAAGTGCTGCAGCATTTTTTCAGTAACGTAGAAGTCCGCAATCACGCCATCTTTCATCGGGCGAATCGCAGAAATGTTGCCAGGAGTACGTCCCAACATTTGTTTGGCTGCATGGCCGACCGCAGCCACACTTTTCGCCGAACCAGCACGGTCCTGACGGATTGCAACTACAGACGGTTCGTCAAGAACGATGCCTTGTCCTTTTACGTAAATCAGAGTGTTGGCGGTACCTAAATCGATCGATAGGTCATTGGAAAACATGCCACGAAGTTTCTTAAACATACTCTTCGCTCATCCTGCAAGAAAAATAGAAGATAAAAATTGCCCTAAATGTACCAATGCCTTGCTATCACAGCAAGGCATTGATCCATAAACATGGACTAAAACACGCAATTTCTGACCATACTTTAACGCAGCATCATCAAACGGCTAAAAAACACCGATTTGTCATCAATTCGATTCTCGCCACCAGATGACTCGATTGCTCCCGCTGTAAAAGCCAAACTGGGCTAGCCCAACCGCACTCTGCTGCCAACTCAGACTTTGCTGGTGATATGTTCTCAACCAAGGTAAACCATGCGTTTCTAAATCTAGTAAGGCTTTGATAACGCCACGATTGCGCAATCCGGGGGCGCTGAAGTTAATATTCGCAACCCCCAAACTGAGTACCGAAGGAGCAAGTGTCGCTTTCACTTCTGGCGGGGTTGCCGTGCCACTTTTGAGCACGGCAAAGTCCGTCGAGTCGAAAGTAAAATGATTTACCGAACCTAGATCACTGCAACTATCATCGCTGTTAGTACGAAAGATCCCGCCGCTAAAATACTGCGCTTCCACTTTTTGCGAAAGCGGGTTAGTTTCTGGGCCGTTAGTGTCGTGGATTAGCAAGCGTCCCCAACGCTGAGCGAGAGACTGATCAATATCTTCAAACACATAAGGTAGACAAGGTCCATCGGCCGAGGTTTGGTAACAGACTCCATCCTGATCTTTCAGATCATCCACTGTCAGTTGCAGATCAAAGTCGCTACTAAAGGGCTCCATTGGGGCAAACGGCTTAACGTAGCGAATCTTCTCATTCAGCAGTTTTACACTGCGATTGTTTGTCGCCGTCGCGCCCAGCGTGCCCAAGAGAATGTTTGGTGTTGCGGTTGGATCCCGTTCTATTGTTAGGCCATTACTGGCGAGATAGCTACGGTTCCCCCAGCTATTGTCATAACGCCACCAATCACTGTGCTGGTAATTAAAAATCGCTCCCCCACTGGTAGAACGTGGATATAGATACACTCCCGGATCTGAGCTAAAACCAAACGATTGACCAAGATAAGTAAAGGGCTGGACTCCAGCACTACATGCCGCCTCAAGCGCAACAGTCATGGGTGAAACAGCAAAATAAGCTGGAATAAAGCGGCTGATATTGCCTGTGCTGGCGGCAGTAATTGTATACGCACTGCTGCCCTGAAAAGCACCTTGAGGCGTGACGGTAAAATTAAACACCCCCACTTCGCTGACCGACTGTGGAACCGTGTTGGTTCCGCCGACAATCGGCACTTGCTGATAACTGGCGGTGCTGAGAGTTCCGGCTTGCCCCAAGGCAGGCGCAACCAAAGTGTGCGTCAGCTCCATATTGCCGTGCTGATAATTGGGGGTCACTACATCGCCTTCACCGTACGCGGTGACAAGCAAATCAAACCGCTCCCCCGCCGCAGCAAACACGTCGCAGCTCGTATTGGCAGTGGCGCACTGCCCGTTGTCACTCTGGCTGTTACTTGCACTGATCTGGAGATATTTGGGAAAGTTGACAAACTGATCGCTGCCGACCATCAACAAACCATTTTCAGCACCGCTGCCTTCATAAAGGGCATTAAGCTGCATCTTGCCTGCATCAGGGTAATTTAGCGTAAAACTCGCCTCGCCAGAGGCGTTAAAACTCATCTCAATTTCGCTGACGAGCGCTTGGCTGTTGCCAATATCTGCCGTATTAATGCTGACCGCCGGGCTTCCCACCACTGATGAGCTGTCTGGCGAGATATAGCTGCTCCAAAACTTAATCGTCTTATCGACGTTGGCAAATTCAGGCACACATTGCAAAGAGTCATCGCTGGTCTTGACCGCTGTGATAGTCGCTGTTGCCGATGAATTGGCGATGAAATCCGGCACATCAATGACAAAGCCACTGTCTGCAAAGGTGGTCGAGCAGTGACTTGCTGACCAACCGCCGCCCGTTTGACATAAGGTAGTGGCAAACGGCTTGGTTGTGGGTGATGAGCCACTCACCCCTAACGTGATACTGCCGGGCTGATTTTTTCTGAGCTCAACCGTGGTCGAGCCGCCACTGAAGTTAATGACGTTGCCTCCTACCCAACCGCCTCCACCGCTGACCGTGGCAGGGCTGAGTGTCGCCTGCACAGGATCGGTAAACAGCTCGCTACAATCGGCATTATTACAAGCTAGGATGGTGACGCTTTCAGCGCTGCAAGTGACGCCTTGTCCGGTATGAATGATGCGGAAATGGTCGATCTGTTGATCAATCGGGCTTGAATCAAGCGCACACACCTGAAAATTATCGATTTCATGGATATTGTTCGAGCCCCCTGTCGAGCCCGTAATCGACAACAGAAAATCATCCGGTACCGCTGCCTGATTATACTGGCTATCGAGCACATTGAGCGGGCCAACAATCGTCTGCCAATTGCCACTGCCCACTTTGCGCAGGATTTCGACTTGCGACTGATTACTCACTCGTGAGTCGACCACAATTTTATAACGGTGGACATCGCCACTGTTGTTGTTATCCACCGTTGGGCTTAAGCAGCTACCACTGGTGTTGGTGGTACCGTTATTACAAGCCCCCGCCAAATAGCGATAACCGGTTTCATCTTCGCCTGAGCCGCGCAAAGCGACCGACTGGCGACGACGACCTGGCTTATCCCCTTGCCCACCTTCATTGGAAAAGTTGCCATACTCATCAATGCCTATCCCGAGCCAGCCACCAGCAAACCCCGGCTCATTGGGCTTAAAACCATAGCCCAGCGGGCCACCAAAAGCCCCCGCTCGCGGTGTGACTCGCGCGTCGGAAAGTACCACCGCGATGCCATCAGCACCTGTACCATCATAAGCAAAGTGATCAAACTCGACTTCAACAAGATTGTCGCGTGCAGGGAAAAGGCGTTGGTAGCTTGATGACGTTGATTGATTGCCAACCGCTTGGGTAAAGCGCAAACGGCCATTGACCACGCCCGGCTGAAAACTCCCTTTACTGGTCGATGTCACCCAAAGATCGGACAGTGAGCTATCAAAACTATCGCTAAAACATTGTAAAGTGGGCCCACTGCTGCAAGGATGCCGTTGCCGATATAACTGGAGGATTTGTGCATTGCTCAGCGCTTGAGAAAAAATTTGCACTTCATCAATAAAACCATCAAATGCTCGACCTGGATAATTTTGATCTTGAGCTATTTGCAATGGAAGATTATTGGTTCGTAAACTGCCAGAGATATTATCTGAACTATCTAATTGCCCATTAATAAATATCGCTTGCCGTTGATTGCTTAGATTTCGATCATAGCGAATTGTAATATGAGACCATTGATTTCGTGGAATAGCCCCATTTGAGGTTAATGAGCGAGTGCCAGAAGGGGATCTTTCCCAATACCAATACACTCGCCCTGAACTGTCTAAATGAAATTCATAGTTGCCATCTTTCGAAACGATACTCATCAAGCCAGAGTTGGGATAATCCTTAGGATAGACCCAGGCAGAAACGGTCAACGTCTCCTCGAAATCAAGTAGTGGGGAGTCTGGGATTTCCAAATACTGGTTCGACGATTTATCAAACACCCCATAACCACACGTCCCTAAGTTGTTTAATGTCGGCAGTGCTGGCGTAACAAGCGCGGTAACCGCGCCATTCACCGCGCGACCATGTAAAGCATTGCCGGAAGCATCGAGAACCTCATTGGCACTACCATCCCAGACTTGCTCTTCTAAATGATAGAGAGCAACAGCACTTGGTAAGGCGCTCGCTCCACACGCATTCGCTGGTACTGAGTTGTAAAGACAATTTCCCTCAACAACGCTCCCGCCATTGATGTTCACAATCCCCCAGTTAGGTTGTCCTGCGGTAACATCACCTAATACATATGAACCATTGTTTAATGTCACTTGATTGTTGGTACTAGTAAGGTTTCCGGTGACGGAGGTATTGTCAATAACAACGTTACCATTCGCACTGACACTACCAACAACATTGGCGTCAGTAATCGCCACACTATTATTTGGGGTTGTGATATTTCCCGATACATCTGATCTAGTAACAACAATATTGCCATTGGCACTTAAACTACCCGTAATAGTCGAGTCGGTCACCGTCAAAGTGTTATTTGGTGTTTTGATATTTCCCGATACATCCGATCTAGTAACAATGATATCGCCATTGGCGGTTAAACTCCCCGTAATGGTGGAGTCGGTCACCGTCAAAGCGTTATTTGGTGTTTCAATACTTCCACTGACAGACGAGCCATCAACTAAAATATTACCACTCGCAAATACAGCACCTTGAACATTGGTGTTTTCAAGTGTAATACCATGATTATTGGAACGAACATTGCCACTCACACTTCCGCCTTGAATGGCAATTGCCCCTCCAGTGGTAATTGCGCCTTGTACATCGACATTGTTTAACGTGACTGGCGTATCAGCAGCTTGGTAGTTGCCAAAAAGTCGATTGTTATTACCTTGCCAAGTTGTCGAGCCAGACGAAGAAACCAAATCCACAACCGTCGTGGACGAGCCAATCGTATTGCTTCCCGCTAGACTAAAACCAGCATCCGCCGATAAGATCGCGTGTGAGTTAGCAGTGATGTTATCTCCAGATAAGAGGGAGACGGAGCCGTTAGCACAGTGGTAAGTACGTATGCCACCTGAGACACTTTGCTGCCAATTGTTGCTGCTACACGTGGGTAAATCAGCATTGGTAGCGCCAGAGAAAAGCAGATAATCTCTTGCGACGGAAGGAAAGGAAGCCAGTAAAACCAGCAAAGCAAAGGCAATTCTACCCATCATCTCTCACCCCAACTTCAACCACTCGTTGCAACATCCAATCTCCGGCCTGACATCGCCCTTTGGCGGTCAATTGAAACACATTTCGTCCATCATCCATTGCGCCGAGCTCAGCGCAGCTCACTTCCGCCTTGCAGTTGGTTAAGCCGTCACCACTGAAACTATAGTTCTGCACTGCGTTGAGGTGGCAACTCCCTTGCGTGGTCGATTGATAAAATTGACTGATTTCGATCTCCGCCGCTGAACGCGCCGCCATTTCGGCTCGGGTGCCGAGCACCATGGAAACCAGTTGCTGGCTATTACGTTGCTGGTTGCGGTTGGCGACCGCGGCGACAAAACCGACCACGACGATAATAAAGATCACCAAAACCAGCCCGCTGCCGCGTTGGCTACGGCGTGTTGTAGATAAGTGCATTATGAACAAACTCCACCTTTTCACCGCGATCTTCAAAGGTTAATTCAATTTTAATTAAACCGTTGCGCTGCAACTCGGGCTCAGCTACCTGAAAACTGGCTTGGCTGAGGTTTTCCACCATTAAGACTCCCGTACCGAGCTCGCTTGGCTGTAGAGCCGTGCGATCCAGCCCATAATCAGCGTAACGATAGATTCGGTTGTTCTCATAACAAAAAGCCACCGGGGTGCGATAAAAATAGACGCGCCGAGCAGGGGATTGGCGCTCAAAGCTCGTTGGTTGGGTCAACGTTACATTGACCATAGTACGATCGTTTGGCGAGGTAAAATCGACATCAGTGGCAACCTGCGCGGTTTGCGCCGCGCTTGACACCGCTTGACGCAAGGTTTCGCCATCAAGCGGATAAACGACTAAGAGCTCGCCAGCCGCAAGGCTTTTTTCTATTGGCAAAAGGCGAATCGTCGTGGACGGCGCCAAAGAAGAAGGCAAGCTACTGTAAATTGCACTGTTGGTAATCGCCAAAAACTCAATGCAGCCGTTGGCAACCAGCACACTGTTAGGCACCGCTTCACGCAGCTCACGACTAAGGCGTTCGGTGACAAAACGCCCTTGTTGAATCAGCGCTTCACGCGCGCTGCTATCGACATAAATGCTTAATCCTTGACGAATCACCGAGCCGAGAAAAAGCCCGACCACCGCCAGCAAGATAATGGAAATCACCATTTCGATCAGGGTAAAACCACGTTGCATCAGTAGTTCCCCCGCATGGCGCTAAACGGATAGCGATTGCCCTGCGGGTCAATAATCACCACAGCAATACGTTTGTAGTGAGTGGCTGTGGCAGCCGCTTGCGCAGAAAAAGAGCCGCCATTGTCCTGCACATAAAACACGCTCACTTCTACCTGATAACGACGGTATTCATCGGCTCGGTCATCTCCTAGCACATCCACCACCGAGCCATTCAAACCATGAAAGTCATCCACATCGTTATACAAGGTTCGGTCGTTTTCTCCAGCCGCAGTGTCAGGCCCAAGTGAGGTGGGATCAGTGCACAAAGTGCGGCCGGTGGTCGCGACTAACACGCACTCCGGCAGGCCGCCATTGGGGCCAGAGTTGTGATCAAATTGGCGACCGACGATTTCATCGAGCACCGCGCGGCCTAGATCGGCGGCTTTGACCGCCAACACTTGTTCAGCGCTCTGCTGCGAGCGCGGATAGAGCGCCGCCGTCAGGCTGGTGATGGCAATGGCAATCAAGGTGATCACGATGATCATTTCTACTAGAGTAAAACCGCCGCCTCGTTTAACAGCCATAAATATACCCTTGCGTATTAATGCAAATTTGCCGTGTTTCACCGTTTTGTGTGTTGCTTAAGGTGACGGTGCAGATGGCGCTTTGGCACTGCGCCGCACGGCCAAGCGCATCAAAATCGAGGTAATTATTGCCTGCATCATTGCTTAAACTGAGCGAAACATCGCTAGCAGCGGCATTTACCACACTGGCGTCATTGGCATCAAATTGGCTGTTATCACAAGCGCCCGTCAGTTGCGAAAGGGAGACTTGCTTCGCTTCGGTGGCGCTGAGTAGCCAGCGATTGCAATAGCCGCTGCGCTGCATGGCGCGGCTTTGCACTAAACGCAGCGAGGCAAGCAGCTCGCTTTGTGTGGTGATAGTAGAAAAAGAAGCAGGGCCAGAAAAACGGCTGGCAGCGTAAACCGAGATGATGCCGAGCAGCAGAATCACCACAATCAGTTCGACTAAAGTAAAGCCATTGGGTTTACGTGCCATAAAGATACGGAGTTAAGATTTAGAAAATAAAGGCCAGCGTCGCTGGCCTTGAGAGAACGATTTAACAACCAGTATCAACAACAGCCGTAATCGGCGAAGCACTAGATGTTGCAGGTTCGCTGTATGATACATAACAATTTGTAGCTACAATACCTGCAGCATCTCTGTTTGTATCTGAAGAGAATGTGACAAAATATTGAGCTCCCAAAACTGCAGCTCCGCCTGAAATAGCCACATTCCAATCACCAGGTAATCCAGTCACAGCAAGCTCAATGCCATCAGCGGCGGCTGTTGGATAGCCAAAACTAGTAGCGACTCCCTCTGCTCTAGGAGTAGTTGTTGCACCTTTCGATACAGTTTCTTCGCCTCGAATAGCAGACTTGCCATAAACAATCCCCGCAGCACCATCAATCGCGCCTTTTAATCCTTGCAGTGATGCTCCGCGCGCGTCACCCTGAAGATTCAGAAAACGAGGCGCTGCAGTGACTGCTAGGATACCCAAAATAACTATTACCACCACCAATTCGATTAGGGTGAAACCGCCTTGTCTTTTCATAGTGTTCTCTCTCTATGTTCAATCATCAACGCAGGATTACTGCAACGTTACGGTCACACGACCATTTTTCACTTCATATTCAAACTGATGAGCGGTGTTGCCATCGAGCTGAATATAGGTACATTTGGCATCGGTATTGTTGGCCGATGCCGAATATTTAAAACCGCTGTCGCTGCTGGTACTTGAGCCAGCGATGCCCACTTTCGGTGGGTTTTGCAACAGATTATCCATTAAGTCTACACACATTTGGTCGGTTAGCGCACTCGGATAGCTTGAGGCATCGCCCGCTAATCCCCACGGGTAGCCATCGCGAAAGCCAGTGTCATTGCCGGAGGCATCTTTACTGCGCGTTAACCAAAAGTCTACTCCGTCGTAATTGACGTTGTTTTGATCCTGACCACCTATCGTGACAGAAGGGCGCGCCAGCGCTTCCCATTGCGCGCGAGCAGAGAGTACGCCGGTGGCAAAACCGCCCGCCACGCCTTCCACACTGGCTTTTTTCGCTGCATCGGTGACATCAAGAAAACGCGGTAAAGCGGCTACCGCCAGCAAACCGACCACAACGATCACCACCACCAATTCAACTAAAGAAAAACCGCTTTGTTTCTGCTTCTGTTTCATAACAAACCTTCTATTAACTGCTTACTCATTATACCCAGTTCTGCAAGAGGATACACAGCAAGGCGTCAAAAAAACTCATTCTGACAAAATGTCGGCGCTGATTTTTTGTATTTTATCTTTTTGATAAACCACAATTATCTGCTTAAAACCATAATCAAACTCACATTGATAAGCTTGATTTATCCATCGTTCACGCACAGCTTGCAGTGATGAATCTAAAATCTTGCCATCGGGATAGTGCAATGCCAGCCAACGCTGACAGACAAACTGCTCCTGCTCATCGACTAAAGGCACCCAGCCGTAGCGCGTAAGCGGAATAACTTGACCTTCCACCACAATCTGCGCTGGTTTTCCCTGCAAAAGCCATTCCTGCTTATACTGATTGGCCACTTCCAGCATGCGCCGCGCCGCCAGTTCCGTCCCGGCCTTGTACGCTTCCAGCTCAACGGGCTGCCATACGCGAGCAAAGACGGCGACGATGCTCGCGACAATCGACATCCACATCACAAGCAACATCAGTTGTTTAAACACGGCTAACCCTTAATCGCATCGAGCATTCCCCACATCGGCAGGAAGATGCCCAGTGCCAATATCAACACCATCGAAGCGACCACCACCAGCAAAATCGGCTCGATGCGCGCCGTAAGGGTTTTGAGATCGTAATCCACTTCGCGATCATAAAAGTCCGCCACTTCGAGCAGCAGCTCATCAATTCGCCCCGTCTCTTCACCGACCGAGATCATCTGGATCACCAGCGGGGTAAAAATACCGCTGTTGATCGCCGTGGTGGAGATGGCGCTACCCGCTTCGATCGCCGCTTTCATTTCCAAAATGCGCAGTTCGAGAAAGCGATTGCCGATCGCTTCCGCCGAGAGTGCCAGCGACTGATTAAGCGGCACGCCCGCTTTTAGCATCAGCGCAAAGGTGCGCGAAAAACGCGACAACTGCGCCCGATTAACCACGCCGCCGACCACGGGCAATTTCAAGCGCCACTTGTCCCAGCGCTCTCTGCCGTTGCTAGTGCCGACCCAAGCGCGAAACGCGAATACTAAGCCGACAATGCCGCCGAGCAGCAGCATCCAGTAGTTAACAAAAAACTCCGACATGCCAATCAAAATGCGCGTTGGTAATGGCAGATCAACCCCAAAGCGGCTAAACATCGAGGCAAACTGCGGGATCACTTTGACGTTGAGCACAAACATCGCCACCAAAATAAAGCTGATCACAAACGTCGGATAACGCATCGCGGTTTTGATCCGTTTGCGCGTTTCCAGATCTTGCTCATAGTAAGTGGCCAGTTGCTGCAACGCTTGATCTAGCCGACCGGTATTCTCACCAACGTTGATCATCGAAACAAACAGCGGGCTAAACACCTTACTGTGCATCTGCATCGCCGCCGACAAACTGCGTCCATTGGTCAGCTCGGCCACCACCTCTTCCAGTGCCGCTTTGAGCTGTTTGTTTTCGCAGTTTTGCACCAGACCGCGCATTGAGCGCAGCAAAGGCACGCCTGCTTTAGTTAAGCTAAACAGTTGGCGACAAAACAGCACCAAAATTTCCAGTGGAATGGCGGGGGTCAGCAAGCCGCGCAAATCAAATTGGCTGCCGCCAGCGCTTTTCCCTTGGCGAATCTCAATTGGGATCACGCCACGGCTCATCAACTGCTCGGCCGCCGCCTCAGAGGTGACCGCATCAATCTGTCCGCTGGTTTTGTTGCCGTCTAGGGTGCGCCCTTGATACCGAAATGTCGCCATAATTTCCCTTAAAGCAGAATCGCGTCAACGTGGCCGGAGGTATCCCCTTCGCCCAGCGTCATCACTTCATCCAGGCTTACCACCCCTTGCAGCGCCAGCTCCATCGCCGACGCCAACAGCGGTTTGTAGTTTTCGCTGCGTCTCGCCGCCTCGGCAAAACCGACCGCATCATTGGCGCGCAGTGCGTCTATCATGCGGTGATCGAGCTCCAACATTTCAAACACGCCGATACGGCCACGATAGCCGGTTAAGTTGCAGTTCTGGCAACCTCGCCCTTTGACAAAGCGCGCTTCGGTCTGATTGGGAAAGCGCTGACTCAGCCACGCTTGGCGCGCCTCATCGACGCTCTCTTCGGTTTTGCAATCGGGGCAGATGCGCCGCACCAGACGCTGCGCCACCACCGCACGCACCGCGCTGGCGACCAGATAACCCGGCGCGCCCATATCTATCATGCGTAGCGCGCTATCTACCGCATCATTGGTGTGTAGGGTACTGAGCACCAAGTGACCCGTCAGGGCAGCGCGTAGGCCAATCTCGACCGTCTCCTGATCACGCATCTCACCAATCAAGATGATGTCTGGATCTTGGCGCAAGAAGGTGCGCAGCACGGTAGAAAAGTCGAGATCGATCTTCGGGTTGATCTGCACTTGGTTCACCCGCGACAAGCGATATTCAACTGGATCTTCGGCGGTAATGATCTTTTTGCCCGGCTGATTGAGCTCGGTAAGCGCGCCATACAAGGTGGTGGTTTTGCCCGAACCCGTTGGCCCGGTCACCAAGATCATGCCGTGCGGGCGTTTTAACTGGCGGCGCAATCTCAGCAGAAGATCCTCCGGTAAACCGGACTCTTCCAGCTTGCGCACCCCGCTCGACTGATTGAGCAAACGCATCACCACCGATTCGCCGTATTGCACCGGCATGGTGGAGAGACGCACGTCAACCGACTGCCCTTTGGCGCGAATGTTAAAGCGCCCATCTTGCGGCAGACGCTTTTCTGAAATATCCAGATTGGCCATCAACTTAAGGCGCAGCACCAACGCAGGCGCAATGTTGACTTCGTTGAGTAAGGTTTCATGCAAGATGCCATCGATGCGCTGACGCAGACGCAGTACATTGGCATCCGGCTCAATGTGAATGTCGGACGCAGCAACCTGAATCGCATCTTCAAACATGGAATTGATCAGCTTCACCACCGTCACTTCGTCGCTGTCGTCGTCTTCGAGGCTGTAATCAAAACTGTCGTTGCCTTGATGCTCGGCCTGCAGCTGTTCGGCGAAAGTGGCGATCTCTTTGGTGCGGCGATAATAGCGGTCAAAGCTTTCCACCAGTTGCCGCTCAGGCGCGATGACAAACTCCAACCCATACTGACCAAGCTGACCAAGCAGCGCCTCCTGCGCAATCAGATCGGCCGGGTCACTCATCGCCACGCGCAAGGTGTCACCTTGCTGGCCAATCACCAACGCACGCAGACGGCGAGCATGCACCTCGGGCAGCAGTTGCACCGCATCAATGTCGACCATGGCGCGGCTTAAATCGATCAACGGTAGATTGAGCTGTTGAGCAAGAAACGCCAGCATTTGCTGTTCGGTGAGAAAGCCGAGATCAATAAGGGTATCGCCAAGCTTGCGGCCACTGCTGCCTTGCACGCTCAACGCCTGATTGAGTTGGGTTTCGTTGATGATCCCCTCTTCAACCAGCAGATCACCCAGTCGTTTTCTTAAGCGAACTTTCATTGCACACTCTCCAACTCTTGCAATACTTTGAGGCGCTCTTGAATAAAGCGCTGCGACTGACTGGAAATGCCCATTTTTTGCAGTGCCGTTTGGTAAGACACTTTGGCATCTTTTAGCTGCATGGCGCGCTCTTGCTGTATTGCCACCCCCAGCCACCAGCGCGCATTGTCACTGTCTAGCTGGATCAGTTGCTGATAGCTCTCTAAGGCAATCTCGTCTTTTTTCATTTTTTGCGCCAGCGCAGCGCGCATCGCCAAATAGTCTTTGCTCGGTGCAGCGCTTAGTGCCAACAAAGGGCTAAGCGCCGCTTCTTCTTGATCGGCTTTGAGTAGCATTTTCGCCAGTGCCAAGCGCAGCGTTTCGCCTTCCGGGTTGAGGTTGATGCCGGTTTGCAATAGCTCATACGCCTTGCGGTTATCACCTTTGCCAAAATAGAGCGTCGCCAATTTTTGCCGCGTCATTTCATCGTTAGCGGTGTAACGCAGCGCTTCGTTGTAGGACGACAAAGCGGTTTGCAGATCGCCCGCATCGAGCGCTTTTTCTGCGCGGCTGACCGACTTTTCGGCCAGTTGTGCAGGCGTCAACTCCACTTGTTCAATCACCATAGAGACGTTAGATGGTTCGCTTTCACTGGCGATTGTTGCCCTTGGCGTCTTTTCTTCTGCTTTTATCGTCATGACCGCGGGTTTACTGGTCGAGCTTTTCTCTTGTATCACAGGGCGAATACTGGGAACTGGTCGTTTTTCTTCTGTTTTTTTCTGTGGCGCTGCAACCGATAAAGCAGGTTCGCTTTGCGTGAGCAACTCAGTTGGCGGCGTTTTTAATGTCGGAGAAAGAGTCGCAGCGGGTTGAAGCGGCGCTACGGTTGGGGCAGAAACGGCCATGCTGTTTATCAGCGCTGGTTGCTGCGTACTAGACTGCGTAACTGCCCAGCCGCCCACGGCGAGGCTTAAGCTAAACCCGACAACGAGCCAGAGAAAAGGCTTACTGGACGGTAAGTGCGGGATCTCCGCTCGTTGCAATTGAGCTGTGGTTTGTTTTTTACTCGCCAATTCGGCCAGCGCTTGGTTAATTTCGCTCAAGTATGACTCCATCCCCACCAAATCGGGGTCGTAAACATCGGTTTGCGGGCATCAAAGGTATCCTGCATCGCCAGATAGAGATGACGGTTTGTTACCGTGACACTTTGCTGCTGATAGGCCAGCAACAAGGCTTTGTGGCAAAGCTGATTCATCAACCTCGGGATCCCTTTTGCGCTACGCCACAGCGCTTTTTTCTGCTCCAGAGTCAGCAAATCACTCCTGCCACCAGCTTTACTCAGCCGATTATCGAGATACGCGACCCCTTCAGCCACCGTGAGCGGACGCAAGGTACAATTGAAGGTGATGCGTTGGCGCAGTTGTCTGAGCTCGTGCTGCGCCATACGTTCATCCAGCTCAGGCTGACCAAACAGGACGATCTGCAACAGTTTGTCTTGCTCGGTTTCCAAATTGCCAAACAGGCGCAGCGCTTCCAGCGCCTCTAGTGGCAGGGCCTGCGCTTCATCAAGCAAGAGCACCGTCGGCTTGTGCTCGCGCTTGGCGACAATTAACGCCTGCTGAATACGTGGCACCACATCGATGGGCTCCACTGAGCTTAATCCGAGCTCACGCGCCACCGCCATTTGCAGCTCGCTACCGGAGAGCACCGGCGTGGGCAGATAGACCAGTTGCGCATGACCGCTTAGCTGTTCAATCAGCATGCGGCACAGCATAGTTTTTCCCGTGCCCACTTCTCCGGTTACTTTGATCACCCCTTCGCCCATCTCTAGCGCCGCGAGCACAGTTTGAATCGCCTCATAGTGAGGCGCCAAGCCTAAAAACAGCTCGGTATTGGGCGTTAATGAAAACGGTGCAAAGTGAAAACCAAAGTGTTGCCAATACATGCTTTTTCCGCAGTTATTCTGGGAACCATTCTTGCAGCAGATCGCGCGAACGTTCCAACTCTTTCTGCCACGTGTTGACGCCAACCACGGTTGGTTTAAGCAAAATCACCAGCTCGGTTTTTTGCGTCAACTTACTGGTATTACGAAACAGATGCCCCAAGGCAGGAATATCGCCCAAGAAAGGCACTTTCGATACCCGATCGATGGTGTTCGATTTCATCAAGCCCCCAATCACCACCACATCCCCATCACGCGCGCGGATCACTGAGTCTGATTCACGAATGGAGCTTTTGGCGAGTGGTAGCGAAACATCGGCATAGTTACCACCCAGATTAAGATTTTTCACGTCGGTTTCGACTTCGATCACCGCAGGGTGGACGTGCAAGAAAACATTGCCGTTGTCGTCAATTTGTGGGGTGACATCGAGTGAAATACCGGAGAAGAACGGGGTTAACGTCACTTCCGGCGCGACATTGGCGCTGTCTCCTGAACCCGCGACGCTCGACATAGCGGTCACATAATACTCATCGCTGCCGACTTTAATTACCGCTTTCTGATTGTTCGCCGCCGTGACTCTCGGGCTAGACAAAACGTTCAGATCACCTTGAGTCGACATAAAACTCAGTACCGCTTCAAAGCTGCCATCTGAGAGCGTGACATTGGTTTGCCCTTTGAGCAACGAGCCAATAGCGTCCAGCCCTGGTAGCGTCGAAAGACCTGTACGGTCAATAACCACACTGCCTGAGTTACCAATTGAGGAAGATAGATTCGACCAGTTGATCCCTTGCTGATAGCCATCACTTAGGGTCACTTCCAAAATTTTCGTCTCTAAAATCACTTGGCGCTGCATACGCTGCTGGGAGACGCCCAAAAACTGACGCACTTCGCGAATCTCGTCTGGGTAGGCGCGCACGGTGATCACACTAGCTTGTGGCGTCACCACCACACTTTGCCCGTCGCCAGAACCAATCAGGCGGCTGACCGCTTGTTGCAATAAAGGCCAAAAATTACTTTCGGTAAACGTTTCGATCCGTGTGCCGCCATTGCTTGACGTCGAGACTTGCGAAGAGCTGCTTGAATTTGAACCATCCTCAGAGCGCTTACTTGAACTCTCACTATTTCGGTTAGCCCCCCCACTAGACTCATTGGATGTAATCGAACCCGTAACAATACTGGTCAGCGAGCGGCCAGAGCGCTGAAACTGGATATAGTCAACCGGGATCGTTACGGTGCGCAGCCCCGCCGGATAAACTTGGATCACTTTGCCCGTTTTGACCACATCGTAGCCATACATGTCTTGCACTACGGATAAGATGTCATCAAGAGTCACATCACTGACATTCAGGGTAATACGGCCAGCCACATGAGGATGGACGGCAACACTAAATTCGGTGCCTTTCACCAGAGAGGCAAAAAAAGCGCGCGCTTCAACTTGGTTAGCTTGAATGCGAAAACGCTTCAGGGTTTTGTCGCTATTGTCCAAGCCGTCATTGCCAAGTTCGGGCATCAGATCCTCTTGCACGGACGCGGGCAGTTCGTCGAGTGCGCGGCTGTTACTTTCATTAATCGATTGATTCAAGGTCTGCTTAATCTCAACCGGATCGCGATGCCCCATGGCGCAACCAAGCAAAGAGGTTGAGATGACTCCAACTACAATCTTTCGCATCATTTGATTCAACCTTACTTATTGTTTTACATCTAAATTAAACAGTTCAAGCTGCCATTGGCGCGCGCCTTGCGCTAACGTCACTGCCTCCGGAGTCACACTCTCTACTCGAAAGTTACGCAGCACATCACCGCGGGCCACAACCTGATCATCCATCACCGCCACGCACTCGCGCTCACACACGATACTTTGCAATACAGGCAAACTGACCGCTCTGCTGGTCGATTTGGCTTGCACGGGAGCAGGTGCCATCCAAGACAGCGGCGCCGTCGGGTCTTGCGCGGCCCAACTTGGCAGCGTTAGCAAGCACAGCCACAAGATCGCCACTCTAACCACCGATAAACTCCTGTCTCGTGCCCAAGGTATACACTTGCAGTATCAATCGCGCCTGCGGATAGTTTTCTACCTGGTAATGGAAACTGCGCCAATAATAGTTCACCGGTAGGCTCTCCAGTTGATTGAGATAATTGACCACCGCAAAGTAGCTGCCAGTCAGCTCAAGGCGTACGGGATGGACATAGTAGCCCGAGTAAGCCGAGTTTTGCGCATCGCCACCAATGGGCTCTGCGGTTAACGACTCCAACGAGACCAATTTGATGCCGCTACTGGTGTCGAGCACGCTTTCCAAAAGGGCCGCCATCTGGCTTGGCGAGATTAAATTGCTCACCACCTCTGAAAGCTGCATGTCGAGCTCTTGGCTTCTTTGCATTAGGTTCTTAAGTTCAATATCGACCTCTTGGTTAGGATCTTTATTCAGCTTAGCCTGAATCACCAACAGTTCCCCTTCATGGCGCTGGTTATTCAACACCAGTGCCGACAACTGTGTTTTTTGCGCTTCCAGCGCTTTCCACAAGGGTTCAAGCAGCAGTGTCGATACGCTAAGCACAATCACCACCAAGCCACACAGGGCAATCAAGCCTTTTTCTCGGCCACTCAATGCGATGAACTTGTCGCTCAGCCCTTTCCACCACGAATTCATTATTTACCCTCTGCGCGAGTTCTGAGTTCAAAGGTAATCACGTCCTGTTCATTGCGGCCTAGGCGAACTTTTTCAAAGTTGCGGCCAACCAAGCTCACTTCCTGCTTAAACTGGTTTACCCAGTTGGGCACCACGCTGGCACTGCGGGCCACACCTTTTAAATCGAGTCGATCATGCGTGATGTAGATGTCGCTCAGAGAGATGTCATTTCTGCCAAGCTTGGCCAGCGCTTGCATGATCTCGGAATACCCGCCTTGGCGAGATTGGTCATAATTGCCGACTGCCGCCAATGAGGCTTGCGTGGCCTGAATTTGTTGCTTTAAGCGTTCCACTGCCGCGAGCTTTTCCGCGGCAGGTTTATGCGCCGCCAATTTTGCCTGCTGCGCAGCCAACTGCTGCTTAAATTGTTGTGATTGCGCTTGTGCAACGGCTAACTCTTGAGCGAGTTGCGCCTGCTGCCAGCGCGCCAATCCGTACATACCACCAAGAACAAGCGCGGCGAGAAGCCAAGAGGCAACAAGCGTGGTGAGATTAAAGCGATCACGTTTTGGCCTGAGGTGCTGCGGATAAAGGTTAACTGAAGGCGACCCAAGGGAAAGCGCGGTGTTAACTACGATTTGCCCACATTGCAACGCCGACGATGCAATGAGCGAAGTACTCGCCGTTAGGCGCTCACTTAATGACGCCACCAGCGCATTTTGATCTTCGTCGTCACAGCAGATTTTAAGTTGGTTGAGCGTGACCCCTTTCAATTGCGATGAGAGGTAATCCATTGAGCGCTGTAACTCCAGCGCTAGTCCATCAAGTTGCAAGGCACTGGCGGATTCCCCTGTCAGTGGCGGATAGACAGAGCGGATGGTGCGCTGAAAAGTGGGGGTATAATCAACGAACGCGCCAAGTTTAAACTGCCCTTTATGGCTGCGTTGCAACAAAATGAAGTTCGCCAACTCGCCCGCGCTGTGCGCCCACACTTCATCTTCAGGAATGATGGCGTCCAATTCGCATTGATTGCGCAGAAGCACGTCGACAATTTTATCGACCACTTTTTTGGCCAATACGTAGACTTGAATCTTGTTGTCTCCGGGCAACAAGCGCCCATCGGCGACAATATCGCTCACCCGCTCAGAGATGAGATCTTTGACGAGAAAAGGCAGCGCCGCTGGCCATTCGCTGCGTGGAATCGCGGGCTTATCTAACTGGAAAATTTGGTAGTGATGGCTCGCCAGAACAATAGATACCCGCTGCCCTGGCGTGACTTTCAATTGCAAAACATGCGCTAGGCTTTTTTCCCAGCTACTGTTGATAGGCTCGACGTGCGCGGGCTGGTCGTGTTGTGTGCTTGAGGCAAAGTAGATCGCATCGGGCTGCAATAGGGCAACATGATGATGTCCTTGCTGAGATTGACCTTTCAGCTTCGCTAACAACGACTGCACATTCATTTAGAGTTCCACTTATTTTCGTCGCCAGCGATTACGTCTCCCTGGCTTGTTCTGTTTTTCTTCATTTTTCAACGGCGGCGGCAACAGTTGCGACTCGTGGCTAAAGTAGCGCCCCTGACCACCGTGAATACCTAATTCAACTAAGGTGTCCCACTCTTGCTGGGTCTCCACACCGACCGCTATCACTCGTACCTTTGTGCCTTCACCAGCGCCCAGCATACTACGCACAAACAGTTGATTCTCATGCCGTTTTTCGATGTTTTTTGCCAAACTTCGATGCAGTTTTAAATAGTCTACATGCAAATCTTTCAGATAGTGGGTACTGACGATGGTTCTACCAGCTTGCCCGACCACCAGTTGACAACCTAAGCCCTTGAGCATTTTTGCCACTGGTCGCATGTAGTCGAGGTGTCGCACCAGATGACTTTCAACAAACTCAAAGCTTAATAAAGCACGCTTTTCACTGGTTAACTGTAGCAGTTCATCACGGAACCATTTGAAATGGCGGCGGTTTGCAAACGGAGTGACATTCACATTCAGAGAGAGAGGGACGATCTGCTCAGTGGATGAACGTAAAAAACCAAATGCTTTACTTAACACCGCCCTATCCATTTGGCTTTCAAACCCGACTTGTTTGAGCGCCGACATGTACCTCGATGCTTTCACAATGCCATTTTCCGGATCGTGAATTCGACACGTTAATTCAGTATGTAGTAAATCCAACTGATTGTTATTTAATAGATAAGCGGGCTGTCCAAAGAGTAACACACTTTCAGCATGCAGTGTTGTCTCAAAAATGGTACGCCATTTTACACTGCCGCGGATCTCATCGACTTGGTTCCACTTTTTAAAGCGGCTCCAGTTGTTATTGTTCTGCAGTTGCGCACTGCGCAACGCGGTTTCCGCTTCGTCCATGATCTGATTGTGGCGTTCACCTTCCTGATACATGGTGATGCCAATATGGCACCAGTTTTCTTTGTCGAGAGGGTACAGCGGGTGTAATTTCTCCAGTTGACGAATGCACTGTGAAGCGAGATTAGCCACATCTTTGGCACTTTGATGGGGAATAAAGAGCGCAAAATCGGCGTTGTAATAGCGAGAAAAGACCACGTCTGGATAACGTTGCACAAGGTTGGAAAGCAAACTGCCCACTTCGACAATAAACTCGTCGGCGATCAGTTTGTCATTCTCTTCCAGTACGCTTTTCCAATCGGCAATACGTACCAGCACCACGCCACCTTGCGCGCCACTCTCTTGTAACGCCGACTCTAATTTGTTATCGAACAACACGCGATTGGCTGTGCCCGTCAGCTTATCAAGAAAGGTCTGCGTACGAATAAAGGTATCAAAGCGGCTGCGTTCTTGGCGGGCATCTTGCAGCTCTTCAATTAAACGATCCAACGCTTCGCTGGCAGTGTAGGGCCACTCTTGTTCGTCACCTTTGGCAAATTGCTCGACCCTCCCAGCTAAAATCATCCGCCCACGCTCTTCCAGTAACTCTGAGCCATGCAACTGCGCTTTTAACCATTTCAGGCCGCGCATTAAGCAGAAGATGATTAATCCCACCGCTAGGGTGATTGACCAAAACGCTTGCAGCGAGTAACCAAACCCGACGTAAGGCGGCACCGCTTTGAACTCAACGTGATAGCCCGGGTTACGTTCCAACTGGTAACGCTGTCCATAAAGTCGATTGGGGTCAATTTGCGGTGAGGTGTCTTTGAAACGGTAAACCACACCGGAATCGGTGGAGAGTTTCATTTCGACGATGTTGGACGCTTGCAGCATCTTGGGCATCCAGCGCTGCATGGAATAGGCGGCATCCGGATCTTCCATCTCCTTGTCCAGCACTTCGACAATGCCAGCCAAATAGTGGTTGAGATACTCCTGCCCAAGCCGTTTAAACGACAACGTGCCGCCGACAAAAAGAATGAACATCGCGCTGATCACGATGACAGTGACGAAAGCCACTAGGCGAGTGCTGAGCTTGAGAGTTGGGGTATACCTCATGAATACCGAATTCCTTTTCCATTCATTATATACCGTATTGATCTATATATACTTGATAAGAGAATGGTTAACAATCTAATGACTTAAGATGTGAGAAGTGTCATTGAAAAAGCCGCGGGACCGCGGCTTTTGGTAGATCTCAAGTAACCGTCAAAACGGAATATCGTCATCGAAATCCATTGGTGGTTCATTATACTGCGGCTGAGATTGCTGCGGCGCATGCTGCTGTGCAGGCGCTTGATATGACTGCTGCTGATGCGCGGCAGGTTGTTGTGGCTGTCCCCAACCCCCTTGCTGCTGCGCCTGAGGTGCACCACCCATCGCTGGCGCACCACCTTGTTGGCGTCCACCCAGCATCTGCATCACACCGCTGTAGCCTTGTACCACGATGTCCGTTGAGTAGCGATCTTGGCCACTTTGATCTTGCCACTTACGGGTCTGCAATTGGCCTTCAATGTAAACCTGAGAGCCTTTACGCAGGTATTCACCTGCGACTTCAGCGAGTTTTCCATACAGGGTAACACGATGCCATTCCGTTTTTTCACGCGGTTCGCCAGTCGCTTTATCGCGCCAAGTTTCCGAAGTAGCAACGGTAATGTTAGCCACTGCACCGCCGCTTGGCATATAACGAATTTCAGGGTCGTTACCCAGGTTCCCTACCAAGATTACTTTATTAATTCCACGGCTGGCCATGATGTGCTCCGTTTAAGCTGTCGGTATTTAATTTTAGCGCATTAGGATAGCACGCTTTTGTCTGTGGTAAAAACAGTCAAAAGAGTGTCTGGTTTAACACTCAGTAATAAAAGCTCCATAGCGCATTTTTTCAGAGCAGCTAAACACTTTTTCTCTCTGACAAACTGCTCATTTACTTCCCCCTTTGAAACTCGACGCATTTCATTCCTGCCCTGCTGGTATTGGCCTGCCATCAATGACAATTTCTCAACCATCCCACTTATCATTAGGTCAATTTTTATCTTTCGGAGCCACACATGAGAAAATCCTCCTATGCCAGAAGCTTATTCTTTCTCCAGCGAGCACACGCACAGCCCCCAGTATTTATTGATACCTTAGCACGCGCTATCGATCTTCCGATACCAGCGATTAACCCAGAAACCTTGATGCGTATCGATCCATTGCACCGCAACCGCATCCTGCTGATCGACTATCAAGAACACAAAGCATTGCTTTCACAAATTAAAAATCTGCCACTGATTTGCAAAAACTTTGAAACCATCATTTTCAACGTACCAAAGCGACTGAGCACCGATGAACTGCTCGGACTTGGGCAAAGCAAAGCGGTGTTCTACTCTGATAGCAGCGTCGAAAAAATTGCGGAAGGTGCTATTGCCGTGATTGAAGGGCAAAACTGGCTACCTCGCCACATTCAAGCGCAGCTTCTGCATTACTACCGCAATATGTTCAACACCCATACCGCGCCCGCCAATGTGGATCTGACTATTCGCGAAATTCAAGTGCTACGTTGCTTACAAGCTGGAGCGAGCAATGCCCACATCGCCGAAGATCTGTTTATCAGCGAATACACGGTCAAATCGCATCTCTACCAGATTTTTAAAAAGCTTTCGGTAAAAAACCGTCTTCAGGCCACCGCCTGGGCCGATCAACATCTACTCTCGTAACAAAATGGGCAGAATTTGTGGTTTGTTTATAGGGTATCGCTCGCTCTCGGGTTAGAATCGCAGCATCTTATGCAGCCAACCGTGCAGCGAGCGCCCTTTCATGCGCCTGTCACACCCAGTTTGCTATCATATTGCGCTGCAACCACAGTTAAAGGACGCCGTTTGATGATTAAGAAATGCCTCTTTCCTGCCGCTGGTTATGGCACACGCTTTTTGCCAGCGACTAAATCCATGCCAAAAGAGATGATGCCAGTGGTGAATAAACCCCTGATTGAATATGGTGTTGATGAAGCCATTCAGGCGGGGATGACTGGGATGTGTATCGTCACTGGCCGCGGTAAGCACTCGATCATGGATCACTTCGATAAAAACTACGAGCTAGAGCATCAAATCAGCGGCACCAATAAAGAGGTTTTGCTTGATGACGTGCGCGCACTGATCGACGCGGCCAACTTCACTTATATCCGCCAGCGGGAAATGAAAGGCTTAGGCCATGCGATTCTTACCGGGCGTGAGCTTGTAGGTGACCAACCTTTTGCCGTCGTGCTGGCCGATGACTTGTGTGTCAACCAAGAACAAGGCGTGCTGGCACAAATGGTCGCGCTATTTAAGCAGTTCCGCTGCTCTATCGTCGCCGTGCAAGAAGTTCCGGAGAACGAAACCCACAAATATGGCGTGATCGCCGGCGAAATGATCAAAGATGACCTATTTCGTGTGGACAATATGATTGAAAAACCGGAACCTGGCACCGCGCCAAGCAACTTGGCGATCATTGGTCGCTATATTCTCACTCCCGACATTTTCGATTTGATCGAACAGACCGAACCCGGCAAAGGCGGCGAAATCCAGATCACCGACGCACTCTTAAAGCAAGCTAAATCGGGCTGCGTGCTGGCATACAAATTCAAAGGACACCGTTTTGATTGTGGCAGTGTTGAAGGCTACATTGAAGCCACCAACTACTGCTACCAGAACCTTTACCTGAAAGATGAGAAGAAATCGGAACTCGGCAAACAGTCGACCAAACGCCAGCGCTAAAGCACCATTTCTTCGCTTCTATCTCTTGTTACGGCGCGGTTGAACTGCGCCGTTTTAACTGTTTTTTTATCCAGTATTTTATTGCACATTTCTCACACTATGTAATACTTGCTCAACTTGGTATTTCACAGAGCATTTGAAGATGGACAAGATAGAAGTTCGCGGAGCACGTACTCATAACCTAAAAAATATCAATCTCACCATTCCCCGAGACAAATTGATCGTGATTACTGGCTTATCCGGTTCGGGTAAGTCGTCCCTCGCGTTTGATACCCTCTACGCCGAAGGGCAGCGACGTTACGTGGAATCGCTCTCGGCTTACGCGCGCCAGTTCTTATCTCTGATGGAAAAGCCGGATGTGGACCACATCGAAGGGCTTTCGCCAGCGATCTCCATCGAGCAGAAATCCACCTCGCATAACCCGCGCTCCACCGTCGGTACCATCACCGAAGTGTATGATTACCTGCGTCTGTTGTACGCGCGTGTTGGTGAACCTCGCTGCCCTGAGCATAAAGTGCCGCTTTCAGCGCAAACCGTGAGTCAAATGGTCGACAAGGTGCTGGAGATGCCCGAAGGCAGCAAAATGATGTTGCTGGCACCGATCGTCAAAGAGCGCAAAGGCGAGCACGTGAAAACGCTGGAAAACCTCGCCGCGCAAGGCTTTATTCGCGCTCGTATCGATGGCGAAACGTGCGACTTGTCCGATCCACCCACACTCGAACTACACAAGAAACACACCATTGAAGTGATCGTCGATCGCTTTAAAGTGCGCGCCGATCTGCAACAGCGTCTGGCAGAATCGTTTGAAACGGCACTAGAGCTCTCCGGCGGTATTGTGGTTGTGGCTCCTATGGAAGGTGAAGGCGAAGAGATCGTCTTTTCGGCCAACTTTGCCTGTCCACACTGTGGTTACAGCATGCAAGAGCTAGAGCCCCGCCTGTTCTCTTTTAACAACCCGGCTGGCGCTTGTGGCACTTGTGACGGTTTGGGAGTGCAGCAATATTTTGATCCGGACCGAGTGATCCAAGATGCCAATCTCAGTCTGGCACAAGGCGCGATTCGCGGCTGGGATCAAAAAAACTATTACTACTATCAGATGCTCACTTCGCTGGCCGAACATTATGGTTTTGATCTACATGTGCCGTTCAACACTTTGCCGAAAAAGATCCAAGAGATCATTCTCAAAGGCTCGGGCCGTGCTGAAGTGGAGTTCAAATACATCAATGATCGCGGTGATATTCGCGTTAAACGTCACCCGTTTGAAGGTATTCTCAATACTCTGGAGAGACGCTACCGCGATACCGAATCCAACTCGGTGCGCGAAGAGTTAGTCAAATACATTTCGACCAAACCGTGTGCCAGTTGTGGTGGTACTCGCTTGCGTTTAGAAGCGCGCAACGTGTTCATCAACGACACCACCTTGCCGCAGATTGTCGAACTCAGCATCGCCGATGCATTGGCGTTTTTTGCCAACCTCAAGCTGGAAGGGCAACGCGCGCAGATCGCGGAAAAAGTGATGAAGGAGATCAACGACCGCTTGCAGTTTTTGGTCAATGTCGGCCTCAATTATCTCAACTTGTCGCGTAGCGCTGAAACCCTCTCAGGCGGTGAGGCGCAGCGCATCCGCTTGGCAAGCCAAATTGGTGCAGGTTTGGTGGGGGTGATGTACGTGCTCGATGAGCCCTCCATCGGTCTGCATCAGCGCGACAACGAACGGTTGCTGAAAACGCTCAATCACCTGCGCGATTTAGGTAACACCGTCTTAGTGGTTGAGCATGATGAGGATGCGATCCGCATGGCCGACTACGTAATTGACATCGGTCCGGGAGCCGGGGTACACGGCGGGCAGATCGTCGCCGAGGGCAGCGTTGAGGAGATCATCGCCAATCCAGATTCACTGACGGGTCAATACCTGAGCGGCGTGAAAGAGATCGCCGTACCACGTGAACGCACCTCGTACGATGCGAACAAAACCGTCGAGTTGATCGGCGCGAGTGGCAACAACCTGAAAAACGTCAACCTCTCAGTGCCCGTGGGTTTGTTTAGTTGCATCACTGGCGTATCCGGTTCTGGCAAGTCGACACTGATCAACGATACCTTCTTTAAAATCGCCCACACTGCACTCAATGGCGCCACCACCGCTCAACCCGCGCCGTATAAAAGCATTAAAGGGCTGGAGCATTTTGATAAGGTGATTGATATCGACCAGAGCCCGATTGGTCGCACGCCGCGCTCGAACCCGGCCACTTATACGGGCATTTTTACCCCGATCCGCGAGCTGTTCTCGGGTACGCAAGAGTCTCGTTCACGGGGTTACAAGCCCGGGCGCTTTAGTTTCAACGTACGTGGCGGTCGCTGTGAAGCCTGTCAGGGCGATGGCGTGATCAAAGTCGAGATGCACTTTTTACCCGATGTGTACGTGCCGTGTGATGTGTGTAAAGGCAAACGGTATAACCGCGAAACACTGGAAGTGCGCTATAAAGGCAAATCGATTGACGAAGTGCTAGAAATGACGGTCGAAGACGCACGCGAGTTCTTTGAACCCGTTCCGGTGATTGCGCGTAAATTGCAAACCTTGATGGATGTCGGCCTCTCCTACATTCGCCTTGGTCAAGCGGCGACTACGCTCTCCGGCGGTGAAGCGCAGCGGGTGAAACTGGCGCGTGAACTGTCCAAACGCGACACCGGTAAGACCTTGTATATTTTGGATGAACCGACCACGGGTCTGCATTTTCACGATATCCAACAATTGCTTACGGTTTTGCATCGCCTGCGCGATCACGGCAATACGGTGGTGGTAATTGAGCACAACTTGGATGTGATTAAAACCGCTGACTGGATCATCGACCTTGGTCCTGAGGGCGGACAAGGCGGCGGCGAGATCATTGCCCAAGGCACGCCGGAAGATGTGGCCTTGGTCGAAGGTTCGCACACTGCGCGCTTCCTTAAGCCTATGTTGAACTAGAAAAAACAGGTAAAGTGATGAAACCAGCTGCGTGCTGGTTTCATTGTTTACAATTACAGAAAACGTTTATGGCAACCATACATGTAAGTGGAACTCAGCTCGACCAGCCACCCGCCCGTATTCCGTTGAACAGAAAATTTCTCGCAGCGATGGCGGCAGTGTTTCTGGTGGCGATGCACTTTTTTATGCCCAATCCCGGCGGTTCTGGGTTGGCGCTGTCGTTTAATCCAACCACTTGGATAGCCTTTTCGGTCGCCTTCGGTATCGGCTGCTACCATCTCGCCAGCAATCAGGCGCTGCGTTATTCCAAGTTGACTGTCGGCCTCCTGGTCAGTTGCGTGATCCTCTCTATCCCGCTGTTTTATTCCGCTACCAATTACGAACTCTCGCTCGGACGCATGCTGGGTTTGTGGGCGGGGATGGCGTTTTTTATCCTGCTGCAACAGTTCAGCTTTAGTAATAAACACAAGCAGAGACTGCTGTGGCTGGTGGTGCTGGCGGTGGTGATTGAAGCTTGTCTGGGTTACTACCAATATCTGTGGCTCAAAGCGGATAACTGGATGGGCTACGACACACTCTCTAATCGCCCTTACGGCATCTTCCAGCAACCGAATGTGATGGCCAGCTTTCTTGCAACAGGGTTGGTGATCTCGGGCTATTTGTTGGCAAGACAACCACACAAATACAACAAGCATTTGAGCGAAATCACCTTGCTCTACCTTGTGCCGCTCTTCACCGTACCACTGATTGTAGTGCTGGCGTCTCGCACTGGGTGGTTAGCGGCGTTATTAGGCGTGTTGCTGCTGCTCCCTTACCTCTACCGCTTTGGCACAAAAATTCGCTTTTGGGGTTGGCTCATCGCCGTCATTGCTGGGTTGGTGTTGGCCAGTGCGATGCTCAATAACGTCAATCCCGATGGTGACAGCCTCGCTGCACGCAAAGCCAATTTCGACTCAGCGCGCGAATACACCTTTCCGCAAACACTGGATATGCTGATAGAAAAACCGTTTACCGGTTACGGCTACGGCAACTTTGAATCCGCATACACCTTGTATACCGCAAGGCAGCACTTGCTTAATCAAAATTATCCCGCTGGCTTACCAGCCATGGATCACCCGCACAATGAGCTGCTTTATTGGGGCGTCGAGGGGGGAATCATCCCGCTGATTGGGATTTTGCTGGCGGCCTTGTTAGTGCTTAACCGCATTATGAACACCAAGAAAGGCACACGTTTGGCGGTGTTCGCGCTGTTTGTGCCCATTGTGCTGCACAGTCAACTGGAGTATCCCTTCTACCATTCAGCGGTACACTGGCTGACCTTCATCATTTTGCTGTACTGGATTGATCAGCGCGCGACGCGGATGAAGTCGGTCTCTTTTAGTGTTATCAGCAAAACCGTCTTACGAGTGATGAGCTTGGTGGTGCCGATCCTCACGGCGTTTTATATGTTGAGCGCCCTGCACACCAACTATGTCCTGACCCAATTTGAAACCACACGACCACTTGACCCAGATCGGCTCAAGCAAGTGACCAATCCTGTGGTGTGGAAAGATCGCTTCGATTGGGATGTGTACAGCACCTATCTCAACATTGGCTTAGCCACTCAAGATGCGGCGTTAATCCAACCATATATAGACTGGTCGTTGGAGATCATCCAGAGCAAGCCGCGCCCGGCATTTTACTCCAATCTGATCCTCGCTTACCAAGGTTTGGGGGATCTTAGTAAGGCCGAACAAGTGCGCGCCGAAGCGGAGTTTCTCTTTCCCAAGCACGACTTTACTCAAGTGCAGTATCAACCGCCCTCGAGTGCACGCTCGGCCACGGTTTCTGCCGGCCAATAAAGGCATCAAGCGAAGCGCATCCACGCTTCGCTTTTTTATTTACAACGCCCGAGCGTTGTTACAGCGCCAACGACTCTTCTAATGCGCGAAGGCAGAGTGCAACGTTTTCTTCTCGTGCCCCATAGCCCATCAAACCAATGCGCCATGCTTTGCCCGCCAACGCCCCTAAACCTGCGCCGATTTCTAAGTTATAGGTTTCGAGCAGATGCGAGCGTACTTTCGCTTCATCAATGCCTTCCGGTACATAGATGGCGTTGAGCTGCGGCAGACGGTGAGCCTCATCTACGACAAAGCGAAAGCCGAGTTTCTCCAGCCCGGTTTTCAGTTTGTCGTGCATCGCTCTGTGCCGTGCCCACGCATTCTCCAACCCTTCATTTTTCAGCATCAGTAGCGCTTCATGCAGTGAATAGAGGCTATTGACTGGCGCCGTGTGGTGATAGCTGCGCTTGCCTGCGCCGCTCCAATAGCCGAGTACTAAGCTTTGATCCAAAAACCAGCTTTGAATCGGCGTGGTGCGCGCTTGAATTTTTTCAATCGCGGCTTTTGAGAAGGTCAATGGCGACAATCCCGGTACGCAAGAGAGGCACTTCTGGCTGCCAGAATAGACCGCATCCAGCTGCCACTCATCCACTTTGAGCGGCACGCCACCGAGTGACGTCACGGTATCGGCAATGGTTAACAACCCATGCGCTTTGGCTAGTTTACCGAGCGCCTCGGCATCGCTCATCGCACCGGTTGAGGTTTCGGCGTGCACAAAGGCGAGGATCTTGCTGTCTGGATGCTCCGCAAGCGCTTGTTTTACCTTCTCAACTGAAACGGGGCGACCCCATTCATCGTCCACCAGCACCACTTCGCCACCAGCGCGAATCACGTTTTCCCGCATCCGCTCACCAAACACGCCATTACGACAAACAATCACTTTATCGCCGGGCTCAATCAGGTTGACGAAGCAAGCTTCCATACCCGCACTGCCAGGCGCCGATACCGCGATGGTGAACTCATTTTCCGTTTGGAAAGCGTATTTGAGTAGCTGTTTTAGCTCGTCCATCATGGCGATAAAAAGTGGGTCTAAGTGGCCGACCGTCGGGCGACTTAACGCCTGTAACACCTGCGGAGAGATGTCCGATGGCCCAGGCCCCATAAGAATTCGACGTGGTGGATGAAAACTTTGTATCGTCATAGCGGCTCCTTGCTAAGCGTGAAAGGGTTGTTATGGACTTAGATTAGTATTGAAAGCTGAGCTTTCCACACTAAAGCAATATTTCCGCCACGGCAATTAGCCGACTGTCTTACAGGTCTAACCAGTGTCACAGTTTTGTTAATAAAAACTTTCACTCCTGCCTGAAATAGCCGTTGACATTAAGTGGCGAAAAACGTTCAATGTTTGAGCTTTATGCAGAAGAGGAGCACTGCCCAGGCAGGTGTTTCGTGGAGCCGCAACTCCGATACGAAATACTCAGGGGGAGCAGTGCCGAGGTAGATCAAGGTTGCTGGAATTGATCTGTCGGTTGGCTTGGGTTGAGTCCCATCAACTGTCATCAGCACCGTCTGATGAAGAGCTTCTGAGGGACATTCTCTGATTATTCAAACTGACCTCTTTCAATTGCTCTATCCCCTTTCCTCACCAAACAAACATCGGATGTTGGGTTACCAACGATAGTTATTTTTTAGAAGTCGTGGGAGAAATGCCGTGAGCGCATTAAATGTAGCGAAATTTGGTGGAACCAGTGTGGCCAACTTTGAGGCGATGAGCCGCAGTGCCGCCGTGGTCGAAAACAATCCAGACACGCGTCTGGTAGTGAGCAGCGCCTGTTCTGGGGTGACCAACTTATTGGTTGAACTGGCCAACGGTGTACAAGCGCAAGAGCGACGCAACCAAATCCTCAGCCAACTGGCAGAGATCCACGATGCGATTCTCAATCAGTTGCAAGACGCCAGCGAAACCGCCGCCGAAGTGTACGCTCTGCTTGATACCGTGACCAGCTTAGCCGAAGCCGCTTCCATTCAAGCCAGCACCAAACTGACCGACCACTTGGTCGCCTGCGGTGAGCTGATGTCAACGCACATTCTCACTCAATTGATGAAAGAGCGCGGTTTGAATACGGTACGTTTTGATATCCGCGACGTACTGCGCACCGATAGCAACTTTGGCCGCGCAGAACCGGATGTAACGCAAATTGCCCTGCTCGCCCAAGAAAAACTGTTGCCGCTGTGCCGTGATTTTATCGTCGTGACACAAGGCTTTATTGGCTCTGACCTTGATGGCAACACTACCACGCTTGGCCGTGGGGGAAGCGACTACAGCGCCGCGCTGATTGCTGAAGGATTAAAAGCGACGGGTCTTGAGATCTGGACCGACGTCCCGGGCATCTACACCACCGATCCGCGCATCGCGCCCAAAGCGGCTCCGATCCCTGAAATCAGTTTTGCTGAAGCGTCAGAAATGGCGAACTTCGGCGCGAAGATCCTTCATCCTTCGACGCTGGTTCCGGCGCTGCGTCATGATATTCCGGTGTTTGTTGGCTCGTCCAAAGAGCCCGAGAAGGGCGGTACTTGGATTCGTCATGAAGCACAGAGCTCACCGCTGTTTCGTGCCTTAGCCCTGCGCTGCAACCAAACCATGGTGACGCTGCGTAGCGCCAAGATGTTCCACGCCTACGGTTTCCTCGCCAAAGTATTTGAGATTTTGGCAAAGCACAAAATTTCCGTCGATCTGATCACCACTTCAGAAATCAGTGTTTCGCTCACGCTGGATAAAACCGACACCTCGGGCGGTGCGCCTGAGTTGCCTCAAGCGGTTCGTAGCGAGCTCGAAGAGCTGTGCAACGTGGAAGTTGAACATAACCTATGTCTGGTCGCCTTAATCGGTAACCACATGGAAACCAAAGGTTACGCCAAAGAGGTCTTCAGCACACTGGGCGATTTCAACCTGCGCATGATCTGTTACGGAGCGAGCGATCACAACCTGTGTTTCCTCGTCGATGCGCACGACTCGAAGAAAGTGATTCAAAAGCTGCACCAAGATCTGTTTGAGCAGCACAACTAATGCTCACCAATGTAAAAAGGGTTGCCTCGTGGCAACCCTTTTTTTCGGTCGAAAGTGTGTGGTTTAACCGTTGATATTCGGCCCCAGCCATTTTTCCGCTTCGAGTAGATCCCAGCCTTTGCGCTGCGCGTAGTCTTCTACCTGATCTTGCTGGATCTGTGCGATCGCAAAGTAGCGTGATTCTGGATGAGAGAAATACCAGCCCGACACGGATGCCCCCGGCCACATTGCATAGCTGCTGGTCAGTGACATACCGATCGTTTGCTCGACATTGAGCAGTTCCCATAATGCGCCTTTTTCCGTGTGCTCCGGACACGCAGGATAACCGGGTGCTGGACGAATACCTTGGTATTTCTCGCGGATCAATTCTTCATTGGATAACTTTTCATCCGGCGCATAGCCCCAAATTTCTTGCCGTACTTTCTCATGCAGATATTCGGCAAAGGCTTCTGCCAGTCGATCCGCCACCGCCTGAATCATGATCGCGTTGTAATCATCGCCCTGAGCTTTGAACTCATCAGCCAACTCACGCTCATTGATGCCGCCAGTGACCGCAAATGCACCAATCCAATCCTTTTTGCCTGAAGCTTTCGGCGCAACGTAATCCGACAAACAGTAGTTGGCGCCTTTCGGCTTCTCGGTTTGCTGTCTTAAATTGTGCAGCACTTTGACCACTTGGCTACGCGATTCGTCGCTATACACCTCAATATCGTCACCAATGCTGGCGGCTGGGAAGAGCGCACACATGCCACTGGCTTTCATCAGCCCTTCTTGCTCAATTTTATCCAGCCAATCATTGGCATCTTTGAACAAGCGCTGCGCCTCTTCACCGACCTCTTCGTGGTCGAAAATGGTCGGGTATTTGCCCACCAGCGACCACGTCATAAAGAATGGGGTCCAGTCGATATACTGACGCAAAACCGCCACGTCAAAATCGGCAAACACATGCACACCCGGCTTAGCCGGTGCTGGCGGCGTGTAGCTCTGCCAGTCGATCGCCGCTTTGTTGGCGCGTGCTTCTGCCAAGGTGACTGGTTTACTTCTCGGTTTCTTACGATTGTGCTGATCGCGCACCAACTCATAATCGGCCTGCAAGCGTTCGACAAACGCCGGACGCAGTTCGTCAGACAGCAGCGAAGTACACACCCCAACCGCACGCGAAGCATTATTGACGTACACCACGGGATGAGAATAGTTCTGCTCAATTTTGACTGCGGTGTGCGCTTTGGAGGTGGTCGCACCGCCGATCAGCAGTGGCAAATCAAAGCCCTGCCGCTCCATCTCTTTGGCCACATGCACCATTTCATCCAAAGACGGGGTGATAAGGCCTGAGAGGCCAATGATGTCGACCTGCTTTTCTTTAGCCACTTTGAGGATCTGCTCACACGGCACCATGACGCCTAAGTCTATGATTTCGTAGTTGTTACATTGCAAAACGACGCCAACAATGTTCTTGCCGATATCGTGCACATCGCCTTTCACCGTGGCGAGCAAAATCTTGCCGTTGGTTGAACCGGACTGCTTAGATGCATTAATAAACGGCTCTAAGTGGGCCACCGCCTGCTTCATCACCCGCGCCGATTTCACCACCTGAGGGAGGAACATCTTGCCTTCACCAAACAGGTCACCGACCACGTTCATGCCATCCATCAACGGCCCTTCAATCACTTCCAGTGGCTTAGACGCGTTCAGCCTCGCTTCTTCGGTGTCTTCGACGATAAACTCAGTAATGCCCTTCACCAGCGCGTGTTCAAGCCGTTTAGCCACAGGCCAAGTACGCCATTCCAGCGCTGAGGCATCTTCCACTTTGCCCACGGCATTTTCACGATACGCTTCGGCGATTTCCAACAAGCGTTCAGTGCCATCTTCACGGCGATTCAGCACCACATCTTCGACCGCTTCGCGCAGCTTCTCAGGCACGTTATCGTAAATTTCGAGCTGCCCGGCGTTGACGATCCCCATGTCCATGCCGTTTTTGAAACAGTGGTAGAGGAACACCGCATGAATCGCTTCGCGCACATAGTTATTGCCGCGGAAAGAGAAAGAAACGTTCGACACCCCGCCAGAAATCATCGCATGCGGCAGATCGCGTTTGATGTCCGCCACCGCATTAATAAAGTCAACCGCATAGTTATTATGCTCATCAATGCCGGTCGCGATGGCAAAAATATTCGGGTCGAAGATCACATCTTCTGGTGGAAAGCCGACTTCGTCGACCAGAATTCGATAAGCCTTGGTACAGATCTCCAGTTTGCGCTCGCGCGTGTCAGCTTGGCCCACCTCGTCAAACGCCATGACAATCACTGCCGCGCCATAACGGCGGATCAGTTTGGCCTGCTCAACAAACTTGGCCTTACCCTCTTTGAGGGAAATCGAGTTGACGATGCCTTTGCCTTGAATGCATTTCAGGCCCGCTTCAATCACTTCCCACTTCGACGAATCCACCATCACCGGCACTTTGGAAATTTCTGGCTCGGACGCACACAAGTTGAGAAAACGCACCATACACGCCTCGGCATCCAACATGCCTTCATCCATGTTGATGTCAATAATCTGCGCACCGTTTTCTACCTGCTCGCGGGCCACATCCAAGGCTTCATCGTAAAGCTCTTCTTTAATCAAACGCTTAAAGCGCGCAGAGCCGGTTACGTTGGTGCGTTCACCGACGTTAACAAACAAGGTATCTTTCGCTATCGTCAGAGGCTCTAGCCCGGAGAGACGACACGCCACCGGAATGTCTGGCAAGACACGCGGCGCGACCCCTTCAACCGCCAGCGCCATATGGCGAATGTGTTCTGGCGTGGTACCACAGCAGCCACCAACGAGGTTGATAAAACCGCTTTGAGCCCACTCTTTGACGTGCACCGCCATCTCCTGCGGCGAGAGATCGTATTCACCAAACGCGTTTGGCAAACCCGCATTCGGGTGGGTAGAGACGTACGTTTCTGAGATACGTGATAGCTCTTCAACATACGGACGCAGTTCGTCAGGGCCTAAAGCGCAGTTCAAACCAAACGAGATAGGTCTCACATGGCGCAACGCGTTGTAGAAGGCTTCGGTCGTTTGCCCAGAGAGTGTGCGCCCGGAAGCATCGGTAATGGTGCCGGAGATCATCACAGGTAAGCTGATGCCAAGTTCCTCGAACACGGAATCGACGGCAAACGCGCACGCTTTCGCATTCAAGGTATCAAAAATGGTTTCAATCAGAATGAGATCGGATCCGCCACGGATCAGCGCACGAGTCGATTCCGAATACGCTTGCACCAAAGCATCAAAAGTGACATTGCGGTAGCCCGGATCGTTCACATCGGGAGAAATAGAACAAGTACGGTTGGTTGGACCGAGCACCCCAGCCACATAGCGTGGTTTTTGCGGATTTTTAGCGGTCCACTCGTCCGCCACTTCACGAGCCAGTTTAGCTGCAGCGAAGTTAATTTCTTCGCTTAAGCTTTCCATTTCGTAGTCCGCCATGGCAATGGTGGTGGCGTTAAAAGTGTTGGTTTCGAGAATATCGGCACCCGCTTCCAAGTAAGCGCAGTGAATTTCTTTGATCAACTGAGGCTGGGTTAACACCAGCAAGTCATTGTTGCCTTTGAGATCACAGTGCCAATTTGCGAAACGCTCACCACGATAGTCTTGCTCTTGCAACTTGTAACCTTGGATCATGGTTCCCATACCACCATCAATCAATAAGATACGTTGCTTTAGTTGCGCTTCAATCTGCTCTCTAATATTACTTCCCACGATAACGCCTCATTCCTTTCATTATTAGGACATCCTATCACACAATCTTCAGGAGTCTAGACGTCTAAAAATTCTAATTACGCCTATTTGATGCGCCTAGCCGATTGATAAAAGAATTAGCAAAAAATGTTTGCTATTTGTGCAGTGAAGAAAGAAAATTTCGTTCATAATTTGTTACAAAGAGAAGCTCATGTCGGTCTACTACACTCTCTGCTTTTTGTCTGCGGCAGCAATGCTGATTGCGTTCGTTAACAGCAAAATCGGCAAAATGCAGACCACCATCGCCATCACGGCGGGTTCTATGGTGCTGTCACTCCTTATCCTCATCGCGGGTCAAAATAATTGGTTTCATCTCACCGAGATCGCCACTCAAACGGTATCGAGTATCGACTTTGAAGATTTTCTTCTCAAAGGGATCCTCGGTTTCCTTCTGTTTGCCGGCGGGCTGGGCATTAAGCTTCCCAACCTCAAAGATCAGAAATGGGAAATTACCGTACTGGCTTTAGGCGCAACTCTGTTTTCTACCTTCTTCATTGGTTTTGTTCTGTATGGTAGTTGCCAGTTGATCGGCATCCAGTTTGACCTGATTTACTGCTTACTCTTTGGCGCTCTGATTTCCCCAACCGACCCTATCGCGGTGCTGGCCATCGTGAAAAAATTGCATGCGCCAAAACGCATTTCAACCCAAATTGAAGGCGAATCGCTGTTTAACGACGGCTTTGGTCTGGTGATTTTCGTGACGCTGTTCACCATCGCTTTCGGTAGCGAAGCCCCCACTGTCGGCAGCGTGACCATGCTGTTTATCCAAGAAGCGATTGGGGGCATTGTCTATGGCTTCGCTTTGGGTCTGCTGTTTCACTACCTGATCTGCGCGACCGATGACCACTCGATGGAGCTCTTGCTCACCATCGGTGTGCCCACCGCAGGCTATGCGTTTGCTGAAGTGATCCACGTTTCTGGTCCACTGGCGATGGTGGTTTCAGGCATCATGATGGGCAACTGGACGCGATTCATCGGCTTTTCTAAGGAGAGTGAAGATCACTTGGATCACTTCTGGGAGCTGGTGGACGAATTCTTAAACGGGGTACTATTCCTGCTGATCGGCATGTCAATGTTGCTGTTTAAGTTCCATCAGGAAGACTGGATCATGATGGCGATTGCGGTACCTTTGGTATTGGTCGCACGTTATTTGAGCGTCTTTATCTCATACATTGGTTTTAAGCGTTTTCGCAGCTACAACCCTTGGTCAATTCGTATTTTAACCTGGGGCGGCTTACGCGGCGGCCTAGCGCTGGCCATGGCGCTGTCGATTCCTAGCGGCATTTGGGTAATTGAAGATAAGCTGATTGACGTCAAAGAGTTTATTCTGGTTATGACCTACGCGGTCGTGGTGTTCTCCATTCTCATCCAAGGCTCAACCATTACCCCTATGATTGAGAAAGCCAAAAAAGCTGAAGCCGACTACGAAAGTAAACAAGCGGAAAAAGACCTCGCTACAGGTGAAAACGCTCAATCTCAGCACCCGTAACCGACAAGGTTAAACCCGGTTTAAAAGGAGGCAAATTTGCCTCCTTTTCTATACCAAGCAAAATCAACGCTCAGCCAGTCAACGAGAAGATCACCACGCAGATTGTTCTTCTACGCGCTTAGTCATGTTGTCTATTGTTAAACTCAACCGCTAGGTACAAAACTGGCCCTGATAATTATCTCTACTTGGCGTTGCGCTGCTTCACTTCCGCATCTAGGCTCTCGAGTTTCTCTTTCATTTGCTCGTGACACAGTTGCGCCAGTTCGCGCAGGTTCTCTTTAGCGTATCCTTCGGTGCTGATCGGAGGCAACATTTCGACAATCACATGACCATTGTTACAACGGTTCAGTTTAAGGTGATCGGTTGAGCTACAGACGATAGGAATGATAGGCACACCAGCACCAATCGCGGCGTGAAATGCCCCCGTTTTGAACGGCAGCAGGCCACGGCCACGCGAACGGGTACCTTCAGGGAACATCCACACAGAGACGTCAGAGGCTTTCATGCTGGCCACCACTTGGTCTATGGTGCCTTTCGCTTTAGTGCGGTTCGCGCGGTCAATCAAGATATTGCCAGTTAACCAGTACAATTGACCGAAAAACGGAATCCAAACGAGGCTTTTCTTGCCGACGGTCACCACCTTCGGGGTCACAGCGGTTGAAACGGTAAACAAGTCCCAGTTGTTCTGGTGGTTAGCAATATAAATGTGCTGACCACGCTGGTAAGCGTCCTCTGGGATGCGCAGTTCCAGTTTGATGCCATACACCGACGCCATTTTGGCAAACAGGCGGCCAAAGGTAAAAACATGCTTCGGATTACGCGGGCTAAGTAAGCAGTAGCCGCAGCCGAAGACAAACATCACAATCGCAAATAGCGCTGTTGCCAAGATACGTAAAAGGGCAATCATTCTGTTCTCCAGATGCCGATGAGATAAATAACCTAAATGTGTTTTGAGCAATAATTTGCCCAATTGATTCGCTGCGGGAAGCGGCTCATAAAAAAGCCGAAACCTGAGTTTCGGCTCTAGTTGAATCAAGTCAGTTTAGCTTGACTCACGAAAACGCTCAATATTTGCACCTAATGCATTGAGTTTATTTTCAATTTTGTCGTAGCCACGGTCGATATGGTAAATGCGATCAACAATCGTCTCCCCTTTGGCGATGCAGCCCGCAATCACCAAACTGGCCGAAGCGCGCAAATCGGTCGCCATCACTTGTGCGCCACTCAAACGAGTCACATCGCCACAGATAACGGTATTACCTTCGATATCGGCCTTCGCCCCCATACGCATTAGCTCAGGAACGTGCATAAAACGGTTTTCAAAGATGGTTTCGGTGATAACGCCGCCACCTTTCGCCATCATATTGAGCAAAGTGAACTGAGCTTGCATATCAGTTGGGAAACCGGGATGTGGGGCGGTACGAACATTGACGGCTTTGAGCTCACGCCCAGTCATATCGACCGAAATCCAATCGTCGCCCGTTTCCACCAGCGCACCCGCTTCTTCTAATTTGGCCAATACCGCTTCCAAAAGATGGGCATTGGTATTACGACACACTACTTTCCCGCCAGATACCGCCGCTGCGACCAAAAAAGTACCGGTTTCAATCCGATCCGCGACCACCGCATGACGGCCGCCACCAAGGCGTTCAACCCCTTCAATGGTGATGGTATCAGTGCCCGCGCCAGAAATTTTCGCGCCGAGCGTGTTAAGGAATTTGGCGGTATCAACAATTTCCGGCTCGCGCGCGGCGTTATCCAGCACAGTGGTACCTTGCGCTAAGGTGGCCGCACACATGATGGTGATGGTTGCACCGACACTCACTTTATCCATCACGATGTGAGCGCCTTGCAAGCGGCCATCGACGGTTGCTTTCACGTAACCATCTTCCAGTGTGATGGTCGCACCCAACTGCTCCAGGCCAGTGATATGCAAATCCACCGGACGGGCACCAATCGCACAACCACCAGGCAAAGAGACTTGACCATGACCAAAACGCGCGACCAACGGACCGAGAGCCCAAATCGAAGCACGCATGGTTTTGACCAAATCATACGGCGCGCAGTATTCCGTAATTGAGCTAGGGTCAACATGCACGGAACCATTGCGCTCGACTTTCGCGCCAAGGCGTTTGAGCAGTTCCATGGTGGTATCAATATCACGCAGGTGAGGAACATTGGCCACTTCAACCGGCTCCTCAGCCAAAATCGAAGCAAACAAAATAGGCAGTGCGGCGTTTTTAGCCCCAGAGATGGTCACTTCACCACTAAGCGGCTTAGTTGACCCAATAACACGAAACTTTTCCATTACTAAACCTTTACAGAGACATCAGTTTCTTATCACGGGCCCATTCAGTTGGCGTGTAAGTTTTAATCGAGACAGCGTGAATATCATTCCGCTGGATGTACTCCATAAGAGGTGCGTAAATCATTTGTTGTTTCTTAACGCGGCTCATTTCAGCGAAACGAGCGTCCACAGCAACCACTTCATAGTGGCTACCTTCACCTTTTACATGCACCTCTTCAAGGTTCAGTGCTTCTTCTAGTAACTGCTGTACTTTTGCGCTATCCACAATTTACCCCTGATAACTTTGAATATGTCCGGCAACCACAGTTTCGACGTTACTTAGTTGAAACAGTGTGCGCAACTGCGCTGGCACGAAACTGAGCATTATATGACAGTTTTGTCGTTTTGCATGCTCTATTAAGTGAATTAGCATCACCATTCCGGCAGAATCCACCCGTTTGATCTCAGCCAAAGAGCATTCCACCTGCGTCGCGCCGGGCTTCCAATGCTGGGCAAATTGCCACAATGACGGCACTTCGTCACGATCTAAATCTCCGCGAAGAGCGATTTTATCTGCAGCGATTTGCTGCCATTGTGCCTGCGCCATTAATTTTTTACCTCGAAGCGGATTGGCTGCGCCGCCAACTGTTCCAGTTCTTTTGCAACGGCCAACACGCCCTCTTGGCGAATCTTGCCATTCCACTCGGACTGTTTGCTAGAAAGTAAACTGATCCCTTCTGCCACCATGTCAAACGCTTGCCACTCACCATCTTTTTCTTTACGCAGCTTGAACTCCAGTTTGATGTTCGGCCTTGGAGAGTCAATGATATCGACCTTAATGCTAGTAATGCGTTTCGAGTCGTCCAGTGGCGGCTCTGGGCCAAACTCGACTTTCTGATCGGTATATTGCGTGAGTACTTGGGCGTAAGAAGTCACCAAATAGGCACGAAACGCGGTAATAAACTCACCTACGTCTTCTCGCTTCGCCCCTTTCAAATTGGGGCCTAATAATTTTAGCGCCGCGTATTTGTCGTTGATGTAAGGCATCAATTCCTCTTCGACCACCACTTTGAGGTGCTCAGGATTTTTCTGGATCAGCGCTTGATCGGCGGCCAAACGCTGAAAGGTTGTCTGAGAAACTTGCTTCATCATCTTATAAGGATCGGTTTTATCGATCTCTTGTGCTGAGACATTGACGCTCAGCAGCAGTAACGTGACTGCCACGAATAAACGTTGCAACATAGTTATTCCTTCTTCGACTCTTCTTTGTTCCCTACACTGTAGAGCACTTGTCCTATCAAATCTTCTAACACTAAGGCAGACTTGGTATCTTCAATGAAATCACCGTCTTTGAGCATTTGCTCGTCGTCAAAGACAAACCCCGGAACCAGACCGATATACTGCTCACCAATCAGTCCCGACGTTAGAATCTGCACACTGGACGTCTCTGGAAACTGGTTGTATCGGCTGCTGATCGAGAGTGTGACAATCGGTACTAAGGTCTGCGGGTTAAGCTCGATAGAAGAGACTCGGCCAATCACCACGCCACCCACTTTCACCGGTGAACGTACTTTAAGGCTGCCAATGTTATCGAACTCCGCTTTGAGCGCGTAACTATCGCCTGAACCTAAGCCTTTTACGTCAGCAACCTGAAAAATCATCACTAATATTGCGCAAATTCCTGCTAAGACGAAACTGCCAACCCATAATTCTGTTTTGCGTGTTTGTTGCATGATTAGTTCCCAAACATCAGTGCGGTCAGTACGAAGTCAAGCCCCAGTACTGCCAGAGAAGAGTGTACCACCGTGCGCGTTGTCGCACGGCTAATGCCTTCCGAAGTTGGAACGGCATCGTATCCATTAAATAACGCTATCCAGGTGACGGTGATAGCAAAGAAAACGCACTTGATCATGCTATTGCCGATATCTTGCCCAAGCTCAACCGAAGCCTGCATTGCCGACCAGAAACTGCCATGATCAATGCCTTTCCAATCGACACCAACCAATTGCCCCCCCCAGATCCCGACGGCCATAAAAATCATCGCCAGCAACGGCATGGAGATTAGCCCAGCCCACAAACGAGGCGCAATCACCCGCTTAAGCGGATCAACCGCCATCATCTCCATGCTGGATAGCTGCTCGGTGGCTTTCATCAAACCAATTTCAGCCGTGAGTGCCGAACCTGCTCGTCCGGCAAACAGCAATGCCGTGACCACGGGGCCAAGCTCACGCAGTAGCGAGAGTGCCACCATCTGCCCTAAGCTGCCTTCGGCACCGTAATCGACCAGAATCACATACCCTTGCAGGCTCAGCACCATGCCGATAAACAGGCCTGAAACCACGATGATCGCCAGCGATTGTACGCCGACGCTGTGGACTTGCTTCACTAACAATGGCAGATTTTTCAGAGGTTGCGGGCGTGTGAATACTGCGCCGAACAACATCAGGCTCGCCCGTCCAAATGACTCGCAAATCGCCATCAAACGGCGTCCGACCCCGGAGACAAAGTTGATCAATTCAGACATGGTCAAATAAATCCTTCTCAATGCTCTGGGCGGGAAAGCGAAATGGCACCGGGCCATCGGCGTCACCCTGCAAAAATTGCTGGACACGCGGATCGCGGTTGTCTCGCAACTCCTCCGGCGTGCCTTTCGCAATCACTTTGCCATCGGCCAGCAGATAGACCCAGTCAGCAATGCTCATCACTTCAGGGACGTCGTGGGAAACGACGATGGAAGTCACGCCAAGCGCCTGATTGAGATTGCGAATAAGCTCAACCAATACCCCCATGGTGATCGGATCTTGGCCGACAAAAGGCTCATCAAACATGATCAAATCCGGATCGAGCGCAATCGCACGCGCTAACGCCGCGCGGCGAGCCATGCCTCCGGAGAGTTCGCTTGGCATCAAGGTCGAAGCCCCTCTCAAACCGACCGCTTCGAGCTTTAACAGCACTAAGGTACGAATCAGTTCTTCAGACAATTGGGTGTGTTCTCGCAGCGGAAAAGCGACGTTGTCAAACACGTTGAGATCGGTAAACAGCGCCCCAGACTGGAACAGCATGCTCATTTTCTTGCGCGCTTGATAGAGCTTACTGCGCGATAACGCTGGGATATTGTCACCATCAAACCAGATTTCGCCCGCTTCGGGCAAAATTTGTCCGCCGATCAAACGCAGTAAGGTGGTTTTACCAATTCCGGACGGCCCCATGATCGCGGTGACTTTGCCTTTCGGAACCTCAAGGTCAACGTGATCAAAGATCAGCCGCTGGCCTCGGGAGAAAGTCAGCCCTTTAATGGTAACTAAATCGTTGTTCGACATAGTCTCTCTTGTCAGTGTTGGTTAGATGGGTCTTCAATTTGAGTTGCCATCATAAGCAGATTAGTTAGTAATTAAAAGCACTGTTCGATTAAATAACTCGCACAGAATCGTCACATCTTGCACACAAATTGGCGTTGCAATCCTCTGCAGGATAGCAAATGTAAAGCATACACGAGTGCACGGCGTGCTGTATAAAGCGCTAACGAAATCCTAATCCAGTCGTAATTTGTTACTTGTTTGTCTTCCCTTTTTTCACTCAAAAAGTCAAAATTAGCGGTTAAACCTTCAACTCAATATAACTTTCTGGGAATCATCATGCTCGAAGCCATCGCGCTACTTATCGTCGGTCTTGTTCTACTGGTCTGGAGTGCAGACAAACTTGTGTTTGGTTCTGCCGCTTTAGCTCGCAACATGGGCATTTCACCGCTGGTGATCGGCATGACCATTTTGGCCATGGGCTCGTCAGCACCAGAAATGATGGTTTCGGCCACTGCGGCGTTAGAGGGCAAAACCGACACCGCTGTGGGGAACGTATTGGGTTCAAACATTGCCAACATCGCCTTAATTCTCGGCATCACTGCTTTGATTAAGCCGTTGTCGATCAGCTCTGCTATTGTGCGTCGTGAGCTACCTTTGATGATCGCCGTGACTGTGCTGTCTGGCATCTTGCTCTGGGACAGTCACTTAGGGTTTTACGAAGGCATTCTACTGTTTGCTCTCTTCGGTGTATTTTTATTTGCCATGCTGCAGATCAGCAAAAAAGAGCAACAGCGCGGTGATGCATTCTTAGACGAGCAAGAGTCGGAAATCCCACAAGGGGTGAGCAACGGCAAAGCTGGCCTGTGGATCGTCGTCGGCCTGATATTGCTACCTCTGGCCGCCGATATGCTGGTCGATAATGCTGTGGTGATTGCCAAACATTTTGGTATGAGTGATCTGGTCATCGGCCTGACCATTATCGCGGTCGGCACCAGCCTGCCAGAACTCGCCGCGTCTCTCGCTGGGGTGCTCAAAGGCGAAGATGACATGGCAGTGGGCAACATTATCGGTTCTAACGTGTTTAATATTCTTGCGGTGATGGGATTACCGGGCATTCTCAACCCATCCGTCTTAAGCGAATATGCGATGGGACGCGATTTCTGGGTGATGCTAGCTATTTCGTTGTTACTCGTGGTCATGGCACTGGGTAAATCTCGCAGTATCAGTCGCATCGAAGGCGGCATCCTGATGATCTGTTTTGTCACTTATCAAAGCTATCTATTGATGAACATGACCGCTTAATCGATCCGCTGAGGAGTAAACATGGCACTTTCGTTTGATTATCGTACCGTCGCACAGCAAGTTTTAACCACGGAAATCCGGGGGCTAGAACAACTCGCGCAATACTTTGATCAGCAGTTTGAACAAGCCTGCGAGCTAATGCTGCACAATCAAGGCAAAGTGGTGGTGATGGGCATGGGCAAATCAGGTCACATCGGCAAAAAGATTGCGGCGTCGCTTGCCAGCACGGGCACCTCCGCATTTTTTGTTCATCCAGGCGAAGCCGCGCATGGCGACCTGGGTATGATCGAACGTGGTGATATCGTGCTTGCGATCTCCAACTCAGGTGAATCTTCGGAAATTCTCGCGCTTTTTTCGGTGCTCAAACGGCTGAGTATCCGCATTATCAGCATGACCGGAAATCCAAGTTCAACCATGGCCAAGCTGGCGGATTTCCACCTGCAGATCACCGTGCCAGAAGAAGCCTGTCCACTCGGACTCGCCCCCACCACCAGCACCACCGCGACCTTAGTGATGGGCGATGCGATTGCGGTTGCTCTTTTGCAAGCCAGAGGCTTTACCGCCGAAGATTTCGCCCTGTCACACCCTGGCGGTGCACTGGGGAGAAAACTGCTCCTCAAGTTGTCCGATATTATGCACACAGGTCACGCCTTGCCTAAAGTTAACCCAGAGGCTTTGGTGCGTGATGCGCTGTTGGAAATTTCGCAAAAAGGCCTTGGCATGACAGCGATTGTCGATGAAAGTGACCACTTACTCGGTATTTTTACCGACGGCGATCTACGCCGCATTCTCGATAAACGTATCGACATTCACAGTGCGAAAATTGGCGACGTCATGACGGAGCGTCCAACCGTCGCGGATCCCAATCTGCTGGCAGTCGAAGGGCTTAATTTGATGCAGAAGAAAAAAATTAACGGTTTGATGCTGTGCCAACAAGGTAAATTGGTCGGCGCGCTGAACATGCACGACCTACTTAAAGCCGGAGTGATGTAATGACCCACTCAGTTGAAACGTTATACGGCCCTGTCGAGTCGGCGGTTTTTGCTATCGCCAAAGAGATCAAACTGCTGATCTGCGATGTGGATGGCGTCTTTTCCGATGGCCTTATCTACATGGGTAACGACGGTGAAGAGTTGAAGACATTCCATACTCGTGATGGCTATGGGGTGAAATCGTTGATGAACGCCGGCATTGAAATCGCCATCATCACGGGCCGCCGCTCACAGATCGTTGAAAATCGGATGAAAGCCTTAGGCATTTCCCTGATTTATCAAGGGCAAGATGACAAAGTGAAGGCCTATGCAGATATTTGTGACAAATTGTCCATCAGCCCACAGCAGACAGGTTATATTGGTGACGATCTGATAGACTGGCCAGTAATGGAAAAAGTCGCACTCCAAGTATGTGTTGCCGATGGTCACCCACTGCTCGCTCAACGAGCCAACTATGTGACCCGAATCAAAGGCGGTCATGGTGCCGTCCGCGAAGTGTGTGATCTGATTTTGCAGGCACGCGATGAGCTGGATGCTCACAAGGGTTTGAGTATATGAGTGTCGCCCGCATCCTATATGTACTGCTCTTTTTTGTTGCGTCTTGGTCGGCTTATTACTTATATAGTCAACGCGAAGCACAGACGATTCAGGTGGCACCTAACCTTGAATTGCCAATATTCAGTGGAACGGCGCTGAAGAACACCAGTTACAATGAATATGGCCTACGCAGTCACCAGATCGCGTCGTCGCATCTGGATCACTACGCCAAAAGCGGTGATACCATTTTTGAGAATCCGACACTGGCTATCTACCGTGACGGCGAAGCGTTAGAGTGGAAAGTCAGCGCCAAACGCGCGGTACTCAACGAGAAACAGGTTCTGACCCTTTACGATAATGTCCTGATGCAAAATCTGTTGCCGGATGCGGGTTTTGATACCCTGGCCACCGCCAAGCTGGAGATTGATCTGGCCAATCGTGATTTTCGCGCCGATCAGCAAGTCCTGCTGGTTGGCCCACAATTTGAAACAAGCGGAGCGGCAATGCAAGGCAACCTGCAAACCAATACCGCCACTCTGTATAATAAAGTTCAAGGTAGATATGAGACCCTTACACCTTAGCCTCTTTGCATTCGTTTTAGCTGCCCCAAGCGCCTTTGCGCTCAAATCGGATACTCAGCAACCTGTCTACATCGATTCTAATTCTCAACAATTAGATATGCGCAGCAATCAGGTCATTTTTGAAGGGAATGTCTCGCTCAAACAAGGCAGCATTAGCATTAACGCCGAGCGGATTGTCGTCACCCGCGACAAAGAAAAAAACGCCATCCATAAAATTGAGGCATTTGGTAAACCCGCGACGTTTTCACAACTGACAGACGATGGTCGCACGCTAAGTGGCAAAGCCAACCAATTGGATTACGAAGTCACTTCCGATCAGTTGGTGATGCTTGGCCAAGCGGAGCTGTCTCAAGATGGTAATGTAATCAAAGGCTCGTCGATCAAATACCAAATCGCGCAGCAGAAATTGATTGCCGACAGCTCAAACAATGAGCGCGTCACTACCGTATTACAACCAAGTCAGGCGAATAACTAACATGGCCGTTCTGAGAGCAAAAAATCTCGCTAAGAGCTACAAAAAGAGAAAAGTCGTCACTGACGTCAGCTTGCAAGTCGAATCAGGGCAGATCGTTGGCTTGCTTGGGCCCAACGGTGCAGGCAAAACCACCTCTTTTTATATGATTGTGGGCCTAGTGCCGCGCGATGCTGGCACCATCAGTATTGACGATCAAGACATCAGTATCCTACCGATGCACAGCCGTTCTAAATTAGGCATTGGTTATCTTCCTCAGGAAGCCTCGATTTTTCGCAAGCTTTCTGTGGAAGACAACATCATGGCCGTGTTGCAAACGCGCAACGAGCTCACTCGCGAAGAACGCCAAGACAAACTCGAAGATCTGCTGGAAGAATTTCACATTCAGCATATTCGACAAAGTGCGGGCATGGCGCTATCTGGCGGTGAGAGACGCCGAGTCGAAATCGCCCGAGCTCTGGCAGCCAATCCTCAGTTCATCCTGCTGGACGAACCGTTTGCAGGGGTTGACCCCATCTCTGTCATCGACATCAAAAAGATTATTGAGCATCTGCGCGATCGCGGCCTTGGCGTGCTCATCACCGACCACAATGTACGCGAAACACTGGACGTATGTGAGAAAGCGTATATCGTCAGTCAAGGGCACCTGATCGCCGAAGGAACCCCGGAACAAGTTCTCAACAATGAGCAAGTAAAACAAGTTTATCTCGGCGAGCAATTCCGACTATGATTAAATTAACAACGGCAGATTCTGGGAATAACAAGGTAAGAACTACTGAATGAAACCCTCATTACAACTCAAGCTAGGTCAACAGTTAGCCATGACGCCGCAGCTTCAGCAGGCTATTCGCTTGCTGCAACTGTCGACATTGGATCTTCAACAGGAAATACAGGAAGCACTGGAATCCAACCCTCTACTTGAAGTCGAGGAGAGCCATGACGAGCCACAAGCTAACCATGAAGACAAGCCCAGCAATGAAGGGAGTGATTCTGATGATTTCAGCGCCGAAGTCGACTTGCCGGACAGCTCAGACATCATCGAGAAATCCGAAATTAGCAACGAGCTGGAAATCGATACCACTTGGGATGATGTTTACAGCGCGAATACAGGTAATACCGGTATCGCCTTAGACGACGACATGCCCGTGTATCAAGGGGAAACCACCGAAACCCTGCACGACTACCTATCGTGGCAGCTCGACCTTACGCCGTTCAGTGAAACCGATCGCATGATTGCCTTTGCCATCATCGACGCCGTGGACGACACAGGTTACTTAACCATCAGCCCAGAAGAGATTTTAGAAAGCCTAAACAGCAGCGACATTGAGCTGGATGAAGTGGAAGCGGTGAGAAAACGCATTCAGCAATTTGACCCGCTTGGTGTCGCCTCGCAAAACCTGCAAGAGTGTTTATTGTTACAACTCGCCACGTTTCCAGCCGAAACGCCATGGTTAACCGAGGCCAAGTTAGTTCTGCTGGAGCACATTGAGGCGTTAGGCAACCGTGATTACAAGCTGATCGTTAAAGAAGCTAAACTCAAAGAAGAAGATCTGCGCGAAGCGCTAAAACTGATCCAGCAGCTAGACCCAAGACCTGGCAGCAAGATCAACCCGAGCGAAGCCGAATACGTCATTCCGGATGTGTCTGTGTTTAAAGAGAGCGGTAAGTGGAGCGTGGCGATCAATCCCGACAGCATTCCAAAGCTCAAAGTGAATCAACAATATGCCCATTTGGGACGTGGAAACAGCGCCGATAGCCAGTACATTCGCAGCAATTTGCAAGAAGCAAAATGGCTAATAAAAAGCCTAGAGAGTAGAAACGAGACACTGCTCAAAGTTGCACGATGCATAGTTGAACATCAGCACGATTTCTTCGAGTATGGGGAAGAAGCAATGAAACCCATGGTGCTGAATGATGTGGCTATGGCGGTTGAGATGCATGAGTCAACTATCTCCCGCGTGACCACGCAAAAGTTCATGCATACCCCCAGAGGGATTTTTGAATTGAAGTATTTCTTCTCCAGTCATGTGAGTACCGACAACGGAGGAGAGTGTTCATCGACAGCAATCCGCGCACTCATCAAAAAACTGGTGGCGGCAGAAAACATTGCCAAACCGTTGAGTGATAGCAAAATTGCTGCGCTACTGGCTGACCAAGGGATTCAAGTCGCTCGGCGAACGATTGCCAAGTACCGGGAGTCCTTAGGCATTGCCCCTTCAAGTCAGCGCAAACGCCTGCTTTAGGCCACAACTGAAAAGGAAAGTCTATGCAAATCAATATCCAAGGCCATCACGTTGATCTTACCGATTCAATGCAAGACTATGTTCACTCCAAGTTTGATAAGCTTGAGCGATTTTTCGACCACATCAACAGTATCCAAGTGGTCCTGAAAGTTGAAAAAATTCACCAAATCGCTGAAGCTACGCTCCACGTTAATCACGGTGAAATTCATGCCTCATCCGACGATGAAAACATGTACGCTGCCATAGACTCCCTGGTCGATAAACTCGTCCGCCAGTTAAACAAACACAAAGAAAAACTTAACAGTCATTAACCATGCAACTTAGCACAATACTTTCACTGAACTGCACCAAGAGTGCAGTTCAGTGCTCTAGCAAGAAAAGAGCCCTCGAAATCATCAGCAACCTCGTTGCGGAACACACTGGCCAAGATTCCACTGCCTTGTTTGAGTGTATGCTCAGTCGAGAAAAAATGGGCAGCACGGGTATCGGTAACGGTATTGCCATTCCCCACGCACGCATGACGTCCGCTGACCACGCGGTCGCCGTTTTACTGCAATGTGAGCAGCCGATAGAGTTTGACGCCATCGACAACCGTCCGGTCGACCTTTTATTCGCTCTTTTGGTGCCAGAAGAACAGTGCAAAGAACATCTGAAAACCCTTTCCTCAATGGCAGAACGCCTGAGCGACAAACAGGTGTTGAAAATGTTGCGCAATGCCAAAAGCGACCAAGAGTTGTACGATATCATGGTCAGCGAGCAACAGGACGCCTAAGCGATGCGACTCATCATCGTCAGTGGACACTCCGGAGCAGGCAAAAGCGTTGCTTTGCGGGTTCTGGAAGATCTCGGTTACTACTGTGTCGATAACCTGCCAGTCAATCTGCTCGACGCGTTTGTTCAGTCCATCGCCGAAAGCAAGCAAAATGTCGCGGTCAGTATCGATATTCGCAACATTCCCAAGCGCATGAAGGAGCTTTCCGCGACACTAAAAAAGCTTAAAGAGAGCCTCGATGTTTCGGTGGTTTTTCTCGATGCCGACAAAGAAACGTTGCTCAAGCGCTATAGTGAAACTCGCCGCATCCATCCACTTTCTAAGGGTGAACATACTCATACGCTCGATCAAGCGATTGATCAAGAGAAGAAGATACTGAAACCATTGCGAGAGATTGCCGATATCCTGCTCGACAGCAGCAATCAATCTCTGCATGAACTGAGCGAAACCATTCGCACTCGAGTCGAAGGTCATGAACGTAAAGAACTGATCATGGTGTTTGAATCCTTCGGCTTTAAATATGGCCTGCCAACCGACGCGGATTATGTGTTTGATGTGCGCTTCCTACCAAACCCGCATTGGGAACCATCACTGCGGCCCATGACTGGTCTGGATGGCCCGATCAAAGCGTTTTTAGAGCGCCACGAAGAAGTGTTAGAACTCAAGCATCAAATTGAAAGCTTTATCGAACATTGGCTACCGATGCTGGAAAAGAACAATCGCAGCTACCTCACTGTGGCGATTGGCTGTACTGGCGGAAAACATCGCTCCGTGTACTTAACTCAACAAATTGGTGAATATTTTGCCGAGCTTGGGCACAAAGTACGAATTCGTCACACTGGATTAGAAAAGCGCAACAAGGAATAGCCGTGGAACAGAGTCGCAAGGTATTGATACAGAATCGTTTGGGTCTACATGCACGCGCGGCTGTGAAGCTGGTCGAGCTGGCGCAAAGCTTTGAAGCCGAAGTCACCATCGACAATGAAGAGGACAAAACCGCCGCGGCTGACAGCGTTATGGGCCTGCTAATGTTGGAATCGGCGCAAGGGCAATATGTCACCATTCACGCCAAAGGCCCACAAGCACAAATCGCCTTAGACGCGATTTGCCACCTGATCGAAGACAAATTTGATGAAGGCGAGTAATTCGTCAATGTGATGCAAGCGTTACTCTGACTACTGCAAGATTTGTTGATGAAACTCGCATCTTCTGGTTACTTGCGTATAGAATTAAGTTATTATTCAAAGCATTGTAAATATCCAGGAATCAGGGGGTCACAATGGCAGAGCAAATAGAATTCGACCAAGCTCACCAAGCCCTCCAAGAAGTCACCGAAGCGCTGGAAAACGGCCGCTTCGTCCATGTCCGCCGTCAACTTCAGGACATGGAACCCGAAGATATCGCCCACCTTTTAGAAGCTTCCCCGCGTAAAAGTCGTGAAGTGCTCTGGCAGCTCACCGACCCTGAAGATTACGGTGAAATTCTCGATGAGCTCAGCGAAGACGTCAAAGACAACCTTGTCTCCAAAATGGCCCCTGAAGCGCTCGCTGAAGCCACCGAAGGCATGGATACCGATGACGTCGCTTACGTTCTGCGTAGCTTGCCAGATAACGTTTCTCGTGAAGTTTTGGCACAGATGGATGCAGCCGACCGCTTGCGGGTTGAAACTGCACTTTCCTATCCGGAAGACACCGCGGGCGGATTGATGAACACCGACGTTATCACCATTCGTGGTGACGTCGACGTTGACGTAGTCCTGCGCTACCTGCGTATGAAAGGGGAACTGCCAGAAAACACCGATGCTCTGTATGTGATCGATGAAGAGAGCAAGCTGATAGGCGAGCTCTCCATCACCGCGCTGATTACTACTCAGCCAGACGTGAAAGTCAGCGAAGTGATGGAAGATGTCGATGATGCCATTGCGGTTGATACCAGCGATTCCGATGTCGCAAGCCTGTTTGAGCGACGCAACTGGATCTCTGCACCGGTGATTGATGAGAACTACCATCTGGTGGGGCGTATTACCATCGATGACGTGGTCGATGTGATTCGTGAAGACGCCGAGCACTCGATGATGAGTATGGCGGGCCTGAATGATGAAGAAGACACCTTTGCGCCTGTGGTCAAATCGGCGCGTAAACGCAGCGTTTGGCTCGGCGCGAACGTGCTCGCCGCCCTCGCTGCCGCTTCGGTTTCCAACATGTTTGAAGCCACACTGGATCAAATGGCGGCCATCGCGGTCCTGATGACCATAGTGCCTTCGATGGGCGGTGTGGCCGGTAACCAAACCGTTGCACTGGTGATTCGTGGCTTGGCGCTGGGTCACATTGGTGACTCCAACCGCCGAGAACTCTTGATGAAAGAGGCTGCGATTGGTTTTCTCAATGGCGTGATGTGGGCGCTGATTATCGGCGGCATCGTGGTCGCGTGGAAAGGCAATTGGGTGCTCGGTGGGATCATTTCTGCCGCGATGATGACCAACCTGATTGTTGCTGGCATCGCTGGAGTGTCTATCCCGATTCTGCTGAAAAAGATGAATATCGACCCGGCACTGGCTGGCGGCATGGCACTAACCACCGTTACCGATGTGATCGGATTGTCGGTTTTTCTTGGGCTGGCCACCATTTTGATCTGACTTTTACCAGCCCAATCCAAACACATTAAAAAGGTTGCCCATCGGCAACCTTGTTTGTTTTTAGCGCTTTTTTATTGCGAGACAACCGATGGCTATTCACCCGCAATTTTCATCGACTCTAACAAAATCGAGCCTGTTTGAATCTGCGAGCGCGTTTCCACATCACTGCCGACCGCGACAATGCGAGTGAACATCTCTTTGAGATTGCCAGCAATGGTAATCTCTGAAACTGGGTATTGGATTTCACCATTTTCTACCCAGAAACCAGCCGCGCCGCGGGAGTAGTCACCCGTCACCACGTTGACACCTTGTCCCATCACTTCAGTAACCAGTAACCCCGTGCCGAGCTCCTTGAGCATCTGACTAAAAGTCTGCCCGGTTGATGTCACAAACCAGTTGTGGATACCGCCGGCGTGACCCGTTGGTGCCATGTTCATTTTGCGCGCCGCGTAACTGGTCAACAGGTAAGTGGCCAACACGCCGTCGGTAATGATCTCTCTATCTTGAGTGACCACGCCTTCGCTATCAAATGGGCTTGAAGCCAGACCGCGTAGAATATGCGGGCGCTCGCTGATATTGAACCACTCAGGTAGCACCTGATGACCCAATTTATCGAGCAAGAAAGAAGATTTACGATAGAGATTGCCACCGCTGATCGCCATCACTAAGTGGCCCATCAAACCCGTGGCTACATCCGGAGCAAACATCACCGGGAACTTACCCGTTTTCAGCTTACGCGCATCCAAGCGTTGAATGGTTTTCTCCGCCGCTTCTTGACCGACTTGCTCTGGCGTCCACATGTCATCACGATGACGCGCCACGGTATAGCTGTAATCGCGTTCCATCTCGCCATTTTTGCCCTCACCAATCACACAGCAACTGATGCTGTGACGGCTTGAGGCATAGCTCGCTAGCAAGCCGTGGCTATTGCCATACACGCGCACACCATAGTGGCTGTCATAGCTTGCGCCATCGCTCTGCTTAATTTTGTCGCTATAACTCAGCGCTTCACGCTCGGCCGCAATGGCAATCTTCGCTGCGTAATCTGGGTCAGGCGTGTCTGGGTGGAAGAGGTCAAGATCTGGGATATCCTTGACCATCAACTCGGCCGGAGCCGGGCCGGAACAGGGATCTTCCGAGGTGTACAGCGCAATATCCAACGCCGCCAATACGGTTTGCTGAATCGCTTTTTCACTCAGATCCGAGGTCGAGGCGCTGCCTTTACGCTGGCCACGGTAGACGGTAATGCCAAGCGCGCCATCACTGTTGAACTCGACATTTTCGACTTCACACATACGAGTAGAGACACTGAGCCCGGTCGTCTTAGTGATCGCGACTTCCGCAGCGTCGGACTGTTGCGCCGCGAGCTCCAGCGCTCTGGCAACGGCGGCTTCAAGCTCAATTCTCTGTTGAGCAACTTGCTGTTTTACATCCATATCTCAATAATCTTTGATGAGCGATAGGCTAAGAATAACAAGAATTTCGCTTTCTCCCCACGATTCTTGTTAAAATGGGGCTAATCTTATTGAGAGAAAGTGACATAGGCAGAAAAGATGGCTCGTAAAAACCAAAAAGCGCCATGGGAACCAGAAGAAGAAATCATCATAGTCAGCAAATCTGAGATGAAACGCGATATGGATGAGTTGCAAAAACTGGGGGAAGAGTTGGTTGAACTCAAACCTTCCGTATTGGCGAAATTTCCGATCAGTGAAGATTTGCTCGAGGCAATCAAAGATGCGCAACGTTTTAAAAACGAAGCGCGTCGTCGCCAACTGCAGTACATTGGCAAGGTAATGCGTCAAGAAGATCCAGAACCGATTCAAGCGGCGTTGGATAAACTTCGTAACAAGCATTCACAAAACACGGCCGTGCTGCACAAGTTAGAAACGCTGCGTGATCGCGTGATTGCCGAAGGTGACAACGCGATCGATGACGTGGTGGAACTCTATCCATCCGCGGATCGTCAGCGCTTGCGTCAGCTCGCTCGTACCGCCGCCAAAGAGAAGCAAAACAACAAACCGCCCAAAGCGTTTCGCGAAATTTTCCAAATCCTGAAACAGCTTAACGACGAAGCGATCGCTTCATCGTTGTAAAAAACAAAGGTTGGCCCTGTGCCAACCTTTTTCTTATCTACGTTTCAACCGTTAACTGCCCGCCTGAACAAACTCAGCTAAGGCGCGATTCGCATGTGCGGTGGTCAACTGCGCCATGGGGCCGAACTGCTCAACGTGACCATTAGCAATGTAGGCAAAATGGCTGGCAATCGCGCGAGCATCACTCACATGGTGCGTCACCATCAAGACGGTGATATTGCGTTCCTTGGCGAGATGTTTCACCAGTGCCAACATCTCTTCACGTAAAACCGGATCGAGCGCCGAAAAAGGCTCATCCAACAGCCAGATCGGATTGGGCTGCACAAAGCACCTTGCCAGCGCCACGCGTTGACGTTGCCCTCCCGACAATTGTTGCGGCAAACGCGACAAATAAGGCGCAATGCCCACTTGTTCTGCGGCCTGCCGCACCTGCTTGCGCTCGGCAGAGCTCAATTTGAGCCCGGGCTGTAAGCCCAAAGCAATATTTTGCTCCACCGTGAGATGAGAAAAGAGATTGTGCTCTTGAAACAACATGGAAAACGGACGCTGATAAGGCGGCTTGTGGAGTAAAGAGAGTCCGCTGACCGCCATCTCTCCCGATTGCGGTTCAATAAACCCGGCCAGCAGCGCCAACAGCGTCGATTTGCCCGCCCCACTTGGGCCCATCAGCGCGACGATCTCCCCTTGCGCGACCTGTAGATCAAAGTGAAACAGCGCATCGTGATAGTAATACTTCACCTGATTGAGAGTTAACATGATTCCTCACTAACGCGGGTGGTAAATAGACGTTCGGTCAGGGCAAAACAGCCAACACTGAGCAGCAGTAAAGTGAGCGAGACCACTGCGGCCGATTCCATCTGGTAACTGCCCAGCAGTTGGAAAAGGTATAAAGGCAGCGTGCGAAACTCTTGACTACCAAACAGCGCAATCGCGCTAAGATCGCCAATCGCAAACATAAAACAGAGCGCAAACGCTGAAGCGAGCGGTTTCGACAGCGCGCGCAGCTCAATCACCCGCAAGCGGTTTAGGCCACGTATACCTAAACTGGCACACAAATATTGGTACTGCTGCTCAATGTGCAACATTGGCTGAGCCAAGGTTTTGATCGCGTACGGCAGCGCCATCAAGCTATTGACCAAAACCACCACCACTAACGCTAAGCTAAAAACGTCGGTCACGCTGCGCAGCAGCAAGAAAACGCCCGTACTAATGACCAGCCCCGGGGTGACTAAGACGATGGTGCCCACCATCTCCAAACCATCCGCGCGATGACGACGTTCTCCAATACGCCAGATGCGACTGGACGAGAGAATCGCCATGCCTGCCGCCACTGCGAGTGTGGCAGAAAGCAGTGCGACTTGCAGCGATGCGCCAAGTGCCGACCAAAAGCGAGCATCAGCCAGCACGTCAACCACTTTGCCATTCGCCCCAGAAAGCAGTACCATCAGCAGCGGCGGTAACACCAAAAGCGCGGCGGCCAAAATCCAAGCGTAGTCCCAAACACGCAGCAGGCCGCTGTCGCGCACTAAAAAAGGTGACTCGCTGCGACTGCCCGCAGAAACCGATAAAGGACGCGCCAATTTTTGTAGCGCCAGCGCCAAAACGCTGCACAGCAACATTTGCCAGATAGCCAGAATGGCTCCGCTTTGCAGATCGAAATCGAATTTGATCGCCTGATAGATAGCCAGCTCAATGGTGGTGGATTTCGGCCCACCGCCCAGCGCCATCACAGTAGCGAAACTGGTAAAACAGAGCATAAACACCAAGCCACCGACATGCGGCAGTTGTTGACGCAGCCTTGGCCATTCAACAAAGCGAAATTTATCCCAAGGTGACATACCGAGGTGAGCCGCCAGTTTATGCTGCTCTGCCGGGATCGATTCCAGCGCTTGTAGCAGCAAACGGGCCGCATACGGCAGATTGAAAAACACGTGGGCAAGCAAAATGCCACTCAAACCGTAGATGGAAAACGAGTTCAAGTAGCCCGCTTGTTGCAACAGATTCACCAGCCAACCACTGTTGCCATAAATCGCCAAAAGGCCAAACACCCCGACCAACACCGGTAAAACCAGCGTTGAGGCAAACAGCTTCAACAGCAGAGCGCGGCCAGGAAAACGTCGTTTGGCCAACGCATGCGCCACCGGGATCGCCAAACTGACGCTCAGCAGCATCGACAAAAAAGCCTGCCAAAAACTGAACTGGGTGACATGACGATAGTAAGGATCGCGCCAGATGACGCTCACATCCAGCGAGGGCGCCGTAGAAAGGAGCGCTGCCAGCGCAGCAATAACAAAGGTCGCGATCATCACCGCGACCCCAATGCCCGCTTTAGGTACAGAATTCAACGGGCAGCCTTAAAACGTCAGCGCGCTTTGCCACTCGCGGATCCAAGGCTTGCGCATTTCGGCCACCTTTTCAGGTGTGAAGCTGAGTGATTTCACCGGCACAGTTAAGGTGTCAAAGCCCTCAGGCAGTGTTACGTCGGTGACCGGATACATCCAGTTGCCCGTTGGCATCGCCGCTTGGAAGTCGTCACTTAAAATAAAACGCATAAACTCATCGGCCAGTTGCTGTTTTTGGCTGCTTTTCACTTTCGCGGCCACTTCCACTTGCATGTAATGCCCTTCAGAAAAGCCCGCCGCCGCGTATTTCGCGTCATTTTCCGCAATCAGGTGATAGGCCGGAGAGGTGGTGTATGAGAGCACCATATCCGACTCACCCTTGAGGAACATCGAGTAAGCTTCCGACCAGCCCTTAGTGACCGTCACGGTCTTTTTCGCCAGTTGCTGCCATGCTTCGCTGGCGCTATCGCCGTAAACGGATTTGATCCACAGCAGCAAACCTTGTCCTGGAGTTGAGGTGCGCGGATCTTGGTAGATCACTTTGAGATCGCTGCGCTGCTCCACCAACTCTTTTAAACTTTTCGGCGGATTGGCCAGCGTTTCTTTGTTGTAGATAAAAGCAAAGTAGCCGTAATCGTAAGGGACAAACGTCGTGTCAGACCACCCCTTTGGCAGCGTAACTACACGGGTATCGACCTGATGTTCTGCCAGCAAACCCGTTGCTTTGGCTTCAGCCATCAAGTTGTTGTCCAACCCGAGCACCACATCCGCTTTGCTGTTCTTGCCTTCAAGACGCAGACGGTTAAGGATCGACACGCCATCATCCAGCGCAACAAAGTTGACGTCACAGCCACATTTCGCTTCGAACGCTTTTTCGATCGTCGGGCCCGGGCCCCAATCGGCGGCAAAAGAGTCGTAAGTGTAAACAGTGAGGGTGTTATCGGCAGCCAAAGCGGGGGCAGAAGTGACCATCGCTAGGGCAATCAGGTTAAGAGTGGTTTTCACGGCTCGCTCTCCATTTGCGTTGCATGACATGAGTGGAGCGGCACAGGTTTGAGGTCGGTTTTAATCTTCCATTACGAATTAAATTCCTGACTCAATTCCTACGCCAGCATTATCTGGTTCAGGTATACGGGTCCCAGGCGATGGCCTGATCTCAGCTTCTGCGACAAAAATACGCAGATGAGCTCCCCGATGAGTGAGGCGGATTGTAATGCGAAACGTTCGCTTTGGCTATACGTGCTCGTCACGCGGACGGTTATCGTACCCCCAGCGCGGCACTAAACCTTGCTCGACGCCAAGATGGTCAAGAATACGCGCGACCATAAAGTCGACAAGGTCCTCAATACGTTGCGGTTGATGGTAGAACCCCGGTGCCGCGGGCATGATGGTCACGCCAAGCTGCGATAACTTGTGCATGTTTTCCAGATGCAAAGTGGAAAACGGTGTTTCACGCACCACGAGGATCAATTGACCACGCTCTTTCAGCACCACATCGGCGGCGCGCTCAATTAAATTATCCGACATGCCGTGCGCTATCGCCGCAACACTGCCCGCAGAGCAAGGGCACACCACCATCTGCTTTGGCGCTGCGGAGCCGGAAGCAACGGGCGAGAACCAATCGTCCTTACCGCACACCACCAGCTTCTCGGCCGAGCAGCCAAGGTAGTTCACCAGCGCGCTTTGCGCGGCTTGTGGATTGGCGGGCAACTTCAGCCCCTGCTCGGTGGCTAGCACCACACGCGCGGCGGAGGAAATCAGCAGGTAAACCTGATAATCTGCCGCGAGCAGGCATTCAAGCAAGCGTAAACCATACGGCGCACCAGAGGCCCCCGTAAACGCCAGTGTGATTGTTTTTTGTTTTTCAGTCATTGTCATTTCAGTTGGCACGATTTCAGTTAGCACGATTATGGGCCGAGTCAGTCAGACGCCTTGTCCAGTGCCGCCAGCAACTTGCCATGAATGCCGTCAAAACCGCCGTTACTCATCACCAAGATTTGCACCTCAGATTTCGCACGACTGGCAATTTGCGCAACAAATTCATCCATATTGTCACTGGTAAACGCAGGCTGGTGACATTGTGCCGCCACGGCCTCGACCGACCAATCCAAGCCCGGCGGTTGGAATAAAAACACTTCATCGGCATAGGCTAACGAAGCAGCAAGCGTCTCTTTATGCACGCCACGTTTCATCGTTGCAGAGCGCGGCTCCAAAACCGCAAAGATCGGTTTGTCGCCCACCTTATTACGTAAACCACCGAGAGTCAGTTCAATCGCGGTGGGATGATGAGCGAAATCATCATAAACGGCCACCCCATTGACTTCGCCTTTGAGCTCTAAACGGCGCTTGGTATTGATAAATTGGCCGAGTGCCTGACAGGCAAGATCGGGCGTCACTCCGACATGGCGCGCCGCCGCAATCGCCATCAGCGCATTGTCGACGTTGTGATCGCCCACCAAATCCCACTTCACTTCGCCCACGCATTCACCTTGGAAGAAGACCGCAAAGTGAGAGCCATCTTTGACTCGCTTTTCCGCTTGCCACTGACCATCAGCGCCAGAAAACTCCTGCTCGCTCCAGCAGCCACGTTGCAAAACGTCCGCCAAAGCCGCATCTTGCTGGGGAGCAAGAATGCGTCCGTTGCCCGGAACCGTGCGCACCAGATGGTGGAATTGCCGCTTAATCGCTTCCAGATCATCAAAAATATCCGCATGATCGAACTCAAGATTATTCATGATCAAGGTGCGTGGATGGTAATGGACGAACTTAGAACGCTTGTCGAAAAAAGCACTGTCATATTCATCAGCTTCCACAACAAAAAACATGCTGTCTCCCAAACGCGCCGAGACACCGAAGTTGCCGAGTACACCTCCGACCAAAAATCCCGGCTGATAGCCGCATGCGTCTAAAATCCACGCCAGCATGCTTGCAGTGGTGGTCTTGCCATGCGTGCCTGACACCGCCAACACCCAACGATCGTGCAGCAAGAACTCCTGCAACCACTGCGGCCCAGAGGTATAACGCAAATTGTGGTTAAGCACGTACTCAACACACGGATTGCCACGGCTCATGGCATTGCCAATCACCACCAGATCAGGAGCAGGATTTAACTGAGAAGGTTCAAAACCCTCTATAATTTCAATACCTTGAGATTCCAAAAGCGTACTCATTGGTGGGTAAACGTTGGCGTCTGATCCCGTCACCTTATGGCCTAACTGCCGGGCCAAAATCGCGGCGCCGCCCATAAAAGTGCCACAGATCCCTAAGATATGAATATGCATGTTGCTCGTCCTGCTCTATGAAATTTTTGCCCCTCCCATTATCGCGATAACGCTCGGAAAAGCGAGGGCGATCGTCTGGCTTCTGCTCGGCGGCGCAAAATTCCGCCACTCCGTTGCGCTTTTTTTGTGCAACATCGCCACGACTTCCCGCCTAAGTTGATGTAATTTCTTCGCTAATAGTCGACAAGCAAATTGAGATCTCGGTCGGTTAGTTCATTACCATTAATAAGATCTAAACCTTACACTTACCGCGAGCGCAAACGATAACATCCATAAGAGATGCTCGCTCACTACCCCCGATTAATTCAGAGAAGTTTAAGGAAATAACATGTCTGGAATGCGCACCCTTGGCGAGTTCATTGTTGAGAAACAAGCGGACTTCCCCCACGCTAGCGGTGATCTGTCATCTCTTTTGTCGTCCATTCGTCTGGCGGCGAAAATCGTCAACCGTGAAATCAACAAAGCGGGTCTGGTTGATATCACTGGTTCTGTCGGTACGGAAAACGTGCAGGGCGAAGCTCAACAAAAGCTCGACGTTTACGCCAATGAGAAATTCAAATCTGCGTTAGAAGCTCGCGACCAAGTGTGTGGTGTCGCCAGCGAAGAAGAAGATGAAGCGGTCGCGTTTAACAAAGAGTTAAACAAGAATGCCAAATACGTTGTGTTGATGGATCCGCTGGACGGCTCATCAAACATCGACGTGAACGTCTCCGTCGGCACCATCTTCTCGATTTATCGTCGCGTGTCACCAATTGGTACACCACCGACACAAGAAGATTTCCTCCAACCCGGCCATAAGCAAGTGGCAGCGGGCTATGTGATTTACGGCTCATCCACCATGTTGGTGTACACCACAGGCAATGGCGTTAACGGCTTTACTTACGACCCATCGCTTGGCACGTTCTGTCTATCGCATGAAAACATGATGATCCCGCAAGATGGCAAGATTTACTCCATCAACGAAGGCAACTACATTCGTTTCCCAATGGGCGTCAAAAAATACATCAAGTACTGCCAAGAGAATGTGCCTGAAGATGGTCGCCCATATACGTCACGTTATATTGGCTCGCTGGTGGCGGATTTTCACCGCAATCTGCTTAAAGGCGGCATCTATCTCTACCCAAGCACGCAGAGCCACCCGAATGGTAAGCTACGTCTGCTGTATGAATGCAATCCCATGGCCTTTCTGATTGAGCAAGCTGGCGGCATTGCTTCTGACGGGGTTAACCGTATTCTCGATCTCAAGCCGACTGAACTGCATCAGCGTGTGCCGTTTTTCGTCGGTTCAACCAATATGGTGAAGAAAGTCGAGGAGTTTCTCGAACTGCATCGTGACGAAGCCTAAAACCTTCTCGCAAAGCGCCTGCAATCGCAGGCGCTTTTTTGTTAGATGCGATGAAAAACGCCTTGCTCACTGGTTTACATCCTGAGTGATTTGCGGCTAAATTGGGGCCATTCAGCCCAAAAATAACAGAAAAGGAAAAGTCATGAGCTTAAACAACGTACCTGCGGGTAAGTCGCTACCGGATGATCTGTATGTCGTCATTGAGATCCCAGCCAACGCCGACCCAATCAAATACGAAGTCGATAAAGAATCTGGCGCGGTTTTTGTTGACCGTTTTATGTCCGCACCGATGTTCTACCCATGTAACTACGGCTACGTAAACCACACGCTCTCTTTAGACGGCGACCCAGTTGACGTGCTCGTCCCAACCCCTTACCCGCTGATGCCGGGTTCTGTGATTCGTTGCCGCCCAGTTGGCGTGCTGAAAATGACCGACGAATCGGGTGAAGATGCGAAAGTGGTCGCGGTACCGCACTCTAAGTTGTCCAAAGAGTATGACCACATCCAAGATGTTGGCGATCTGCCTGAGCTGCTCAAAGCGCAAATCACCCATTTCTTCGAGCGCTACAAAGAGCTGGAAACGGGTAAATGGGTGAAAGTGGATGGCTGGGAAGATGTCGAATCAGCTCGCAAAGAGATCCTAGAGTCTTACCAACGCGCGCAAAAGTAATCAAGCGCACTCTTCGCAGAGCAAAAGAGCCAGACACAAGTCTGGCTCTTCTTTTTTCGCTTAAACCCGCTGGCACCAGTCGCCGGATGCGATCTCATTGACCAGCTTACTGCTGTCTTGATAGAGATAAATCCATGCGGTGCCAAACGGCGTTTCAATGGTTTCTCGACGATACTCCACGGGCACGTCTTCCAGCCTATCGAGCGCTTGCAAGGTGTGATCGTCAATCAGATACACTTCACCACTGATGGCCGTGTTGCCATCACTCACCGCCGGATACTCCCCCAGGTCATACAACTTGTAATCCAGCCCGCTTTGACAACTGCCCAAACACTGACTTTGCGCTAGATAGTGATGGTTTGCTTCCCCTTTGCGAAGGGTTCCATAAACAAAAACCAAATGCTGCATACGCTCTCCCTGCCTCTGTGGTGCATGCTCTTGGGATGAGAAATAGCACGCAGGAGCGTTTTAATCAAATTCAAATTGGTAGATCAAATCCACCGCACTTTCGACCCCTGACACCCCTTCGAGGTAGAGATCTTTCATCAAACGGTAGCGCACAGTAAACTCACCCAACGGCTTGAAAATGCCCACGCCATACTTCACTTGTAAACCGGGCATGATGTAGCCGCTGACCGTCACTTGCGACTCATCACCCGCACCAGTGGTATCCAGTTGCAGATCCTGCACGCCAAACGCGGCGCCAATCTCGCCCACCACTTTGCCGCTTTTGGCTAGGCTCAGCCCGATCAAAGCCGTGGTCATCGCATTCCCCCCACCTGATTCGGCGTCGATGTTTTGTCCGCGCAACAGATAAGAGAGCGCGTTGGCCTGAGGAAGTGCAGGCTCAGAGAAAATGGTAATGATCGGTTCGCTGGCCGGCCCGGTGACTTTTACTCCCGCAATCACGTTATCTTGGGTATTGTTCGGGTTACGGATCGCTTTGATCGCCACATACGGCTGATCCACCGGACCATTCATCAGCACCTTGCCTTCTTGGATCTGCAGATCCTGACCGAAAGAGCGATAGGTTCCGTTAACAATGTTCACTTCTCCCAAAATAAACGGCCCTTTGTCTTTTTGCGTCACATTCAAGCGCCCTTGCAAACCGCCCTCTAAGCCGAAAGCCGCCAGCTTAAAGTCATCACCAATGCGAATATTGATGTCAGTTTCGATATTCATTGGCATCGGCGTGCTACTTTCCACTGGTTGCAACTCGTCATTGAGCAGCACCTGATCCTTGGAGATACTCACGGCACTTGGCGGCAGCTCTTCCACCACAATCCGTCCCCACGGCAGAGCAAGATCTCCGGAGATTTTCGCCAGCCCAGGATTGACCTCGATGGTCATGTCCGGCACCAGTTTAATGTTGACCATTGGTGGCATGGTCACTTGCAGCTCATCGGCAAAAACGCGCATCTGGCTATGCCAATTGGCCAAGTCCTGCCAATTGGCCGTACCGTCCACTTTTAGCTCACCATCTGGGGTGACAATGCCAGCATTAAGCGCGGCATCATAGCCATTGAACTGCACCTGAACCCGCCCTTGCTGCACGTCTACGGGGCTGATATCGCCATGCACTCGAATCTCTTCCACCAGCACTTGACCAAACACTTGTGGATGATACGCCGAACCGCGGATAGCCAGCTGCGAAGAGATCAGCGCTTGCACAGAACTGTATTCGCCAATTAATGGGGCGAGAAAATCGAGGTTGAACTGCCCAAGCGCTAAGGTCCCATCCAACTGCGGCTCTTTGGCCTGCACATTGTCTACCTTTAGTTGACCGCTCACATCGCCGTTGTCGCGAATGTTGAGCTGCCAATCGGCGCGAAGTGCATCGTCTTGCAACTCGGCGTTAAGCATCAGGCTGTCCCAACCTAAGGTCAGGGTTTCGTCTAGGCTCTGTTCGAGCTCTCCTGCCGGCATCGTCAGCGCCACTTTGACATGCGGCGCGCGTTTCGCCGCCCAATTAGCCCAAAGCGTCGCGTCTAATTGGCCGCGTAGTTTGCTCTCTTTGGGCAGGAACATGCCGATTTGCGCAAAGTCGAACTGGCTTATCGCGATTTCCGCCTCACCTTGCTCGCCAACGCGGATGTCATGGCTCAGACACACACTCGATTGCTGTTGCTGCCAGCAGTGCGCGGCCACATCAAACTGCTGCTTATCCAGATTAGCGGCGAGCTTGGCGGCATTGGCCAGAGTCCAAGTTCCCTGCTCGCTGGTGGCTTGCATCCGTTGCAGCGCACCAGACCAGACTCTCTCTTTGTCGCGACTCAATTGGCCATCAATAGCGAGGCTGGTGGAGAAAAGTGTCGAGAGCACATCGATCGTCAACTGATGTTGCTGCTCACTGCCAGTGAGGCTGAGATCAACCGAATCCAGCTGGTTTTCTTCATAGCGCAGCGCGCGCGCCTGCAAACGTAAATCCGCTTGTGCCGTCGGCAGCGGCGTCAGCGTTCCACGCAGCGAAAGCTGCTCAATACTCGCCTCTTGCTGCCATTTCAGCGCCTGGGCCAGCAGTGCCAAACGCACATCGGGCTGCTGCAGTTCGCCACGCAGCGCAATGTCACCTTGCACGCGCCCAGCAAGATCCGGCAGGGTTTTGCTCAAATCGGGGAAATTAACCTGCACGTCCATCAACCAATGTTTATCCAGCTTGCCTTTGGCGGTGAGCCCGTTTGGACCATGCGACAGGGTTAATCCGGCCGTGTCGACGTTGAGATCGCCATTGCCTTGGCGATCGGCGATACGCAGATCCCCTTCGATATTGAGCGGGTAATCACGCAGCACACCATCAATATCTAAAAGCGGCAGCGCCACTTGCCAGCCGCCCTGTTCGGTCAAAGAGCCAGAGGTCGAGAGCTTACCACTGATGTGGCCTTGTGCTTGCGGCCACTGTTGCCCGGGTTGAATGTCTTGCAGTGCTAAATCGGCCTGCCAGCTCACCATATCACGCCAGTCTGCCCTCACCTGACCGCTCACTTGCCCGCCTAAGGTGGCTAAGATCAGCTTATCTAGCTTAATGTGCTGCAGAGAGCCTTCACCCGAGAGATCGACATCCAGTGGCGGAATCGCTTCTCCTTCAAAGTGGGTTTGCAGTGCCAGTTGATAACCATCCAAGGAGCCGTTCGCGCGCAAACTCGCCACCTTCACTTGGTATTCACTTTGGCCACTCAAGGGCCATTGGCTTTTGAGCTGTTGCAAATCGACCTTGAAGGGCAACTGCGCTTTCAGCGGTTGTAACTCGGCTTCGATCTGCGCTTGCACTGGCCCAGAGAGATCACTTTGCACGGCGAGATCCGCCACGCTTTGGCTGGCTGAGAGATTGATCACCTGCCCTTTCAGTTCGCTCTCTTTTAGCTCTGCTTTGAGCGTGAGTTCTAGCGGATAGTCGCCGCGAAGTTCCGTTTGCGCAGAGAGCAAAGCGCTCACTTGCGGCATCTCCAGTTCTAGCGTGCTAACTTGCACTTGGTGCTGGGCCGCTTTGAGTTCAAGAGCAAGATGCACAATCTCAACCGGTGTTGCTTGATGCAAAGTAAAGCGATTGAGATCAAAACGTTGCAGCTCAATCGTGAGTGGGAACCATACCTCGGGCAGAACGATATCTTGTTTAGGTTCCATCGAAGGTGGGTTGACTGAAGATGGCGCACTTTCAGCGAGCGTGACATTGACATCATTGAATCGCGTTGGCGTGATGGTCAGATGATCGCCGCGCATGAAAAGACCAGAGCGAAACGCTCGCCAATCGATCTGGTTGCCAAGGATGTCCAGTTTGATGTCACTGAGCTCAAGACTGCGCACCGCAATGGGGAGCGGAGTACGAATCGAGGTCAGCGGCGTGCTCTCTGGTTCTGCTTCTTCTTGTGAGGGCGCAAGCTCGGGCAAACTTAACGCCAAACCGTGCAATTTCAGTTCATCAACGCAGAGTTGCCCTTGCCAAAAACAGACCATATCGATCGCCAAACCCAGCTCGTCGACCGACGTCTCAAGGTGAAGAGCATCGTCTTGAAAACGCACCTCACGCAAAGTGAACTTGGGCAAAAGTGCCCCTTCGGCCTTGCCCACACTGAGTTGCGGCATGGCTTTTTCTGCCAATGAAACCAAGCTGTTTAGGCCAAGATTGGTAAAAAGTGCAAGCCCAACCAGTAGTGACACCAACAAAAGCAACACAACGAGCGCGGCAGAGCACCATTTGCTCCAACGAAACATTCGTTTGATCATAGCTCAGGCCCCAAGGTGAAATGGATACGAAACTCCTCTCCGGGCGTGGCATCCAACCCCCAAGCAAAGTCCAAGCGAATAGGCCCGACTGGCGAGCCCCAACGAATGCCCACGCCAGCGCCACGTTTCCACTCTGGCGCGTCATTGAACGCGTCGCCATAGTCGAAAAAGGCCGCTGCCCACCAATTACCATAAAGACGATATTGGTACTCCAGCGTACTGGTGGCAATGTACTTTGCCCCGGTCAGTGCGTTGCTGTCGTCTCGGGGGGAAATGGACTCGTAAGCGTAGCCGCGCAAATTATTGTCACCGCCCGCGAAAAAACGCAGTGATGGCGATAGACGATCAAACTCCTCGGTGAGGTTCGCGCCCCCTTCCAAACGAGCAATGCCACGGTGATTTTCACCCAAGCTGCGGATCCACGATGTACGGCCTTGCAAACGTACGACGCGCGTTTCGGAGACAAAAGAGTCATCCCCGAACTCCAAAGTAATGCTCTGTTTATCCCCCCACATCGGCATACCGCCGCCACGAGTCCGGCTGCGAGAAAAAGAGATGCCCGGCAAAACAAACTGTGCCACATCATCTTGCAAACCTTGTTCATAGTTCTCAATCAAATAGCGTATAAACACGGTGCGGTGCCAACGGTTGTCCAACAACCAGTGGCGTTCAACCGCGAGGTTGGACTGCAAACTTTTGGTATCGCGGCTGTCGACATTTTTCATCGCGTATTGAACTCGGTAGTAGTCATGCAACACATCTTCCAGCGGGATCTGGTAGCCCGCCGTGATGGTCTGCTCCGGTTTAGAAAGCGATAAACTGCTGTCGAAACTGTGACCTTGCTCATTGAGCCACGGTTTTTTCCATTTGAGCGTACCGCGCAGTTCAACGTCGGTGGCGTAGCCAATCCCCGTCTCCAGCTGATTTTTTTTCTGTGGCGTCAAAGAGACTTTCATCGGCAGATCGCGGCTATCATCCAGCGCACTGATATCGGGCTCAACCAGTACCGAGGAGAACCAGTCGGTGTTTGAGAGGTTTTGGTTAAACTCCCCCACTTTGGCCACCAGATAAGGCTCGCCGCTTTTATACGGTTGTAAGGAGCGCACTTTGGTCTCTTCAATCTGGCTGCCATCTATTTGCGTTTCACCAAATTGGTAGCGGATGCCGCTGTCGTAGTGTAAACGCACGAAGGCTTGATTGAGATCGGGCGACACTTCCAAACGCGCTGCGGTAAAAACGCCTTTGAAATAGCCTCGTTGCAGGGCGAGATTGCGAATCGAGGATTTGAGCGCGTCGTAATCACCATGATTGAGCGCCGTTCCCTCCTTAAGTGGTGAGTTTTCTAAAAGCGTGGCAAAACGGTCATCACTGGCCGCTTCACCGGTAAAACGCACCTCCACCTCGGCCAGCTTCATCACTTCGCCGGGCGAGATGATCGCTGTCAACTCATTTTTGTCTGGGGATATTTGATATTCCACTGAAGCGTGGTAGTAACCTAACGCCTTGAGTGCTTCATTAATAATGTTATCAAGCCGCGATTGAAAACGCAGGGAAATGGCGTAATCTTCGGCAGGAATTGAGGACAAGTGAGCTTCAATATTCTCTTTTAAGGCACCGCTGACGCCTTCCATAATCAAATCCACCTCGCTGGACGCAAGGGTTTGACTGGCGAAGATCATGCCGATAAAGGCTGGAATAACTTTTCTTATCATGCTTTAGTACGTACAAAACGAGGGCTTGATATCGTTCAGGCGACGGAGAGCCACAAGCGCTTTCCAAGAGTTCGCAGACCGATGCACGCTGGAGACAATGGCAGTAAAATAGCTCACCATTTCGTCCGGTCTGTCATGAGAGTGCAAGATAGCATTCGCCCCCAAAAGGAACAACCGATATCCGGATTTACTCCACTGCTTTCAGATGAATAAAGGGAAATCACATGCTTAACAAACAAATCATGGTCAGCCAAGAGAGTGCGCTGCCCGGTCGCGCAACACCGCTTCGCGTTGAAACACAGCATTTCATCAACCACAGCGATATCACCGCACCTGTGGTCGGTACTCAGCAAGAGATCTTGCTGGGTATGGGCTGCTTCTGGGGCGCTGAACGCCTGTTTTGGCAATCGGATGGTGTGGTGTCGACTTCGGTCGGTTACAGCGGTGGCTTTACGCCAAACCCAACCTATGAAGAGGTGTGTAGTGGGCAAACGGGCCACACCGAGGTGGTGCGCGTAGTGTTCGAGTCGCAGCAGATTTCGTTGTCACAGTTGTTGGAGAAATTTTGGGAACGGCATGATCCCACTCAGGGAATGCGACAAGGCAATGATCTTGGCACCCAATACCGCTCGGTGATTTACACCTACGGCGATGAGCAACTGGCCATCGCCACTGCATCAAAAGAAGCGTATCAACGCGCGCTCAGCGACAGCCAGCGCAGCACAATCACCACCGAAATCGCTCCGGCAGGAGAGTACTACTTCGCTGAAACGTATCATCAGCAATATTTAGCGAAAAACCCGGACGGTTACTGCGGTCTCGGCGGTACTGGGGTCTGCTTCCCACCACAAGCCTGATTTTATACGCTGCCGTAGCCACGCTGCGGTAGCGTTTTTGCCTTAACTTACGCCACCAAAGAGAGCGCAGCGATTTCCGCGTTCACTTCGCGAAACACCGCCAATTTTTGCGGATTACTCAGATCGGGCAACTGCACCTTGCCTTGGTCAAAATGAAACTCGCCGATCCCTTGAATGAAAAAGTCCCCTTTAAATTGGGTCTTAACGAATCGAGCCACTTGGCGTGGTCGATAAACAGCAAACTCGCGCAACATACATCATCCTCAAATTCCGTTTGAGAAACGGGGGAATCCCCTTTATCTGCCTCTTTCGGGCATCTGCCTTCGCCGTGTTTTTCATCACTTTAGCGTTGGCTAATGGACGCCATCATACAGCAAGCCCATAGTGAGATAAACCAATGCCCAGCAAAGTGTTAAAAAAATGTTATCTGAGGCCAGTAATTTTTCCCTGTGGCGTATTATACTGTGGCCGCTCACGATAAAATGGACATACTGTCTTGATAAGGAAAAACACTCATGAAACCAAAGACTCTCCTCACTCTTGCGCTGTTTAGCGCCTCATTCGGCGCGGCAGCGCACAACCTTTCACTCGGCAGCCCAGTGCCTGCGGTCAATGTTGATGCGTATGGCGAAATCGTTCTGCAAGGCAAAGGCACCGCGTTTCAGCCTTGGGCATCTCAGCAGATGCTTGGCAAAGTCCGCGTGATCCAAGCCATCGCTGGCCGCAGCAGCTCAAAAGAGATGAACGCCCCTCTAATGCAAGCGATCACCGCAGCTCAGTTTCCAGCAGAGCAGTACCAAACCACCACCATCATCAATCAAGACGATGCGATTTGGGGAACAGGCTCGTTTGTCAAATCCTCAGCCCAAGACAGCAAAGTGGAGTTCCCTTGGTCTTCTATGGTGCTGGATGAAAATGGTGTGGTCGCCAAAAATTGGGCGCTAAAAGAAGAAAGCTCCGCCATCATAGTGCAAGACAAGCAAGGCAAAGTGTTGTTTGTCAAAGAAGGTGCGCTTTCTGACAGCGAGGTTGCTCAAGTGATCGCATTAGTCAAAGCGAATATCTAACGCACGATTGGCTCAGCGAGAGCGGCGTCGCAGCCTGTACACAAAACCCATACTCACACGGTATGGGTTTTTGTCATTGAATGAGCAAATTTTAATAAAATCGTTTTATAAAAAGTCTATTTATAGAAAAATGAGTGAACTTTTTTGCGCTACAGCTGTTATATTGTAACACCTTGTCACTGGTCGCCGTAAACATGCCGGGTTGGATACGTCTTCGTCATTTCAGATTCCACTACACTGCCTACTTGGCGGTGGTGTTGACGCTATTTCTCAGCTTCGCCAGTCTTGCGCATCAATTGGACTTCAACCCCGAACACCACCTGCAACACCATTGCGAGCAGTTTGCCAACGCCAGCCACGGCCTTGGCGCAAGCCTGCCTCACCACACAGCAGCAACCGCTCCGACACTTTGCCCTGTTTTCATCTGGCAAAGCGAGACCCGCGCTGAAAGCTTTTCGGCTTACCTCGCGCGTTCACCGCCTTATTTGACCTATTGTTAAGCCAAATATCGACACAATTAAGACAAATAAGGAATTTATCCATGTTACGCAAAACTTCATTGGCCGTTTTGGTTGGCCTTTCTTTCTCCTCTCTCGCAACGGCTGAAGAAGGATTTCGCCAACACGATGCCCATGTTCATGGCCAAGTGGAATTTAACGTTGCTCAAGATGGTCACGATCTGTTGATTGAGATCACCGCGCCCGGCGCCGATGTGGTCGGCTTTGAGCACGCACCTGAAAACGCAGAACAAGAGCAACGCTTGCAAAAGAGCATCGCCTTACTGCAACAAGCTGAGCAGATCGTTACCCTCAATGCCAAGGCCAAATGCCAGATTGAGAAGGTCGACGTTGCCCATACGTTAGCGGGTGACGAGCATCATCATGATCACCACGATGCCGATGAACATGAACATGAACATGAACATGAACACCATGAGAGTGACAAACACGATCATGACAAACATGAGCATGAAAAACATCATGATGACCACGACCACGACAGTCATGGCGCGTTTACCGTTCAATATCAATACCATTGTGACAATCTGGCCGAACTGAGTACGCTAGATACCCAGTGGTTCAGCCATTTTACCGCGACCCAATCCATCACCGCGAATGTGCTTACCGATAAAAAGCAGAGTGCCACGCAACTATCGGCTGAAAATGCACGAATCTCTTTGAAATAAGAACCGAGCAGGTAAGTGTTTACTTACCTGCTTTTTCTGAAAAGCACAGAGCATGGTGAAAATCTATGGTAAATACTCCGTCTGAAGTGGTTTGGCTCAATCAGGCCACGTTTACATGGAAAGATGCGCAGCAGCCGATCTTACACATTCCGGAGCTGCGTATTTTGCGTGGTGAACACGTTTTTATAAAAGGACCCAGCGGTTGTGGCAAATCGACGTTGCTCAGTTTAATGACCGGCATTAACGCGCTGCAATCTGGGCAACTGCGTATTCTCGGTACCGATCTCGGCAGCTTGTCGCCCAGTGCGCGAGACAAGTTTCGCGCCGACCACATCGGCTATATTTTCCAGCAGTTCAACCTGTTGCCCTACCTCAATGTGGTGGAAAACGTACTGCTGCCTTGTCAGTTTTCCAAGCTGCGCGCGGGACAAATTGGCGGTCAGGCACACGAGCAGGCAATACAGCTGTTAACGCGTCTACATCTGCCGCCCGCGCTGCACAACAAACCCGTCAGCGAACTGAGTATCGGCCAGCAACAGCGCGTAGCGGCGGCGCGCGCGCTGATCGGCGCGCCAGAGTTAGTCATTGCAGATGAGCCCACTTCCGCGCTCGATTACGACAACCGCAGCGCCTTTATCGAACTGCTGATGGAGCAAGCCAACTCGGTCAACGCCACCCTGATTTTCGTCAGCCACGATCCGAGTTTGGAAGCGCTGTTTAACCGCACTATCGACTTACGTGAATTGAACCAAGCAGGAGTTATCGCATGAGTGCCATCTTCAATCTCGCTTGGAAAAGTTTACGTAACCGTAAAGCCACCGCCGCACTGACGGTCATGACGGTCGCCATTTCAGTGCTGCTGCTGATGGGCGTGGAGCGAATTCGCACCCAAGCCAAAGAGAGCTTTGCCAATACCATTTCCGGCACCGATCTGATAGTCGGAGGCCGCTCTGGCCAAGTGAACTTGCTGCTTTACTCAGTATTTCGTATTGGCAATGCCACCAACAATATCGACTGGAAGAGCTACCAAGAGTTTGCCAATCATCGCTCGGTTGAATGGGCGATTCCCATCTCACTCGGAGATTCGCACCAAGGTTTTCGAGTACTGGGCACCAACCACAGCTACTTTGAACACTACAAGTACGGAAGTAAGCAACCACTTACCTTCTCGCAAGGTAAAGCGTTCAACGGCTTATTTGAAACCGTGCTTGGCTACGATGTGGCGAAAAAACTCGGCTACCGGCTAGGCAGTGAGATAGTCATCGCGCACGGGATCAGCGATGTCGGCTTCAGTCGCCATGACAACTTGCCCTTCAAAGTGGTCGGCATTTTGGCACCGACAGGCACGCCAGTAGACAAAACCGTGCACGTCTCTCTTGAGGCGATTGAAGCGATTCACGTCGGCTGGGAATCTGGCGCGCGCATGGGCCCAACTCCCGATGCAACGCAACTGACACACAGAGACTTCCAGCCCAAGCAGATCACCGCGATGCTGATTGGCCTCAAATCGCGTATTCAAACATTCGCCCTACAAAGGCAGATCAACACCTACCCGCAAGAGCCGCTTAGCGCCATAATGCCGGGTGTCGCTTTGCATGAACTGTGGGGGATGATGTCGGTTGCCGAGCAAGCGCTGCTGGCGGTGTCGGTGTTTGTGGTCGTCGCGGGTCTTTTGGGCATGCTCAGTAGCCTACTCACCAGCTTACAAGAACGGCGGCGTGAAATGGCGATCCTCAGAGCGATGGGCGCGCGCCCACGGCATGTGTTTACCCTGCTTATAAGTGAAGCGAGCCTGCTCACTTTTGTCGGGATTGTAACCGGAGTAGCCGGGGTGTACGCGCTGATCGCAGTGGCTCACCCGCTGATTCAGCAACAATACGGAATCAATATTGCAATGACGGCCATCTCGGCACATGAGTGGCTGCTCCTTGCTTGTGTCCAGGGGGCAGGAATCCTCATCGGCTTTATTCCTGCTTTCCGGGCTTACAAACAATCTCTCAGTGATGGAATGACCATAAGGATTTAATCGTTCATGAAAAGCAAAGTTATCTTGCTATTAAGCTTAATTTTCACGCCTTGGTTTCCCGCCTTGGCAGCCAGCCAGGATGTGATGACGCTGGATTGGCTCGATCTGGTGCCCGAGCAAGAAAGAAAACTCTTCGATAGCGTCGGCATGCCCGCCGCCGATCATTCCGGTAACGCGGTAAACCAAACCAAATTGGGTGGCGTTCGCCCAGAGCTCAATGGCAGCAAAGTGAAGATCCCCGGTTTTGTGATTCCGCTCGAGGGCGATGCCAATAAAGTGACCGAGTTTTTGTTGGTCCCCTACTTTGGCGCGTGTATCCATGTACCGCCACCGCCGCCAAACCAGATCATTTACGTTAAGTTCCCCAAAGGTGCGCCAGTCCAAGAGCTGTGGGATGTGATTTACGTGGTGGGAACACTGAAAACGGAGACCGTGAGTCACGAGTTGGCAGAAACGGCCTACGTCATCCAAGGGGATGCGATTGAAGCTTACGATGACATGTAACTAATTTTAAACATCGACGTAACCTGTCAATCTCACTGGCTCAGGCAATATATTTGGCTAAATAGATCAAAGTTGCCAAATAAGCAACCAATAGCAGCGCGATTGACAGGTGCTTTTTGCGTTTATTCTCTCCGAAATACTTCATAAGCCCCTCACAAAAGACAATAACAATTTTAACAACTTATTATCATTTGTGACAGCGCATTTTTATCGAGATCACGATTTTCGCCGCTCTAACCGCAAATTGATCGCCAAGAGTGTGATTGCCCATTATTGCACTGGTTTGGCGATAAAGGGTACATTGAGCCTAGCATTCACCCTGCAATGGAAAGGAAGGTACGATGGCGGATAGCCAAACGCCGGTCGTGATTGACCAAGAAGCCGATCCCAAGGCGCACAGCAGCCAAGAGAAGAAAAGTGGTTACATTCGTGACAGCGCCAGCCGCATCACGACGATCGCGCAAACCTATGGCTTAGACGCGCTGTTGCAAAAAGATCCGCCGCAGAAAACCACCATCGAACGAGCTTTGCTACGTGAAGAGAAGCGCCAAGAGCAGCGCCAACGTAACCTCGAACAGATCTTGAAACTGGCCCATCTCTCTTGCAAAGATGAAACCGCAGGCGATCCGGATCAAGATTGGCTGTACCGTTTTTTCGATATGGCGCAAGAGATCCACAACTCAGCGATGCAGAAACTGTGGGCGCAAGTGCTGAAACGCGAGGTGACCAACCCCGGTTCTACCTCAATGAAAGCGCTAAAAGTACTGCATGACATGACGCCGAAAGAAGCACACATCCTGCAACGTGCCTCGTCACTGGCTTGCAGTTTTGGCGCAGATAACAGCCGTAAACTATTGATTGGCTATCGCTTTCAAGGCGGCATTTTCAGTTTTGGCAAACGCGACACCACCACTAACATCAACATGGGCAGCTTCCAGTTGTCGTTTTCTAGCTTGTTGGTGCTGATTGAGTTGGGCCTGCTGCATGGCACTGAGTTGGAATCGGGCGAAATCGAAATCGAAACGCCACTGATTTTAAGTTATCAAGGGCGGAACTTGCAGTTGAATGTGCTGAGTAAAGGCGTGCGCCTGCTCTATTACCGTTTTACGCCAACCGGCAATGAGCTGTGTAAACTGCTCGGCAATAAACCCAACAGCCAGTATTACGATCAGATGCTGGCGATGCTTAATCAAAAATTTACCGTACAGAGTGATGTGCAAAGCGGCATTCACCATACGGTATGATGCCGCTCACTGGTGGTTAGGATGAGCGAATGATCCCGCGAGCCACCAGCGTTTCAATGCATTGATCCACCAGCGCCTCAATGGGCTTTTCTCCAGCAGGCAGATCGATCTCTGCATTGAGTGGCGCTTCATAATCAGAATCAATGCCAGTAAAGTTGGCAATCTCCCCAGCGCGAGCTTTCTTATATAAGCCTTTCGGATCACGCTGCTCACACACTTGTAATGCGGTGTTGACGAACACTTCAATAAACTCGCCGTCGGGTAACAGATCCCGCACTAACTGGCGCTCGGCGCGATGCGGTGAGATGAATGCCGTAAGGACAATCAGACCGGCATCGGCCATCAACTTGGCTAACTCACCAATGCGGCGAATGTTTTCGCGGCGATCCTGCTGAGAAAAGCCAAGATCGCTACACAAGCCGTGTCGCACATTATCACCATCCAGTAAGTAGGTGTGATAGCCCTGCTCTGCCAAGCGTGTTTCCAGCGCCCCCGCAATGGTCGATTTGCCCGCACCCGACAAGCCAGTAAACCAAAGCACGGCTGGCTTTTGCTGTTTGAGCCCGGCACGATACGATTTATCAATCATATGCTGATGCCAGACAATATTTTCATCGTTGTTCGCGCTCACGCTGCTCATAACAAATCCTTTTAAAATGGGAAAAAGATCGGAATAAAAGTAAGGACCAAGGTGGAGTACACCAATGACACTGGCACGCCAATTTTCAGATAATCCGACAAGCGATAGTTGCCCACACTGTAAACCAATAAGTTGGTTTGATACCCGTAAGGGGAGATAAAACTGGCGCTCGCGCCAAACAGCACCGCCATAATAAACGGCATTGGATCCACGCCATACCCTAGCGCCATACTGTAGCCGATCGGAAACGCCAGTGCTGCCGCCGCGTTATTGGTCACCAACTCAGTGAGGATCAGCGTCATCATGTAGGTGGCTACGAGTGCGCCAAACACGCCCCAACCATTAAATGCTTCGATAAACATACCGCCCATGCGCGCCGAAAAACCCGATGAGATCATCAATTGCGCGATCGACAAGGCAGAGCCGACTATCACCACAATATCCAGTGGGAAGCGGCGTCTGAGCTCACTGAGCTGTACAATACCGCACAGCAGCAATGCCAATAAATAGATGGCGAGCCCTTTAATGATAGGCACAAGATTAAGCAGTGCCGCCGCAATCACCACGACAAAACCCAGTAACACGAACGTCGATTTGTGACTGTCGAGGCGAGCGCTGGAATCGAGATCGTTGACCAACACAAACTCTTTGCGATGCGCTTGGCGCTCAGCTTCAAAGCGCTTGCCCGGTACCAAAACCAAAGTGTCGCCCGCGGCCAAGCTAATGTTGCCCAGACCGCCTTCCAGCCGTTCATGCCCACGACGAATCGCCACCACCACCGCATCAAAACGATCACGAAAATGGCTCGATTTCAAAGTCTTATTACAAAAGCTGGCCGAAGAGCTCACCACCACTTCAACGAAGTTCTGTCCGTTAAGATGCTGCTGACCAAACAGTGTCAGCCCGGGGATCTCTTGCAATGTCGAAACGCTGTCCACGTCACCACAAAACAGCAGTCGATCTTTGGCTTGCAAGACAAAATCCGGACCAACCGAAGAAACTGTTTCGCCATTGCGGATCACTTCGGCTAGAAACAGCTTACGCAAGGCGCGTAGATTGTTCTCGGTTACGCTACGTCCAACTAACGGTGAACCGGGTTCAACGCGCGCTTCTAAAAAGTACGGCAGATCATCTTGCCCCTGCTCGTCGTAGTCTGGCAGCAGATAACTCAGCGGGATCAAGATCAGCACCCCACCCAGCATTACTGCCAAACCAATCAAGGTCGGCGCAAAGAAAGACATGCTCGGCAAACCCGCGTCTTCAACGAAACTGTTGATGATCAGGTTGGTCGAGGTACCAATCAAGGTGAGCGTGCCACCAAAAATGGCGGCATAAGAGAGTGGGATCAACAACTTCGACGGCGCGTGCTGCTGGTTACGTTTGACTGCGCCAATCAACGACACCACCACTGCGGTGTTATTGGTAAACGAGGAGAGCAGCGCGGTCGACAAGCCCAATTTAGCAATCACAGTCGCTAAACGCCCTTCGGAAATATTGCGGCTCACCCAACTGATTAAACGCGTTTTTTCCAGTGCCGTGGATGCCAAGATCAACAGCACTAAAGTCAGCAGTGAGGAGTTAGTAAAATTCGCCGCCATGGTGGTTAAGTCGCTCATTCCCGCCATAAAAGCCACAAATGCGGCAGCAGCGAAAATATAGCTCGGCTTAATTTTCGTGACGAGCAAACATGTGATGATGCCTAGCAACATCGCCAAAACCATTCCTTGCTCCCACATACCTCATCCTCACTGGGGAGCACGCTCCCATCACTCGCTACTACTTTTTAATCAACGCACTGAGATCTTTAGCATCCCAATGTGGGAAGTGCTTACGGATCAAAGCGTTCAGTTCAACTTCAAATGCGCTGAAATCACCACTTGCCTGAGCGACCGCGGCAAGGCTCTCGCTCACCATGCCCGCCCCCACGGTGACATTGGTCAAACGGTCGATGATGATAAAGCCACCGGTATCAGCACACTCTTGGTAGTGATCCAACGCCACCGCTTCGTTGAGCGTCCACTCACACAGACCAATACCGTTGAGCGGCAGCTCTGCGGCTCCGTGCGACGAAAGATGGTTGATATCGTACTGATGGCGAATGCTTTCCACACGGCCGATGGTCTTTTTACCCGCAATCTTGATGTCGTAATCGCGCCCAGGTTGTAACGGCTGCTCCGTCATCCACACCACATCGGCAAGAAGATGGTTGGTCGATTGCACTTGTGCCTCTTCCAGCACCAGCAGATCGCCACGGCTGATATCAATTTCGTCAGCCAGCGTCAGCGTCACCGCTAGGCCCGCTTGCGCCTGCTGCAAATCACCATCGAAGGTCACAATGCGCGCCACGCTAGAGGTTTTCCCCGATGGCAACGCTTTAATGCGATCACCCACGTTCACCGTACCAGATGAAATAGTGCCAGCAAAACCACGGAAGTTGAGGTTTGGACGGCTGACATACTGCACCGGGAAGCGGAATTCGCCCGCCTCTTTAGCTTTTTCTACGTCGACACTTTCCAGAATTTCCAGCAGTGACGGGCCCTGATACCAACTCATGTGTTGGCTTGGATCCACCACGTTATCCCCTTCCAATGCCGAAATAGGAATGATCTGAATGTTGGTTTCACCACGCAGATTTTGCGAAAAGGCCAAATACTGCGCTTTGATCTCTTCAAAACGTTGCTCAGAGAAATCGACCAGATCCATTTTATTGACTGCAACAACAAAATGTTTCAAACCAAGCAGGTTGGAGATAAACGAGTGGCGACGAGTTTGATCCAACACGCCCTTACGCGCATCGATTAGGATCACCGCCAGATCACAGGTTGACGCACCCGTTGCCATGTTGCGCGTATACTGCTCATGTCCCGGCGTATCAGCGATGATGAATTTACGCTTTTGCGTCGAGAAGTAACGATAGGCCACATCAATGGTGATTCCTTGCTCACGCTCGGCTTGCAGACCATCCACCAGCAGCGCCAGATCCGGACGCGAGCCTGTGGTGCCAACACGTTGGCTGTCTGAGTGGACCGCCGCCAGTTGATCTTCGTAGATCTGCTTCGAATCATGCAGCAAACGACCAATCAAGGTGCTCTTGCCGTCGTCTACCGAACCGCAGGTCAGGAATCTCAGTAATGATTTGTTTTGATGCTGCTCTAGGTAACCTTCAATACCCAACTCAGCCAATTGCGCTTCAACTGCACTGTTCATAATATATCCTCGATCCCTTTAGAAATAACCTTGGCGCTTTTTCAGTTCCATCGATCCAGACTGATCGTGATCGATCGCCCGACCTTGACGCTCACTCGAAGTGGCCACCAGCATCTCTTCGATAATTCCGGTCAACGTATTGGCCTCTGATTCAATCGCCCCTGTCAATGGGTAGCAACCTAAGGTGCGAAAACGCACGCTCTTGTGTTCAATCTGCTCACCGTCACGCAATTTCATGCGGTCGTCGTCCACCATGATGAGCATGCCGTCGCGCTCAACCACAGGACGCACATCGGCCAAGTAAAGCGGCACGATTTCAATGTTTTCTAGATAGATGTATTGCCAAATATCGAGTTCGGTCCAGTTTGAAAGTGGGAAGACACGAATGCTCTCGCCTTTGTTGATCTGGCCGTTATAGGTTTTCCACAGCTCCGGGCGCTGATTCTTCGGATCCCAAGTGTGGTTCTTATCGCGAAACGAGTAGACACGCTCTTTGGCACGCGATTTTTCTTCATCACGGCGCGCACCACCAAAGGCCGCATCAAAACCGTATTTGTTGAGCGCTTGCTTCAACCCTTGGGTTTTCATGATGTCGGTATGCTTAGAAGAGCCATGCACAAATGGGCTACAGGCCATCGCCAAACCTTCTGGGTTCTTATGTACCAAAAGCTCAAAGCCATATTTCTCCGCGGTGCGATCACGAAACTCGATCATCTCGCGAAATTTCCAATCGGTATCAACGTGCAGTAGTGGAAAGGGAATTTTTCCTGGATAAAACGCTTTGCGCGCCAAATGCAGCATCACCGACGAGTCTTTGCCTATCGAGTACATCATCACTGGGTTATCAAACTCGGCAGCCACTTCACGGATGATGTGAATGCTCTCAGCTTCGAGCTGCTTTAAATGAGTCAAGCGTTGTTGATTCATATCTCTTTCCTTTTAAGGCTCGACGGCCTGAATGGGTCCATTACGCTGGCTTCGGGTTAAACAGACTGAGCCAATGTGCTCAGATTTGCCTGTTCGTCACGAAGAAACCAATCTAACTTGTCGGATAGCTGAACAACTTCCCCTACGACAATCAGTGCAGGGGCTTCAGCCTGCGTGGCTAAAGTGGCTAAATCAGCCAGTTGCCCTTTAAATACTTTTTGCGTCTGCTGTGTGCCGCGTTCAATGATGGCGATCGGCGTACTTGAGGCGCGGCCATGCGCGATGAGCTGCTCTTGGATATAACTCGACTTCATCAGCCCCATGTAGATCACCAGAGTCTGCTGACCTCGCGCGAGTGTCGACCAATCCATCTGATCGCTTTCTGCCTTAAGGTGACCGGTAATAAACAGCGCCGACTGGGCGTAATCACGATGAGTCAGAGGAATGCCCGCATACGCGGTTGCGCCCGCTGCCGCCGTGATGCCCGGCACCACTTGAAAGCGAATCCCGGCATCGGCCAACACTTCCAACTCTTCACCACCACGGCCAAAAATAAACGGATCACCGCCTTTAATCCGCACCACCTTGTAGCCTTGCTGGGCAAAATCAACCAACAGCTGGTTGGTTTTTTCCTGTGGCACACTGTGATGCCCGGCGCGTTTACCCACGCAGACCAAGATAGCATCACTCGGCACCAAAGCCATGATTTCATCGGAGACCAAGTAGTCGTACAGCACCACATCGGCTTGTTGTAAATAGGTTAAGGCTTTGAGCGTGAGCAGTTCAGGATCGCCCGGCCCAGCCCCCACCAGAGCCACTTCCCCGGCCTTGAGTTGACTGCGCGCAAAGCGGCTCGGCACTGTGCGATTGTCGGCAACGAGTGTTGGCTTTTTAAAGGGAAAGACCGTTCCTGATTCCTTGCTGGTCATACGCCGTGCTTCCATTGAACTTTTGATAAGCGCATTATGGCGAGCTCTTTATATTACCTGAAATTCTAAAATTTCATTTTTTATTCAAAAAACTGCTAAGAAGTTTTCTATCTAACTCATGCACTTTTCTCTTTTACTCACACAACAAGCCTCACCACGGCAAAAGATGGCAAGCGCTGCACAGAATGGAATAAAGTAATCGGCTGAAATCACACTTTTTCAGCAAGTTAAATATGGCTTTCATTATATTTTGCTACATTAATCACCGACTCTTCCTCTCTGACTCTTGTGGAGCAAAAAATGAAAGTGGCAGTGAACCCTCTCTCTCTGGCCGTTTTAACCAGCCTGCTCGCTATCGCGGGCCCAGCAATGGCCAAAACCATTCAATTGCGAATCATCGAAACCACCGATATTCACACCAATGTGATGGACTACGACTACTACAAAGATAAACCTTCACAGCAAATTGGCCTAACCCGTGCCGCCACTTTGGTGAAGCAAGCGCAAGCCGAAGTGACTAATAGTGTATTGGTGGATAACGGTGATTTGATCCAAGGTAGCCCGATGGGTGACTACATGGCAGCCAAGGGCATCAAAGCGGGTGAAGTTCATCCGGTGTATAAGGCGATGAACCAATTGCACTACGATGTCGGCAATATCGGTAACCATGAGTTTAACTACGGTTTGGAATTTCTCGCCGAAACCATTAACGACGCCAACTTTCCCTACATCAACGCCAACGTGTTTGAGCAAAAGACCGGCAAGCACTACTTCAAGCCTTACCTCATTAAAGAGTACAGCTTTAAAGATGTGAATGGCGCAGAACATACGATCAAAGTCGGTTACATCGGCTTTGTGCCACCGCAGATCATGGTGTGGGACAAGAAGAACCTCGAAGGCAAAGTGTTTGCCAAAGATATCCGTGAGACCGCCGAAGCCCTAGTTCCACAGATGAAAAAAGAGGGCGCGGATGTGATCGTTGCTATCCCTCATTCCGGCGTCTCTTCCGACCCTTACAAAATCGGCGCAGAGAACTCGGTCTACTACCTTTCACAAGTCGAAGGCATTGATGCGATTGCCTTTGGCCACTCGCACGCGGTTTTCCCAGGCAAGGGGTTTGACCATATTCAAGGCGTCGACAACCAAAAGGGCACCATTAATGGGGTGGCCGCGGTGATGCCGGGTCGCTGGGGCAGCCATGTCGGTATCATCGATTTAGAGCTACAACAAAAAGAGGGTAAATGGTCGGTGGTCAAAGGGCAAACGCAAGCACGGCCGATTTTTGACAAAGCGAGCCAAAAGCCCTTGGTTGACGCCGACAGCGCGATTGTCGATGCGCTTGCCGCCGATCACAAAGGCACGCGTGATTTTGTCAACCAGCCTATCGGTAAAGCCAATGATGTGATGTACAGCTTCCTTGCCCTCGTGCAGGACGATCCCACGGTACAAATCGTTAACTTGGCGCAAAAAGATTACGTCGAGCGCTTTATCCAAGGGGATCCTGACCTAGCCGGGTTGCCCGTTCTTTCTGCCGCTGCGCCATTTAAAGCGGGCGGGCGTAAGAATGATCCCGCCAACTTTACCGAAGTGGAGTCCGGTCAACTGACTTTCCGTAACGCCGCCGATCTGTATCTCTACCCGAACACGCTGGTCGCAATGAAAGTCAGCGGGCAGCAAGTCAAAGAGTGGTTGGAGTGTAGCGCTGGCCAGTTCAAGCAGATCGATGTCAACAGCAGCGCGCCGCAATCTTTGATCGACTGGGATGGGTTTCGCACTTATAACTTCGATGTGATTGATGGCGTGAACTACCAAATCGACGTTACGCAGCCCGCTAAATATGACGGTGACTGTAAGCTAATTCATCCAGAAGCGCAGCGCATTCTTGATCTGACCTATCAAGGTAAGCCGATTGACGTGAAACAGACGTTTATCATCGCGACCAACAACTACCGCGCGTACAGCAACAAGTTCCCGGGTACTGGCGCGGAATTTGTGGCGTTTGATTCACCGGATGAAAACCGCAGTGTGCTGGCCAGCTACATCTCACGTGTGAGCCAAGATAAAGGACAAGTGACCCCAAGCGCCGATAACAACTGGACGTTTGCCCCTATTCAGTCGGAAAAAGCGCTGGATATCCGCTTTGAAACTTCACCGAGCGACAAAGCGGCGCAGTTCATTAAAGCGAAAGGCATTTACCCAATGGAGCAAGTGGCGACCGATGAGGTCGGCTTTGCGGTGTATCGCTTGAGTTTGCAGAAATAACTTTTCTGTCGAAGAGAAATCCTTAAACTCAACACCGCTGTCACTTGGCAGCGGTTTTTTTAGGGATCGCTATGGTTGCTCGTTTCACTCAATATCTACAACAGCTCAACCTCTCAAACGAGGCCATTCAAGACGTGCTCGCCAACGCCAAAGAGTTGCAGTTACCGACTCGGCACATATTGATCCATCAAGGCGAAGCGCCGCAGCACTGCTATTTCCTGTTGGATGGACTTTGCCACGCCTGCTATCTGACAGAATCAGGCAAAGAGTTCAGCAAAGAGTTTTACTGGGAAGTCGATTGGATGATCGGCTTTGAAAGCCTGATCCGCGAGCAAGGCAGTCCATTTCTGCTGGAAAGTCTCACCCCAGTTCATCTACTCACCTTTCCCATAGAAAGCTTGCACGCTTGGCGAGCCTCTGCCCATCCGCTTTATCTCCACTTGCTCGAAACCCAATTGATTTACAAAGAGCGCAAAGAACGTTTCCTGCTACTGCACACCCCAGAGGAAAAGTATCATCTGTTTAAGCAGTTGTTTCCCGTGTTACTCGAAAGGCTCAGTGACCGACAAATTGCCGCGTATCTGGGTATCACTCCGGTGAGCCTAAGCCGGATCAAAAAACGCCAACTAGATGAAAAGCTTTAACTTATGTTAATGCCAAAAGTCGCACGCAAGGCGTACAGTATGCTTCTTATTGTTAAACGGGAAACATGACCATGATCCAATGGCATCTTGTGCCTTTCTCACAGCTTTCAACCACTCAACTGTATCAACTACTCAAACTGAGAGTCGACGTGTTTGTGGTCGAACAAAACTGCCCTTACCCTGAACTGGATGGCAACGATATTCTGCACGGAGTGCATCATTTGCTCGGTTATAAAAACGGTGAGCTGGTGGCGTGTACTCGTCTTCTCCCCGCAGGCACCACCTACGACAGCGTCAGTATTGGCCGTGTAGCGACCAAACATAACGCACGCGGTGGCGGTTTGGGGCACCAGCTGATGCAACAGTCGATTATGTATTGCCAGCAGTTGTGGCCGAATGAGGCGATTGAAATCGGCGCGCAGGAACACCTCAAACCTTTCTACCAGCAGCACGGTTTTGTGGTCACTTCCGAGATGTATCTGGAAGATGGCATTCCGCATGTCGATATGAAGCGAGCTTAAGCAGTGACGCCCGCGAGCTACGCGATCGTCCTATTGGTTGTCGGCAACCTGCTGGCAACCCTATCTGATGTCGCGGTGAAATTGATTGATGGCAACGTTTCACCATTTCAATACATGTTTCTCCGGCAGCTATTTTCACTATTGATGATCACGCCACTGTGGCTGATGCAGCGCAAAACACAACGAGCACTGGCCCAGCCGCGCATTACCTTAGCTCGAGCCCATCTGATCTTGATCGGCAGCGGCTGTATGATGGTTTCCATTACCTATTTACCGTTGGCGACCGCGAACGCCGTATTTTACGCCGCGCCACTATTAATGCTGCCCTTGTCAGTCTGGTTACTCAAAGAGAAGCCCGCGCTCGCAAAAGTACTGGGTACGCTGGTGGGATTTGTCGGTGTGTTGGTGGTATTGCGCCCTTCGCAGTTTCATTGGGCGGCCTGTTTTGCGCTCGGCACCGCGCTCACTCTGGCTTTCTTTAATGTGTTGGTGAGAAAACTGCCCGCTGAGCAGACGGTGGTGACCACTTTGTGGTGGACAACGCTGCTGTCGCTGCCTGTCTCCCTGCTGCTGGCGCTGCTCTATTGGCAACCACTCACGCCTACGCTCGCAGCGTACATATTCGCCAGCTCAGTGTGCATTTTGGGTTATAACGGCCTCGCGGTCGCGGCGTATCGAAAAGCACCCGCCGGACAAATCGCGTTAGCGGAATACTCGGGCTTGCTGTTTGTAACCTTGATTGGCATGTATGCTTTCGCCGAATACCCAGATCGTGTCACTTGGGCAGGCATCTTGCTGATTGTGTTGCCACTTTTCCCTTGGCAAAGCGTCTTTGCCAATCTGCGTCACGGGCGGAGCCTAGATCAAAGCTAGGCAGCTATTTACTGCGGCTAAAGCCCCCGTCAGAAAGACGAAAGAACATCACCGAGCTGTTGCCTTTTTCCAACTGCAAAATATCAAGCTGACCGGCCTCATTAAGCTTAAATCGGACCAATTGACCTTGTTTGATGTGACTCAGTGGTTTGTCGGCGCCTTCGATTTTAACCAAAGCATTCAGATCGCCCATCGCCAGCTGATTCGTACGAAACACTTGTGCGAGCGTATCGCCATTTTGCACCAAGTATTCTTGCCACATCGCCGACTTGCTCTCACTTTGCTGTGAATCATGCTGTTCACTTAATCCACGAGTATTGATGTCAAGCGCAACTCGTTGCGGCGCTTTTTCTACCACAGGTTGAGGGTCGAGCTTCTTCGTCGGCCAAAGCAAAAGAATCAGCAATATCGGCACTAACACAGTAATCGCTCGGCGATGTAAAATCGGCAGGAACCACCACAAGCGGCGAACTCGCATAAACAGTGGCTTGAGTTCAATTTTGGTGACGTTCTCTTTTGCAAGCGCCAAATAGTCAGTTTGTGGCTTCTTCTTTCTACGACGATTCATTGCAAACTTCTCCAAACCCCTTTGTTCCCTAGTATAAAAATACAAACCACCAGAGTATAGATAATTACCCTCAAACTCGGTCAGTAGACGGTAAAAAAGATGACATTCCGCCAAGAGTAAGAGCGCCATCACAGCACATAAGTTACATCGTTGTGAAGTAGAAAGATTTAAACCTCTGGTCGAAACTGTTATCCTTTGAGGCTTTGTTACGCGATAAAAGAGCGACTTTTATGTCTGATATAAAATTTGAAACAGTAGAGCAAAAAGCCAGCTACGGTATTGGTCTGCAAATGGGTCAACAACTTGCTGGTTCTGGCCTTGACGGTCTGAACGTAGATGCCATTGCTGCGGGTATTGCAACCGCACTGACTGGCGACATGCCAGCAATCGAGGTTGACGAGATCAACAAAGCCCTGCAAGAACTTTACACACGTGCAGAAGCGGCACGTGCAGAGGCTGCAAAAGCGGCCGCTGCGGATGGCGAAGCATTCCTAAAAGACAATGCACTACGCTCTGAAGTGACTGTTCTAGACTCTGGTCTGCAGTATGAAATCATCACTGAAGGTAATGGCGAGATCCCAACGTCAGACAAAACCGTTCGCGTTCACTACCACGGTGAGCTTGTTGACGGAACAGTATTTGATAGCTCAGTGTCTCGCGGCCAGCCTGCACAGTTCCCGGTAACTGGCGTGATCAAAGGTTGGGTAGAAGCACTGCAACTGATGCCTGTTGGTTCAAAATGGAAACTGTACATCCCACACGATCTTGCTTACGGTGAGCGTGGCGCTGGCGCATCCATTCCTCCATTTGCAGCCCTAGTCTTTGAAGTGGAACTGCTTGATATCGTTTAAGTACTGATATCAACTCAAATAGCAAAAGCTGACTTCGGTCGGCTTTTTTTTAGGTGCTAGGTGCTAGGTGCTAGGTGCTAGGTGCTAGGTGCTAGGTGCTAGGTGCTAGGTGCTAGGTGCTAGGTGCTAGGTGCTAGGTGCTAGGTGCTAGGTGCTAGGTGCTAGGTGCTAAATTGTTGCCAACCTCTCGGTATGACGTCAACAAAAAAGCCGAGCTATCGCTCGGCTTTTCCGTTCTTACGAACCTGATTACTCAGCAGCAGTATCTTCAGCAGCTGGGCGATCTACAAGCTCAATGTAAGCCATTGGAGCTTTGTCACCGGCACGGAAGCCAGCTTTTAGGATACGAGTGTAACCGCCCTGACGAGCAGCAAAACGCGGACCTAGTTCGTTAAATAGCTTTGCAACTACTTCGTTGTCACGAGTACGTGCAAACGCAAGACGACGGTTAGCAACACTGTCAGTCTTAGCTAGTGTAATCAAAGGCTCAACTACGCGACGTAGCTCTTTTGCTTTTGGCAATGTAGTCTTGATAACTTCATGACGTACAAGAGAGCTAGCCATGTTGCTAAACATCGCTTTACGATGTGAGCTGTTGCGGTTGAGTTGACGACCACTCTTACGATGGCGCATGACCTAATCCTTCTAACTAGTATCGATTAATCTTCAGCGATTGATGCAGGTGGCCAGTTTTCCAGGCGCATACCCAGAGACAGACCACGTGACGCCAGTACGTCTTTAATCTCAGTAAGAGATTTCTTACCAAGGTTTGGCGTTTTAAGTAGCTCAACCTCAGTACGTTGTACTAGATCACCGATGTAGTGAATCGCTTCTGCTTTCAGACAGTTAGCAGAGCGAACTGTTAGTTCAAGATCGTCTACAGGACGGAGTAGGATCGGATCGAATTCTGGCTTCTCTTCTTTCTCCTCAGGAACACGCACATCACGAAGATCTACGAATGCATCCAATTGCTCAGCAAGAATTGTTGCTGCACGACGGATAGCTTCCTCAGGTTCAAGAGTTCCGTTAGTTTCCATATCGATAACAAGCTTATCGAGGTCAGTACGCTGTTCTACACGAGCTGCTTCAACGGAGTAGGCAATTTTGTCTACTGGGCTGAAAGTAGCGTCGACAAGTAGGCGGCCGATTGGACGCTCATCTTCTTCTGTATGGATACGCGCTGAAGCTGGAACATAACCGCGACCACGTTCTACTTTAATACGCATTGCGATCTCGGCATTGTCATCCGTTAAGTGACAAATAACGTGTTCAGGGTTAGCGATCTCTACATCACCATCATGGGTGATGTCACCTGCAACCACAGGGCCCGAGCCTGATTTATTCAGTGTAATGAACACTTCATCTTTGCCTTCGGCAACGCGTACAGCTAAACCTTTAAGGTTCAGAAGGATTTCAAGAATATCTTCCTGAACGCCTTCTTTAGTGCTGTATTCGTGAAGTACGCCTTCAATTTCTACTTCTGTCACTGCACAACCAGGCATTGAAGAAAGCAGAATACGGCGAAGTGCATTACCCAGAGTATGGCCGAAACCACGCTCTAATGGCTCAAGAGTTACTTTTGCGTGGGTCGAGCTGATCTGTTCAATGTCAACTAGACGTGGCTTAAGAAATTCTGTTACAGAACCCTGCATTGTGTCCTCTCTTTAGTTTAAACCTTACTTAGAGTAAAGCTCGACGATCAATTGTTCGTTGATGTCAGCTGACAGGTCAGAACGCTCAGGCATACGCTTGAATGTACCTTCCATCTTGCCGCCATCTACTTCAATCCAAGTTGGTTTTTCGCGTTGTTCAGCAACTTCTAGAGCCGCTTTAATACGAGCTTGCTGTTTAGCTTTCTCGCGAATTGAAACAACGTCGTTAGCCGCTACTTTGAAAGAAGGAACGTTTACAACTTTACCGTTTACTAGGATAGCTTTGTGGCTAACTAGCTGACGTGCTTCTGCGCGAGTTGCGCCAAAGCCCATACGGTAAACTACGTTATCAAGACGACCTTCAAGAAGCTGAAGTAGGTTTTCACCTGTGTTGCCTTTAAGGCGAGCAGCTTCTGCGTAGTAGTTACGGAATTGTTTTTCTAGAACGCCGTACATACGACGTACTTTTTGCTTCTCACGAAGCTGAACGCCATACTCAGATAGACGACCGCGACGAGCGCCGTGTACACCTGGTGCGTTATCAATTTTACACTTGGTATCGATCGCGCGAACACCAGACTTAAGGAACAAGTCAGTGCCTTCACGACGACTAAGCTTCAGCTTAGGACCCAAATATCTTGCCATGATTCTTCTCCAATCTTCCTAGAAACGTTAAACGCGACGTTTCTTCGGTGGACGACAACCGTTATGAGGGATTGGTGTAGCATCAACGATGTTTGTGATGCGGAAACCAGCTGCGTTCAGTGCGCGAACAGTAGATTCACGACCTGGACCAGGACCCTTAACCATAACTTCCAAGTTCTTTAGACCGTATTCTTTAGCCATTTCAGCACAACGCTCAGCAGCAACCTGTGCAGCGAACGGAGTAGACTTACGAGAACCACGGAAACCTGAACCACCTGCAGTAGCCCATGCAAGAGCATTACCTTGACGGTCAGTGATAGTTACGATTGTGTTATTGAAAGAAGCATGGATGTGCGCAACGCCATCCGCAACTTGCTTGCGTACGCGCTTGCGCGCGCGAGTTGGTTGTTTAGCCATTGTACTCTACCTTCCCGATTATTTCTTGATCGGCTTACGCGGACCCTTACGGGTGCGAGCGTTGGTTTTAGTACGCTGTCCACGTAGAGGTAGACTGCGACGATGACGAAGACCACGGTAACAGCCAAGATCCATTAGGCGCTTGATGTTCATGGAAACTTCACGACGTAGATCACCTTCTACAGTGTATTTAGCTACACCATCACGCAGTTGATCGATCTGCTCTTCAGTTAGTTCACTGATCTTAACATCTTCAGCAATACCCACTTCAGCTAAGATAGCTTTAGAGCGAGTTTTGCCGATACCGTAGATCGCAGTTAGAGCGATTACAGCATGTTTCTGATCAGGAATGTTAATGCCTGCAATACGGGCCATTATTCACTCCTAGGTTTCATAAAAGAATTATCCGCAGCAAAGCCCGTGATGGATACGCTGCGGGATACTACTTCTTTTGCACGCAAAAGGTAGGCCGAGGAATATACTCGACACTACCTTATATTTCAAGTAAAAATTTCTGCTGAATTAGCCTTGGCGCTGCTTGTGCTTTGGCTCACTGCAAATCACGCGAACAACACCGTTACGCTTGATTACTTTACAGTTACGGCAGATTTTTTTAACGGAAGCACGAACTTTCATTGCTAAACTCCGTAATTGAAACTGCTGAGTCTACTACCGAATTAACGGCCATAGCCCTTCAGATTCGCTTTCTTCAACACAGACTCATATTGATGAGACATCATATGTGTCTGTACCTGTGCCATAAAATCCATGATAACAACCACTACAATTAGCAGTGATGTTCCGCCGAAGTAGAAACGAACGTTCCACGCGACCATCATGAACTCCGGAATCAGACAGATAAAGGTAATGTAGAGCGCACCAGCTAAGGTCAAACGCGTCATCACTTTATCAATGTATTTGGCTGTCTGCTCACCTGGGCGGATACCGGGTACGAATGCACCAGACTTCTTCAGGTTATCTGCTGTTTCACGCGGGTTGAAAACCAACGCCGTGTAGAAGAAACAGAAGAATATAATCGCTGCCGCATAAAGCATGACATACAAAGGTTGACCTGGGCTCAAAGCCAAAGACACGTCGGTTAGCCAACCGAACGCGCTGCTTTCACCATTTTGGCCAAACCATTGTGCCAATGTTCCTGGGAACAAAATAATGCTTGATGCGAAAATTGCAGGAATCACACCGGCCATATTTATTTTCAATGGCAAATGCGAACTCTGGGCTGCAAACACTTTACGACCTTGTTGACGCTTCGCGTAGTTGACGACGATACGACGTTGACCACGCTCCATGAAAACAACGAAATAAATGACTGCAAACGCCAACACTGCAATTAACAGCAGAAGAAGTACATGCAATTCACCTTGACGCGCTTGCTCGATTGTTTGTCCGATTGCCTGAGGCAATCCAGCAACAATACCTGCAAAAATCAGCAACGAAATACCGTTACCAATTCCACGCTCTGTAATTTGTTCACCTAACCACATTAGGAACATGGTGCCAGTTACTAAACTTACGGTTGCAATTAGCGTAAACATGGTTTGGTTGATAACAACCAGATTGTCGACCATATTTGGTAGGCCAGTTGCAATACCAATAGCTTGGAAAGTTGCAAGTACAAGCGTGCCGTAGCGTGTATATTGGCTGATCTTACGACGGCCTGCTTCACCCTCTTTCTTGAGTTCAGCTAACGCTGGATGAACTACCGTTAGCAACTGGACAACAATCGAGGCCGAAATATACGGCATGATGCCCAGAGCTAAAATAGATGCACGCGAAAGTGCACCACCGGAGAACATGTTAAACATTTCAACGATGGTGCCTTTTTGCTGTTCGAACAAATCGGCAAGTACAGCAGCGTCAATACCAGGAATCGGCACAAAAGAGCCAGCTCGGAATACTAAAAGTGCACCAATTACAAATAACAAGCGCGACTTTAGTTCACTTAAGCCGCTCTGAGCACTACGAAAATCTTGTCCTGGTTTTTTAGCCATCTGTACCTCGTTCCTCGAGATTATTCCTCGATTTTACCGCCTGCAGCTTCGATTGCAGCTTTAGCGCCTTTAGTCACACGCAGACCTTTCACAGTCACCGCTTTGCTAAGCTCGCCAGAAAGAACAACTTTAACGAATTCGATGTTCTTAGTGATGATGTTAGCCGCTTTTAGGCTGTTTAGATCTACTACGTCACCAGAAACTTTCGCTAGCTCAGCTAGACGAACTTCAGCCGCCACTAGGCTCTTACGAGAAGTGAAACCGAACTTAGGTAGACGCTGTTTCAGAGGCATTTGACCGCCTTCAAAACCTGGACGAACTTTTCCGCCAGAACGTGACTTTTGACCTTTATGGCCACGACCACCAGTTTTACCGAGGCCTGAACCGATACCACGGCCTAGGCGCTTCTTAGAAGGCTTAGAACCCGCAGCCGGTGATAGAGTATTCAAAAGCATTATGATTACTCCTCAACTTTAACCATGTAGTAAACCTTGTTGATCATACCGCGAATACACGGTGTATCTTCAAGTTCTACAGTGTGGTTGATTTTACGAAGACCTAGACCGCGCAAAGTAGCTTTGTGCTTAGGCAGGCGACCAATTGAGCTTTTAGTTTGAGTTACTTTAATAGTTGCCATGGTGTTCTTACTCCGAAATAGCTTCAACAGTTAGACCACGTTTAGCAGCAACCATTTCTGGTGACTTAACATCTACTAATGCGTCAATCGTTGCACGAACGATATTGATTGGGTTAGTAGAACCGTACGCTTTTGACAGTACGTTGTGTACACCAGCAACTTCTAGTACTGCACGCATCGCACCACCTGCGATAACACCAGTACCTTCTGCAGCAGGCTGCATGTAAACTTTAGAGCCCGAGTGGCGACCTTTCACTGGGTGGTGAAGAGTGCCTTCGTTAAGAGCGATAGTAACCATGTTACGACGCGCTTTTTCCATTGCTTTTTGGATCGCTGCAGGTACTTCACGAGCTTTGCCGTAACCGAAACCCACACGACCATTACCGTCACCAACTACAGTTAGTGCAGTAAAGCTCATGATTCGACCACCTTTAACCGTTTTAGAAACACGGTTAACTGCGATTAGCTTTTCTTGCAAATCATTCGCTTGAACTTGTTGTTCTTTAGCCATCTTCCAACCCTACCTTAGAATTTCAGACCAGCTTCGCGAGCAGAATCTGCTAGCGCCGCTACTCGACCGTGGTATTGGAAACCAGAACGATCAAATGCAACTACAGTTACGCCTTTCTCAAGAGCGCGCTCTGCTACAGCTTTACCCACTGCTTTAGCCGCATCGATGTTACCAGTGTATTTCACTTGCTCACGGATCGCTTTTTCTACAGTAGAAGCTGCTGCGATAACCTCAGAGCCGTTTGCCGCAATAACTTGAGCGTAAACGTGGCGAGGAGTACGGTGTACTACCAGGCGAGTTGCACCAAGTTCTGCAATCTTACGACGTGCACGTGTAGCACGACGGATGCGAGATGCTTTCTTATCCATAGTGTTACCTTACTTCTTCTTAGCTTCTTTACTACGCACATTTTCATCTGCGTAACGAATACCTTTACCTTTGTAAGGCTCAGGCGCGCGGTAAGAACGGATGTCTGCCGCAACTTGACCTACCAACTGCTTGTCACAACCAGTTAGAACGATCTCAGTTTGGCTTGGACACTCAGCTTTGATACCCGCTGGCAACTCGTGCTCAACTGGGTGAGAGAAGCCAAGAGTCAGGCCCACCGCATTACCTTTGATAGCAGCACGGTAACCAACACCCTTAAGGGTTAGCTTCTTAGTGAAGCCTTCCGTAACACCAACAACCATGTTGTTAACTAGAGCGCGAGCAGTACCTGCTTGAGCCCATGCGTTAGCAACACCTTCGCGAGGACCAAAAGTTAGCTTGTTTTCTTCCTGAGCGATAACTACAGCGTTGTTTAGAACGCGAGTTAGTTCACCTTTAGCACCTTTTACAGTAACTTCTTGGCCGTTCAGTTTCACCTCTACGCCAGCTGGAATAGCGACAGGTGCTTTAGCAACACGAGACATATTCTACTCCTATTAAGCTACGTAGCAGATGATCTCACCACCAAGACCTGCTTTACGAGCAGCGCGGTCTGACATCAGACCCTTGGAAGTGGAAACAATAGCAACACCTAAACCACCCATTACAGATGGCAGCTCGTCTTTCTTCTTGTAGACGCGCAGACCTGGACGTGAAACACGCTTCAGTTGCTCGATTACTGGTTTAGCTTGGAAGTACTTAAGAGTCACTTCTAGCTCAGGTTTTACGTCGCCTTCAACAGCGAAGTCAGCGATGTAGCCTTCAGCTTTAAGTAGTGCAGCAATTGCAACTTTCAGCTTTGAAGAAGGCATTTTAACAGCAACTTTGTTTGCTGCCTGACCGTTACGAACACGGGTCAGCATATCCGAAATCGGATCTTGCATGCTCATATGATTTACTCCAAATGATTAAGTGGCAATTACCAGCTAGCCTTACGAAGTCCAGGAATCTCGCCTTTCATGCAAGCTTCACGAACTTTGATACGGCTCAGACCGAATTTACGTAGGTAACCGTGTGGACGACCAGTTTGGTTACAACGGTTGCGCTGACGTGACGCACTTGAATCACGTGGAAGAGTTTGCAGTTTTAGAACCGCATTCCAACGATCTTCTTCTGATGCATTTACATCGCTGATGATAGCTTTTAGAGAAGCACGCTTCTCAGCGAACTTAGCTACTAGCTTTGCACGTTTCACTTCACGTGCTTTCATTGATTGTTTAGCCATAACAGTAACCCTTCACCTTACTTACGGAATGGGAAGTTAAAGGCAGCCAGCAGAGCACGGCCTTCCTCATCAGTACCAGCAGACGTCGTAATAGTGATGTCTAGACCGCGTACACGATCAACTTTATCAAAGTCGATTTCCGGGAAGATGATTTGCTCGCGAACGCCCATGCTGTAGTTACCGCGACCGTCAAAAGACTTAGCGTTAACACCACGGAAGTCACGTACACGTGGAAGAGCGATAGAGATTAAACGCTCCATAAAATCCCACATACGTTCGCCACGCAAGGTTACTTTACAACCGATAGGGTAGCCTTCACGAATTTTGAAACCTGCAACAGATTTGCGAGCTTTAGTGATAAGAGGCTTTTGACCAGAGATCGTTGCCATATCAGAAGCTGCGTTTTCTAGCAGTTTTTTGTCGTTGATAGCTTCGCCAACACCCATGTTTAGGGTGATTTTCTCGATTCTAGGGACTTGCATGACGCTTGTGTAACCGAACTGTTTGGTCAGTTCAGCGACTACAGACGACTTGTAGTAATCATGCAGTTTCGCCATAGTAGAACTCCAAATTACTTTCTAAATTAGTTAGAAACGGTTTCACCGTTTGACTTGAAGAAACGAACCTTTTGGCCATCTTCAAAACGGAAACCGACACGGTCAGCTTTACCAGTTGCTGCGTTGAAGATAGCCACGTTAGAAACGTCGATTGCTGCTTCTTGCTCTACGATACCGCCTTGGATACCTAGTGCTGGAACAGGTTTCTGGTGTTTCTTAACAAGGTTGATACCTTCAACGATAACTTTACCAGTTGCTAGAACCTTAGTTACTTTACCTTTCTTGCCTTTATCTTTACCAGCAAGAACGATTACTTCGTCATTACGACGGATTTTAGCTGCCATTATATTGCCGCTCCTTACAGAACTTCTGGAGCCAGTGAAACGATCTTCATGAACTTATCGCCACGAAGTTCGCGAGTCACAGGACCAAAGATGCGTGTACCGATAGGTTGTTCACTGTTGTTGTTCAACAGTACACAAGCGTTTCGGTCGAAGCGAATGACAGAACCGTCTGGACGACGTACGCCTTTACGGGTGCGAACTACCACCGCCTTCAGTACATCACCTTTCTTAACTTTACCGCGTGGAATTGCTTCCTTAACAGTAACTTTGATGATGTCACCGATGTGTGCATAACGACGGTGAGAGCCACCCAGAACCTTAATACACATTACGCTGCGAGCGCCTGAGTTATCAGCTGCGTCCAGCATACTTTGCATTTGGATCATGTTAGTGCTCCGCTAAATATTAAAAAACTAGACCCTCTCGGGTCGGGCTGCCTCTTTATAAGGGACGCGAATTGTACCACCCTTTTTTGTGATTGGGTAGTCAAAAAATAAACGGCTCCAAAAAATAATTTTGGAGCCGTTCGCGTTCACAGAAGAGGTAAGATTAAATCTTCGCCTTTTCTACAACTTTCACCAAAGTCCAAGACTTAGTCTTAGACAGTGGACGACACTCACGAATTTCAACGGTGTCGCCAGTGCCACATTCGTTGTTTTCGTCGTGTGCGTGAACTTTAGTCGTGCGCTTAACGAATTTACCGTAGATAGGGTGCTTCACCATGCGCTCGATAGCAACAACAATAGACTTGTCCATTTTGTCACTAACAACACGACCTTGCTGGGTACGAATTTTGTCGCTCATTATGCGCCTGCCTTCTCAGTCAAAACAGTTTTCACACGTGCGATATCACGGCGTACAGCTTTCAGAGTATGAGTTTGCTGTAGTTGACCAGTTGCTGCTTGCATGCGCAAGTTGAACTGTTCACGTAGCAAATTCAATAGCTCAGCGTTAAGCTCTTCAACGCTCTTTTCGCGTAGATCTTGTGCTTTCATCACATCACCTGCTTAGTTACAAATGTAGTCTTGAATGGCAGTTTACGAGCCGCTAGGCGGAACGCTTCACGCGCCAATTCTTCAGGTACACCATCAACTTCGTACATAACCTTACCAGGTTGGATTTGGGCTACCCAGTACTCAACGTTACCTTTACCCTTACCTTGACGAACTTCAAGTGGTTTTTCAGTGATTGGTTTATCTGGGAACACACGGATCCAGATTTTACCTTGACGCTTGATATGGCGCGTCATAGCACGACGTGCAGCTTCGATTTGACGAGCAGTCAGACGACCACGGCCAACAGCTTTAAGACCAAAAGAGCCGAAGCTTACTTCTGTACCTTTTGCTAGACCACGGTTACGACCAGTCTGAACCTTACGGAACTTAGTACGTTTAGGTTGTAGCATCTGTCGACTCCTTACTTACGGCCTTTACGCTGCTTCTTAGGCTTGTCAGCCTTTGGCTCTGCAGCTTCAGTTGCTGCTGGCATACCGCCTAGAATCTCACCTTTGAAGATCCAAACTTTAATGCCGATTACACCGTAAGTGGTGTGAGCCGAAGAAGTTGCGTAATCAATGTCTGCACGTAGAGTGTGTAGAGGCACACGGCCTTCACGGTACCACTCAGAACGTGCGATTTCAGCGCCGCCTAGACGACCGCTTACTTCCACTTTGATACCCTTAGCACCTAGACGCATTGCGTTTTGTACCGCGCGCTTCATCGCACGACGGAACATTACACGACGCTCTAGCTGAGAGGCGATGCTGTCACCAACAAGTTGCGCATCTAGTTCAGGCTTACGTACTTCAGCGATATTAATTTGCGCTGGTACACCTGCAATTTTTGCTACAGCTGTGCGTAGTTTCTCTACGTCTTCACCTTTCTTACCAATGACAACACCTGGGCGAGCAGTGTGAATAGTCACACGGATGCTCTTAGCAGGACGCTCGATAACGATGCGTGATAGAGACGCTTTAGCCAGTTCTTTAGTTAGGAACTGACGTACCTTGAAGTCGCCGTCTAGGTTGTCAGCGAAATCTTTGGTGTTAGCAAACCATGTAGCATTCCAAGGCTTAACGATGCCTAGACGAATACCATTAGGATGTACTTTTTGACCCATTGCTTACTCTCCTAGTCTCTAGCGATCTGCTACAACAACAGTGATGTGGCTTGAACGCTTCAAGATACGATCCGCACGACCTTTAGCACGAGGCATAATACGCTTCATGGTTGGGCCTTCATCTACAAAGATTTTTGCGACATTCAGATCGTCAATATCCGCACCTTCGTTGTGCTCCGCGTTAGCGATAGCAGACTCTAGAACTTTCTTAACTAGTACAGCCGCTTTTTTGTTGCTGAAAGTTAGGATTTCAAGAGCTTGGTCAACAGATTTACCACGAATTAGATCCGCAACTAAGCGAGCTTTCTGAGGCGAAATGCGAGCAAAGTTATGTTTAGCAATAGCTTCCATTATTTACCCCTTAACGCTTCTTAGCTTTCTTATCCGCAGCGTGACCGCGGTAAGTACGTGTTGGTGCGAATTCACCCAGTTTGTGACCGATCATTTCTTCGGTAACGAAAACTGGAACGTGCTGACGACCATTATGGACAGCGATGGTCAAACCGATCATCGTAGGGATGATCATTGAACGACGGGACCAAGTCTTAAGTGGCTTTTTGTCTCCGCTTTCCACCGCTTTCTCTACCTTCTTCAGCAAGTGTAGGTCAATAAATGGACCTTTCTTGAGAGAACGTGGCATGGCGATTCCTCTTTATATAGATTACTTGTTACGACGACGTACGATGTACTTGTCAGTGCGTTTGTTGCTACGAGTCTTGTAGCCTTTAGTTGGCATACCCCAAGGTGAAACTGGGTGGCGGCCACCAGAAGTACGACCTTCACCACCACCGTGTGGGTGGTCAACCGGGTTCATTACCACACCGCGAACGGTTGGACGAACACCGCGCCAGCGAGATGCACCCGCTTTACCAAGCTCACGAAGCATGTGCTCAGAGTTACCAACTTCACCGATAGTTGCGCGGCCTTCAGAAAGAACTTTACGCATTTCGCCAGAACGCAGACGGATAGTTACGTAAGAACCATCACGAGCTACTAGCTGAGCGTAAGCACCCGCTGAACGAGCCAACTGTGCACCTTTACCAGGAGTTAGTTCAACACAGTGAACGGTAGAACCCACTGGGATATTGCGCATTGGTAGAGTGTTACCCGCTTTAATCGGCGCATCAACGCCAGATTGGATAACGTCACCCGCTTGCAAACCTTTTGGTGCAATGATGTAACGACGCTCACCGTCTGCGTACAGAACTAGAGCGATGTTTGCGCTACGGTTTGGATCGTATTCTAGACGCTCAACTTTCGCTGGGATGCCATCTTTAGTACGTTTGAAGTCAACTACACGGTAGTGGTGCTTGTGACCGCCACCGATGTGACGTACTGTGATACGACCGTTGTTGTTACGACCACCATTCTTAGAGTTTTTCTCTAGAAGAGGTGCGTATGGCTTACCTTTGTACAGGTCAGCATTTACGATTTTAACAACGTGACGACGACCAGCCGAAGTCGGCTTACATTTAACAATAGCCATTATTCAACTACTCCTGTTATTCCGCGCCGCCAACGAAGTCAAGATCTTGACCTTCTTTCAACGTCACGTACGCTTTCTTCACGTCTGAACGACGGCCTTGGCGTAGACCTTGACGCTTGGTCTTACCCTTAGTGATAAGAGTATTTACAGACTTAACTTCAACTTCAAATAGCTTTTCTACAGCTGCTTTGATCTCTTTCTTAGTTGCATCTTTCGCTACTTTGAAAACGATAGTGTTCGCTTTCTCAGCAGCCATAGTTGCTTTTTCAGAGATGTGCGGTGCACGTAGAACTTTTAGTAGACGCTCTTCAGTGATCATGCCAGCATCTCCTCAACTTGCTTAACTGCTGCTGCAGTCATTAGAACCTTGTTAAACGCGATTAGGCTTACTGGATCGATACCAGATGCGTCACGCACGTCAACTTTGTATAGGTTACGAGCAGCTAAGAATAGATTCTCGTCTACTTCGCCAGTAACGATGAGTACATCGTTAAGCTCAAGTTCTTTAAGCTTAGCTACTAGCTCTTTTGTCTTTGGTGCTTCTACTGAGAAGTTATCAACAACGATTAGACGCTCTTGACGAACTAGCTCAGAAAGAATGCTCTTCATCGCACCACGGTACATTTTCTTGTTTACTTTTTGGCTGTGATCCTGTGGTTTCGCAGCAAAAGTAACACCACCTGTACGCCAGATTGGGCTACGAATTGTACCAGCACGTGCACGGCCAGTACCTTTTTGACGCCATGGTTTAGCACCACCGCCAGAAACTTCTGAACGTGTCTTTTGAGCACGAGTGCCTTGACGAGCACCTGCTGCGTACGCAACAACTACTTGGTGTACAAGAGCTTCGTTGAACTCACGTCCGAAAGTAGTTTCGGAAACAGTTAGTGCGTTAGCACCTTTAACCATCAATTCCATTACTTACTCCTAGACGTTATGCTTTAACAGCTGGTTTGACGATCACGTTACCGCCGGTTGCGCCAGGGACTGCACCTTTAATAAGAAGCAGATTGCGCTCAGCGTCAACTCGTACGATCTCTAGGTTTTGAGTCGTTACACGCTCAGCACCCATGTGACCTGCCATTTTCTTGCCTTTAAATACGCGACCTGGAGTCTGACATTGACCGATAGAACCAGGAGCACGGTGAGACAATGAGTTACCGTGAGTCATATCTTGAGTGCGGAAGTTCCAGCGCTTAACAGTGCCTTGGAAACCTTTACCCTTAGATGTACCAGTAACGTCTACTTTCTTAATTTCGTTGAACAATTCAACAGTTAGTTCTGCACCAACTTCGAACTCTTCGCCGTTTTCTAAGCGGAATTCCCAAAGACCGCGACCAGCTTCTACACCCGCTTTCGCAAAGTGACCAGCTTCTGGCTTAGTTACACGGTTAGCTTTCTTAGAACCAGTAGTAACTTGGATTGCTGCATAGCCGTCAGACTCAAGAGATTTAACTTGAGCAACACGGTTCGCTTCAACCTCAACAACTGTTACTGGGATAGAAACGCCTTCTTCAGTAAATACGCGGGTCATGCCCACTTTACGACCGATTAGACCAATCATTCTTCTAATCTCCCTTAACCTAGGCTAATTTGAACGTCAACGCCTGCAGCAAGGTCTAGACGCATCAGAGCATCAACAGTTTTATCTGTTGGCTCAACGATGTCGATTAGACGCTTGTGAGTACGGATTTCGTACTGGTCACGAGCTTTCTTGTTAACGTGTGGAGAGATAAGAACGGTGAAACGCTCTTTACGAGTAGGTAGTGGGATTGGACCACGAACCTGTGCGCCAGTGCGCTTAGCTGTTTCAACGATTTCCGCGGTAGAAGCATCGATTAGTTTGTAATCGAAAGCTTTTAGGCGGATACGGATACGTTGGTTCTGCATGAGACAGAGCTCCAATTATTAAAAATTACACAAACAATATCGCCACTCAGACTCGCATATGGCGAGAGAATGCCGATTGATTTATGTGAAACCGTAGTGCCTCAATTGGGCACATTGTCAGTTAATTTTCGATTAGCATTCAACTATCACAAGTGAAGGTGTTTGCTAATTGTATTAACTGCGAACATAAGCTGAGTATACGTTACCTTTCAAACCGTTAAGGTTCGTTAGCTCCTCGCTGCTCATTGGTTCACAACTGAACAAGTCAGTGCGATGGATTATACAGATAACAAAATAGCTTGCAAGTGCCGTTTGAAAAATAAACGTTGAATAGATAGGGATTAGTGTGAGAACTAGAAAAAAGGCATCACCTAGATGGTAAAAGGCGCTGCCTGATGTTTACAAATTTTTGAAATCGTCTAGCCCCTATCATAAATAGAAGTTAGAGTTCAGTTATTCTTCGACAAACTGAGCCTGTAAGTAATTTTCTAGTCCAGTCATTTGGATTAAACCAAGCTGCGTTTCTAGCCAGTCGACATGCTCTTCTTCATCTTCCAATATTTCTTGGAACAGATCTCGGGACACATAATCTCTGGTATCTTCCGCGTAGGCTATGGCATCTTTTAGATCGGGGATTGCCATCATCTCAAGCTTTAGGTCACACTCAAGCATCTCTTGAGTATTCTCTCCGATCATGAGTTTACCAAGGTCTTGTAGATTGGGGAGCCCTTCTAAGAATAAGATCCGCTCGATAAGATGATCTGCGTGTTTCATCTCGTCAATCGATTCGTGGTACTCTTTGTCCGCTAAGTGTTTTAAGCCCCAGTCTTTATACATGCGAGCGTGAAGAAAGTACTGATTGATAGCGACAAGCTCGTTGCCGAGTACTTTGTTGAGATGTTGAATGATGATTGGATCGCCTTTCATGACATAGCCCTCCTCTTTGGCTCTATTAACTGTAGAACCAGATATGGAGGAGTCAAAAAAACTCAACACCTATCTATTCTAACTCGCCTCTCTGTAGAGAACGGGCACGATTTCGTTTATCACTTCTTTAGCGGTTCGCACACACTTACCACACTGACTTCCCAGCGCTGTGCACTTTTTTATCCCTCTAATATCCGTCACGCCTTCTTCCAGCACAAGTTGACGAATCTTCTTATCTGAAACACCGTGGCATAAGCAAACGTACATATACAAACACAAACGTAATTTATAACACCCACCAATAATAAAAGAGAATCATTCTTGTTACCAGTCTTATTTGATATGCTAGATAGATCCAATTGTTATTAAGATTGGCAGTGGAAACCACACGGTTTCACTTAGGCTGGTTGTTCGTGTTTATACATCTAGTTAACAGATTGAAAATGTTGAATATCTATATGCAATGCACAGAAGGATGCGTAGATTTTTTTATAACTAAAATGAAAAGAGGAAGCCAAAGCTTCCTCTTTTCCTGTGCGCTGTTCTTCAAATTGAAGAAGAGTGCAAGATTCCGTTTAACTCAAAGAATTAAGCGAAGATCTTAGCAACAACACCAGCACCTACTGTACGGCCGCCTTCACGGATCGCGAAACGTAGACCTTCGTCCATCGCGATTGGTGCGATCAACTCAACAATCATCTTGATGTTGTCGCCTGGCATTACCATTTCTA
>NZ_JZAM01000296.1:0-1279 GCF_000960595.1 Vibrio sp. S234-5
TAAGCATAACAAAGCGTTCAAGAGGGATTTGGCACGCGTGGCATTTTCAGTTTGCGTTAGGTTTGGTGGTTACGGCATTGTGCGGTAACTTGTGTATTGCGTGCCTTCACCCCTTAACGCGGCGTTAGGCAAATCCAAGGAGTTTGAGATGAAACTGACATGCCATTGTGAAAATGTAACTCTTATTTTGAGTGAAATTCCAATAGAAGTTGGTGAGTGTAATTGTTCAATTTGTCGACGTTATGCTGCTTGTTGGGCGTATTTTTCTCCGGAACAAGTCGAAGTCACCATGACAAAACCAACAGATATCTACTGTTGGGGTGACAAAGAAGTCGAATTTCATCGGTGTTCAGTTTGTGGTTGCATTACTCACTATGTAACTACAGCCAAATGTCTGGATAAAATCTTGGCCGTAAACATGCGAATGGCTGAAGCAGAAGTATTGTCAGGTATTGCAGTGAGAAATATCAATGGCGCATCGTACTAATTTGCCTAACAAAGCGTTAAAGAGGGACTTGGCACGCGTGGCATTTTTGGTTTGCAGTTTGTTTAGTGGTTAAGGTGTTATGCAGCAACTTTTGTATTGCGTGCCTGCGCCCCTTAACGCGGCGTTATGCTTAATCACGCAAAGTCAGTGGTTTATGGTTTCTCTTTGTTCCCTCGGCTGGTTGGTTTTGAGTTTGTCGGCAAGTTTGCTTCAGTGGGCGCGGTTTTCCGGACACTTGTTCTTTGGCGCTGGAAATTCAGAGAATTGCCTCAATCAATTTTTGGGCAAGCACGAGGTTAGGTCGGTTGGCTCAATCAGAAATTTGATCTTAGGTTTTTTCGTTTTAGCGGCCAAATTTAAAAGTCTGATTTTCAAAATCATGAGTCATTTCCGTTTTTTAGGTTTTGGCTTTTGCTTGTGAATCAAGGTCGAGTTAATCTTGGTTTTATCAAAACGTAAGTCATTGAAGCTTAAGCATAACAAAGCGTTCAAGTGGGATTTGGCACGCGTGGCATTTTCAGTTTGCGTTAGGTTTGGTGGTTATGGCATTGTGCGGTAGCTTTTGTATTGCGTGCCGGCACCCCTTAACGCGGCGTTATGCTTAATCACGCAAAGTCAGTGGTTTATGGTTTCTCTTTGTTCCCTCGGCTGGTTGGTTTTGAGTTTGTCGGCAAGTTTGCTTCAGTGGGCGCGGTTTTCCGGACACTTGTTCTTTGGCGCTGGAAATTCAGAGAATTGCCTCAATCAATTTTTGGGCAAGCACGAGGTTAGGTCGGTCTACTCACCCAGTAA
>NZ_JZAM01000297.1:0-807 GCF_000960595.1 Vibrio sp. S234-5
TCGAGCACATGGGCTTGTCATGGATAACTTCCCGCTCAAAACACCCCAAGCAATCTCAAGAAGTCCAAGACGATTTTAAAAAAAATTCAAAATTGAAACGATCCTGAAGATCCCAGGACATATCGCTTTAGAGCATGTTGATGTCTGGTTTCAAGATGAAGCCAGATTTGGGCAACAAAACACGACAACACGGTTGTGGGCAGAGAAAGGAAAACGCCCCAGAGCCGTGAAGCAACAACAATTTGAATATGCGTATCTGTTTGGTTCTGTCTGTCCCGCGAGAGGAATTGGCGAAGCGATGGTTGTTCCTTGGGTTAATAAAGAGATCATGATCGAGCATTTAAAGCAAATATCGGCAATCACTGAAAAAGGGCGTCATGCCGTCATCATTATGGATGGGGCGAGTTGGCATACCAATGACATTGCAGAACCGTTTAGCAATGTCAGTATCATCAAGCTCCCGCCCTATTCACCAGAGCTAAACCCGATAGAACAAGTGTGGAGCTGGCTCAGACAACACTATCTTGCCAATCAGAGTTTTACCGATTATGAGGATATCGTGGAGAAAGTGTGCAAGGCTTGGAATCGATTCTTGGACAGTACAGATAGAGTTAGCAAGATGTGTACAAGAGAGTGGATTAATCTGACCAGTTAATTTTCCAGATTGGTATAAAACGTATAATCGAGTAGGAGGAGGCCTCACGGCCTCCGTCCTCTCACACCACCGTACAAGCGTGGGTCGCATACGGCGGTTCCGAATACACTTTTAGTGACTCATACCCATCTCTCAATGAGTAAAGCCCCCTC
>NZ_JZAM01000298.1:0-474 GCF_000960595.1 Vibrio sp. S234-5
ATAACGCCGCGTTAAGGGGTGAGTGCCGCACAAACCAACTTTCCGCAGACCACTTTCACCACAAAAATCACCGCATACCAAAAATGCCACGCGGCACGAATCCCTCTTGAACGCTTTGTTATGTTTAAGCTTCAAGGGCTTACGTTTACCAAAACCAAGATTAACTCGGCTTTGACTGACAAACAAAAAGCAAAAACCAAAAACTGAAACGACTCATAATTTGAAAATCAAGTTGTGAGCTTTGGCCGCCAATACTCAAAAACCTAAGATCAAACTTCTGATTGAGCCAACCGCCCTAACCTCGCGCTTGCCCTAGAATTGACTGAGGCAATTCTCTGAATTTTCAGCGCCAAAGAACAAATGTCCAGAAAACAGCGCTCACAAATACAAACTTGCCGACGAGCACAAAACCAACAAGCCGACGGAGCAAAGAAAAGATGCAACCAACTGATTTTGCGTGATTAAACATAACGC
>NZ_JZAM01000299.1:0-397 GCF_000960595.1 Vibrio sp. S234-5
AGGTTGAGGTCACGAGTTCGAACCTCGTGTGTCGCTCCAAACATTGAACCCAGCCGAAATGCTGGGCTTTTTGTTTGTCTGTTTTCTTCGATTTATCTCTTCTGAAACATTAACTTGTCGACGGAAGCGGAAATTTGTTGGCAAAAAGGATTGCCTGCTGCTTTCTTATTATGATAAATTCGCGCGCAATCTCGGGCAGTAGTCCTGGGGGATACGCGTAGTGACCATTCAGGCTGCTTGGGAAACTACGTAGGGTAGGTATCGGCAAAGCCTTTTGTCGGTAGACGGGATACTAAGGTTGCTTAAGCAGCGGCATGTAAATGGGAAACCCAACGTTGAACTTTTTTAATACTCTCCCATTAATCAGCTTCATCCTTCCTAAATACCCTGTCTTGCA
>NZ_JZAM01000003.1:0-252 GCF_000960595.1 Vibrio sp. S234-5
TCACTGTATCCCAACAGACACCACATAGCTTGGCAATGGCATTGATGGTGACGTTCAATGCTGACAGCGAGAGGACATACTGTTCAAAGCCCTTTGTGTAACGCACTTTGGGACGAGGAACAAAGTTGGTTCATCCGGAAAATCGATACTTCGCCTCATGACTGGCTTTGATTTTTAACTCAAAAAATTCCCAATCACGATACCCATAGGCGACTTTGTTCAGCGTCTTTATTCGGTTGTTCACACCCTCTA
>NZ_JZAM01000030.1:0-518 GCF_000960595.1 Vibrio sp. S234-5
TCCCTCTTTGAAATGAGCGAGGGCCAGCAATCTCATTTTCATCTGAATAGATTTCTGCTGGCTTGCGAGCTTTTTAAAGTCGATATTATTGAGACTGTCCATAGCGAATAAGTTTTATCGTTGAATGGCCTCAATTAGATCACATTTTTACTTATATTGGTATTACCTGCTCGACCACATGGGCTTGTCATGGATAACTTCCCGCTCAAAACACCCCAAGCAATCTCAAGAAGTCCAAGACGATTTTAAAAAAAATTCAAAATTGAAACGATCCTGAAGATCCCAGGACATATCGCTCTAGAGCATGTTGATGTCTGGTTTCAAGATGAAGCCAGATTTGGGCAACAAAACACGACAACACGGTTATGGGCAGAGAAAGGAACACGCCCCCGAGCCGTGAAGCAACAACAATTTGAATATGCGTATCTGTTTGGTTCTGTCTGTCCCGCGAGAGGAATTGGCGAAGCGATGGTCGTTCCTTGGGTTAATAAAGAGATCATGATCGAGCATTTAAAGCA
>NZ_JZAM01000300.1:0-471 GCF_000960595.1 Vibrio sp. S234-5
GCATTTTGGTGCCGTTGACTTATGTTCGCCAAGTTTCTTTGGTGGCGTATCTAAATGTAGGCGTGTTTTGGGCGTTGATCGCGGCAATTGGCACGACAGGTTACTCTGTGGTGGACAAAGAGGCATTAACGTTACTGACTCAGCAAGCATCAACTATTTTCAGCGATCAATACAGCGCGATCTTCTATCTTGGTGCGCAGTTTTGGGCGATGGGCTTACCCGTTTTACTTTGGTGTCTGCTCACCGGAAATGATCAAGAGTTGCAAGCGGCTTGGCGAATCCGAAAAAGTGCAAGTATGGCTGGCATTATGATGGCATCGACTTATGGATTGGTTCTGTTTGCGATGACGATGACAGAGCATTCCCCAGCATATCCTTCTGTTGGTTGCGTAGCTCGGCGATTTCCGGCTGTAGCGTTTGGTAGATTAGCAGTGGTTCATCTGGGGTATGACCGACCCCTTCAGAGTTTCC
>NZ_JZAM01000301.1:0-467 GCF_000960595.1 Vibrio sp. S234-5
GATTATGAGGATATCGTGGAGAAAGTGTGCAAGGCTTGGAATCGATTCTTGGACAGTACAGATAGAGTTAGCAAGATGTGTACAAGAGAGTGGATTAATCTGACCAGTTAATTTTCCAGATTGGTATGAGTATCCTCAATAAAACCTAAAAATGACAAAAGCCCCGCTGTTTCCAGCGAGGCTTCTTAATAAGTGGCGGAGCGGACGGGACTCGAACCCGCGACCCCCGGCGTGACAGGCCGGTATTCTAACCGACTGAACTACCGCTCCGCTGTCTGGTTAGACGTTTCGTCTACTTTTTTTGTCTTCAGATTTTTCTTAAAAATCTAAAGACAACAAGTTAAAGCCTGGCGATGTTCTACTCTCACATGGGGAAACCCCACACTACCATCGACGCTGTTTCGTTTCACTTCTGAGTTCGGGATGGAGTCAGGTGGATCCAAAACGCTATGGTCGCCAAGCAAATT
>NZ_JZAM01000302.1:0-461 GCF_000960595.1 Vibrio sp. S234-5
AAGTAAAATGGTATAGTACTTATCGTGCTTAACGGTAATATCGGACGCGGGATGGAGCAGCTTGGTAGCTCGTCGGGCTCATAACCCGAAGGTCGTTGGTTCAAATCCAGCTCCCGCAACCACATTCTGTATTAAGTGCTCCGGCATTTAATCATTGCGACACTAGCTCAGTTGGTAGAGCGCAACCTTGCCAAGGTTGAGGTCACGAGTTCGAACCTCGTGTGTCGCTCCAAATTGAATTTGTCATCGTGCTTAACGATGAAATGCGACACTAACTCAGTTGATGAGCAAACCTTGCCAAGGTTGAGGTCACGCCTTTTTGTTTTAAAGAAGTGAACCTCGTGTGTCGCTCCATTTTCTCTTAAGTAAAATGGTATAGTACTTATCGTGCTTAACGGTAATATCGGACGCGGGATGGAGCAGCTTGGTAGCTCGTCGGGCTCATAACCCGAAGGTCGTTG
>NZ_JZAM01000303.1:0-456 GCF_000960595.1 Vibrio sp. S234-5
GGGTAAAAGACACCAAGCCGGAAGACTTTGAATACCCAGATGACATTGATGATATTGTCGATGGTATAACGGAAGATGAAACCCAATAGGCAGATGTGGATGGTGAGTCACCGCTTGGTGATGACATCGACTTAGATACGACTCTAGAGCTAACGCAACCCTATAAATATAAAGGAGGTGACACACTCAATCCTAGACCTGATGAACCTATCCAACAAAAAGTCCGAAAATTATATGTTTCGGGTGTGGAGGCAGAGAGCATGGGAGATCATGTACAGTATTACGACTGTGGAGTCAAACTGATGACTGAATCGTTCAAGGAGTAGACCCGCAGAGCTATGGGGACGCACTTTACGTCACTAGATGACTTCACCTGCGAGTGAAACGATTGTGACCGCAAACAAGCCATCATAGGTGAGCTCGCGTAGATGGGGAAGATCTGGGAAGGGCGGCTGT
>NZ_JZAM01000304.1:0-389 GCF_000960595.1 Vibrio sp. S234-5
GACTAATAGGATGTTAGTGAGCAAGGAATGACAATGGACCCCTCTAAGGATTGAGGGAAGGACCGCTTCAGGATGAAGCAAGGGACACCGCTCAGGGAACAAGAGATGTGCGCTAACGAGGAAGGTTAGCAGTCGGGAAGACACAGGACACCGCTAGGACGGCGACGTAAGGAATAGCTGAAGGATTCAGCCACTATTATGGATGATGCAGGGAGCATTATTAGTAGCAGGACTGCTGCGAGTAAGACTATAGCACAGATACTCTGTATCGGGGCTTTTCTTATCCCCAGCCCTTTAAGCCGAATAAATGGTTTGGCCTCTTATAAAAAATTCACAAACAACGTCTACAAAACAATCTGGATCAATAACCTATTGTGCAAGTTGGTTTA
>NZ_JZAM01000305.1:0-387 GCF_000960595.1 Vibrio sp. S234-5
TTTGCTTCCATAGACACCAGTGTGGATGAAGTGTTTTTTCCCCTCTGGCTGCTGCTCTGCATCAACACGTGCGCCGCCCGCAGCAAGAATCTCTTCTTACAGCACGCGCAGGGCAAAATCAAACTGCTCGAAAGAAATGATCAACGGTTGAAGGAAGCGAATCACAGAGCCGTCACGATCGCCTTTTTCAACCATCATGCCGCGCTCCAGCGCAGCTCGCTGAATCGCCAGTGTCAGCTTGACATCCGACACAGGCTCACCAAAATTGGTGACTTCGCTGCCTGGCTTGCGAATTTCCGCCCCTAGCATCAATCCTTTACCGCGAACCTCAGCGATACATTGCACACGTTGTTGGATTTTCTCTAGGCTGTGAAGCAGGTATTGTCC
>NZ_JZAM01000306.1:0-840 GCF_000960595.1 Vibrio sp. S234-5
CTTTTGTTTGTCAGTCAAAAACGAGTTAATCTTGGTTTTGGTAAAACGTAAGTCATTGAAGCTTAAACATAACAAACGGTTCAAGAGGGACAGCCAACGCGCGGCATTTTTATCATGCGTTGGTTTTTGTGGTTACGGTGTTATGCGGAAGCTTGGTAATGGCGTTGGCTGCCCCTTAACCGGGCGTTAGCTTCTTAAAGGCTGGAATCATCAAAATCCAAACTCAATCGTTCTGAAAAATCAGCTTTTAGCGTTCAAATTGCACAAGTTGGCTTTCGAGTTTGTCGGATTCTGACTTGGTAGAAAGTGTTGAATGCTCAGCAGTTTCAAAGTCGCTGAAAACCATCAAGTTTCGATGCTTCAATGTTGTTGGATGCTCCACACGGAAAGTTTCGTTTCACAAAGGCTGCATTGTCGCTGAAATCGCGCTTTCTTTGTCGGAAATTCGGTAAGTGGCCAACTTAACCTTGATCGCTGCGAGTTTTGGCTGCTCACTTCACAGCTTTTGGTGTTGGACGTGTGTTTGAGTGATGCTTTTGCGTAAAATGCATTTCAAGCAAATTTGTTTAAAAATCATTGGTAAACAATGGGCTACGAAGCTAACAAACGCCTCAAAGGGACTGTCAACGCGCGGCGTTTCCAGTCCCAATGAGCTGCGGTGGTTGCAGTTGTTGTGTTTGAGTTTAGTGGTCATGCGTTGCCAGCCCCTTAGGCGGGCGTTAGGCGCTATTCACTTTAGGATTAGGGATGAACGTAGAATTTAAAGTGATCAATTTGGCGCAAGATTATGATTTTTGCGTAGCTGCTCGAAAGGACGCTTACTATTGCAGCTTTACAACC
>NZ_JZAM01000307.1:0-1502 GCF_000960595.1 Vibrio sp. S234-5
TTTTGTAGTGCATTGCTCACCCCTTAGCAGGGCGTTATGCCTGTTAATGGACAAGGAGAGTTAAATGAAGATTTTAAAGGCTTCAATCTCTGAATTAGATCAGATTGTGAGTTTATTTGATGATTATCGTCGGTTTTATGGGCAAAAATCGGATATTGATGCCGCTAGAGAATTTTTGAGAAACCGGTTCGCTAATAATGAATCTGTGATTTTTTTAGCTATGACCGAAAGCAATGAAGCTCTTGGTTTTGTGCAACTTTACCCGTCATTCTCATCTGTCGCAATGAAACCGATGTGGTATCTCAATGATCTATTCGTTTCTGATGGATCCCGAAACCAAGGAGTTGCGAGAGCATTGCTCCAAAAAGTGAAATGTTTTGCGAAAGAAACGAACGCGTTAACCGTTAAATTAGCGACGTCAGCAACTAACGATAAAGCAAAATCACTCTATGAATCTGAAGGTTATGATAAGATTGTTGCTTTTGAACACTACACCCAAAAGGTAAAACAGGCATAACAAACGCTTCAAGAGGGACAGCCAACGCACGGCATTTTTACTATGCGTTGGTTTTTGTGATTACGGTGTTATGCGGTAAGTTAGTAGTAGCGTTGGCTGCCCCTTAAGCGGGCGTTATATAGCTTTCGAGCAGTGTTTTAGTGTATGGTTTCATAAGTCAGATTTGAGTATGTTTTTTTGCGGAGCGGGTATTTCCTTCGTTGATAAATTTTCTAAATCAGCAAATTTAGCACCACCTAAAATGTAATTCGCAGCTCACCAACTTGTGTCATTCTAAGTGCGGTAGCGTGCATGGTTTTCAAAACCACGTTAGTACCTTGTATGTTAAAAATGGGTTTAGCTTCGTTCGTCAACTAGCTTTGTTGCGTTTGAAATAAAACCTAAAAAGGGCTGTTTTATCGTAATGTGTTTTCCCACGCATTGTGCATCAAGTGGCTATATAACAAGGCATTTAATCGGACTAAAAACAGTGGGCTACTGCGCTTCGCTTGTATTTTAGCCCACAATTTTTAGCCGCTTAATGCGGCGTTATGCAACTCAGGTAAAATTAGGGGTTCAATCTTGTGGGATTTCTCCGGCCATTCGTTTTGTGTTGTCGGCAAATGAGCTTTTTGACCATAAAATTCGTGGTTCACTCAAGCCGTAAAACAGACAAGGTTCTTTGTTTGCCTCAATCAGTTTTAACGTTGGCGCGTTGCTAATTTTGTGGGCGCAAAGTGTGGAAAGGGCAAGTTTATCGAACATTTTGTACTTGTTGAAAGTCTTGCTCGGTGAGTTTGTTTCATTCAAAAGCTTGGTTTGTTGTTGAAAGGTGGGCTTTGTTTTGGCGGCTTCTTTGTCATGGCTCTGGCTTCAGGGCAGGGTTCGCGCATGTTATTGACGCACCTTTTTATCGAATTTCGGGATAAAATTTTTAGAAATAGATTGAATTAGCGATCTTGACGTGATCTTATACTGTTAAAAATAAAGCAGGACTAGAAACTTA
>NZ_JZAM01000308.1:0-479 GCF_000960595.1 Vibrio sp. S234-5
GGCGTTATGCTTAATCACGCAAAGTCAGTGGTTTATGTTTTTTCTTTGTTCCCTCGGCTGGTTAGTTTTGAGTTTGTCGGCAAGTTGGCTTCAGTGGGCGCTGTTTTCCGGACACTTGTTCTTTGGCGCTGGAAATTCAGAGCGTTGCCTCAGTCAATATTCGGGCAAGCGCGAGGTTAGGGCGGTTGGTTCAATCAGTAATCTGATCTTAGGTTTTTTTAGTATTAGCGGTCAAAGTCCAAAGTCTGATTTTCAAAATCATGAGTCATTTCCGTTTTTTAGGTTTTGGCTTTTGCTTGTGAATCAAGGTCGAGTTAATCTTGGTTTTATCAAAACGTAAGTCATTGAATCTTAAGCATAACAAAGCGTTCAAGAGGGATTTGGCACGCGTGGCATTTTCAGTTTGCGTTAGGTTTGGTGGTTACGGCATTGTGCGGTAACTTGTGTATTGCGTGCCTTCACCCCTTAACGCGGCGTTA
>NZ_JZAM01000309.1:0-456 GCF_000960595.1 Vibrio sp. S234-5
AGTGCATTGCTCACCCCTTAGCAGGGCGTTATGTGCCTTTCCTGTGAAGCAAACAACATTATGTGCAACCATTAACTTATAGAATGGCTAAAAATTCATATTTTAGAGGGTGTTATGGTTTTTAGTAGCAAAGTTAAATTGGTAATTTCAGCTGTAGCTATAGCGCTGTCTTCGCTTTTACTGTCTCTTGATATGTTTGGTGTCATTCCATTTCTGATTCTAGTTGTGTCATTTTTCACCCTAATTATTCAAGGCGGGCTGTGCCTTCTTGGGTACAAGGATGGTGACATTTTCGATGCTTATCAAGATCTAGAGAGAACGGAAGCGACGGCATTGACGAATCTGTTCAAAGATAAAAAGGATTGTGAAAAACATTAGCCACGGCACATAACAAACGCTTCAAGAGGGACAGCCAACGCGCGGCATTTTTACTATGCGTTGGTTTTTGTGGTTACG
>NZ_JZAM01000031.1:0-626 GCF_000960595.1 Vibrio sp. S234-5
GCGTTATATTTTTAATCAATTTTCGAGTCAAAATCATGGATGAAAGAGGTAGAGTTTATCTGGAACAATATCTGAACTCTTTACCTGATGAAGTCGCTTCCAAATACACTTCGTTCAGCTCAGACTATTTCTGTGCAGATGAACGCAATGCAAATCTCTGTGCCGAGTTAATCCTTCGTGGTGAAAAGCGTGCATCATGCAGCTTAGACTATTGGTACAGCGAAAAATGCGAGCCAATGCCAGTTGTTGGGCACCTTCAAGTGGTGACAAATTGGGATGGTATGCCTATTTGTATTATAGAAATGACGTCTGTAACCAAGCAAAAATACAGCGAAGTAACACCTGAGTTCGCGGCTTTAGAAGGTGAGGGTGACAAGACTTTAGCTTGGTGGCGGGAGGCGCATTGGAACTTCTTCTCGAGAGAGTGCGTAGAGCTAGGAATATCACCGTCGGAAGATATGCTGCTAGTTCTAGAACAGTTCAAAGTGGTGCACAAATAAAAATATAACAATGCGTTCAAGTGGGACTTGGCACGCGTGGCATTTTCAGTTTGCGTTGAGTTTTGTGGTTACGGTACTGTGCGGTAGCTTTTTTATTGCGTGCCTGCGCCCCTTAACGCGGCGTTA
>NZ_JZAM01000310.1:0-448 GCF_000960595.1 Vibrio sp. S234-5
CGGCCGCAGCTCTTAATAACACGCCGATCCTCTCTACTCACTAGCACGAAATACTCTGATTCGGATTTAGGTACTCAGGTTACACCTTGATGAACCCGGAACGCTGCTCAGGATCTGCGTTTGAAAAACGCTAATACGCGCCCCTTTTCAACATCGGAGGGTCTGGGATCCTAGATGGATTGTACAACCAAAAAACCCGCTACTACTGCATGATACGCGAGTTTGAAAAACTGGACAAAAACCAGCAATCGGCGACTAAACTGGCGGCAATACTTAACAAAAATAGCGATTTTTCCGTCCCCGCAAGTCCGCCTTGAACCGTTTTAAAGAACCAACCTAGCCCATAAACGTCGGCTGACCCCAGCTCACTAACCGAATAGCGCAACCCCACGAGTTACGACTTTTGCCCATTTCCCCCCTCCAACCACCGTTGCGAACGAATGTGCAC
>NZ_JZAM01000311.1:0-574 GCF_000960595.1 Vibrio sp. S234-5
CTTTGCAAGCATGGTGTAACTTCTCATAGGAGCACCGTTGTCAGAGTGCAAAGTAATGTTGCCTTGCACACACTTTTCCCGCCATGTTGTTCTTTGGAGTAACTCCGCTGCATATTCGCCTAGCTCCAGAAGTGGCCCCCGATTTTCGGACATGACTTTAAGTGGTCGATCTGTTTTGATAGTACCCAACAATACAGGGACAGATTATGACTAGAAAACGTAGAAACCACTCTCCTGAGTTTAAAGCTAAGGTGGCACTCGATGCCGCTAAAGGCGATAAAACCGTCGCTGAGTTAGCTCAGAAATACAACCTGCACGCTAACCAAATCTCGACATGGAAAAAGGAGCTGCTTGAAAACGCAGCCATGATTTTTGCCACCGAAAATCACACAGGAAAAGAGAATTCCGAAGAAGTGGACAAACTTCACGCCAAGATCGGTCAATTGACCATGGAAAATGATTTTTTGGCCAAAGTGCTCGGTCGTTAGACCGAGCCCAGCGAAAGAGTTCGCTGGTTAAATCCACCCCATTGCCGATAAAGCGCCAGTGTGAGCTGCTCAATATTGCTCTATTT
>NZ_JZAM01000312.1:0-20343 GCF_000960595.1 Vibrio sp. S234-5
GAGGGGGCTTTACTCATTGAGAGATGGGTATGAGTCACTAAAAGTGTATTCGGAACCGCCGTATGCGACCCACGCTTGTACGGTGGTGTGAGAGGACGGAGGCCGTGAGGCCTCCTCCTACTCGATTCAGAAGAAAAATGGATTAGCAGGTTTTCAATGGCTAATGAAGTAGCTTTTCTACCCATGTTTTCACACTGTTTTCCAGATATGCGTCTTCAATCCCTCCCACTTTTTCGAGCACCAACCCCTCATACAACGGAGAGCACCTATCATGTAGACAAACTGGCAAACTTTGTTGTGAAAGAGTCTCAATGATTTGCAGCGCAGTTTGCACATCCCCGCCAGTGCTTTGCGAGAAATCAAGTGAAAGCTCGGCTGCACTGTTGAGTTCCTCGATGGCAAGATTGAGCTGTTGTTTGAGCTCGCTTAGATCAACGTTTCCGAGCGACCCGAATACCAGCACGCCTTGGTTCTGAGCGCCGTACTGCCATGAAACGGCGGCGATTTCATTTGATACCGTGTTGCTTTGCATGCGACGAATTGCACTGGCTTGAGTGGCGCGCTCAATAATGATTTTCACTTGATCGGTATTGCTCCGTCCGCCAGTGTCTTTGGCGTAAAGCTGAAAAATATACGTTCCAGCGGTGGTTGGGTAGAGCGCGGTGGCGGTAAGCTTATCAGCGTTGAGCAGAGCCAGTTGCTGTGGCCCGGCAACTTGGCTCCAGCTGGTGGTCTTAATGTCATAAACCGAGAGATACGATTTGGCTGAGCCTGAGAGAGTAATGCTGTTGAGGGGCAGTTTTAACAGCTGATCTGATCCGGCATTGACGGTCGGCTTGCTCAGCTTGTCGGCATCGGTTACATCATCGACATCACATCCTGAGACGAGTGCCATCACGCCAAGCATGAGGATAATTTTCGCTGACTTAAACATGTTTGTTGTCCTTAGGTGCTAGAAGGTGTAGCTAATGCCCGTTGAAATAAAAGTGTTCTCACTGTCGTAGAAATCGATGTCCGATTCGTGCTGTTGATATCCGGCCATTACGTTGAGTTGAGTATTCTGTAGCGCAAACGGATTGTGGTAGTTGTACACGGCAAATACGCTAAACGCTTTGTAGTCTTGGTATAAATTGAACACGGGGTTAGCGGCATCGTATTCCGCTTCGCTGTTGCGTACCGTCGCAATCAGTTCATGACGGTTTTGTACTGCAATTACAGTTAACTGCGTAGCGATTTCTGCTGAGCTCTGTGCACTGCCATCGGCACCCTTATCTGTGTAGTAAAAAGCAGGTGAGAGGATGAAGGTTTGTGACAAAGGAAAGGAAAGCTCAACCCCGACACGCTGATAGGTGCTGTCGCGTCGCAGCGATTTCTGTTGAGCGCTGCTTAACGATTGAGAAATGCCAATCGTATCATCATCAATTTCACTCTGAGCAAAGGCATACTTGAGCGTCACTGGAAATGGGATCTGTGTACTGAAGGCGAATCGGCCGCCCATAATGTTCTGCTCCGTCGTTTGACGCTCTTGGTTAGTCAGATACGGATCTTGCCACGTTTCATCCATGCCCGGCATATTGCCAAACAGCGCGGCGGTGAGGTAGGTTCCTTTTGCCAGCATCTGGATGTAGCCAACTTCAGCTTGAAATTGCGCTTCACTAATTTGATCTTCGCTGTTACCAACGAAAATCGCTTGATTGCCAAAGGTGTATTGCAAGCGGCCGAGAATAAACGGTACTGCTGTTTCGGTTTGTTTTCCCTGACGATTCAAGTCTTGGGTTATGGCGTTGTCGTCGTTGGTGTTGAACTGGGAGTTGGTTTGGTTGATACCTGCGTTGAGACTAATGCCACCGCTAAGCCCAGGGGTAAAATCTATCGGCTTGGCCTGTAAACTCGGAATAAGAAGGGCACTGCTTAAACACAATGCCAGTCCTTTGATGTTCATGCTAACTCCTTGCTGAGTGTCAGATTGGTCTGTCAACTCAAGTTAGCATTCCCCGGGTGAATGATTCCTCAGCAGTTTATGGACTAAGTGTGTCCATTTTGGTCACATTCAGCGCGCAGGGGTTTCTTTCAATACGGAAAGATTTTTTGGCCACTGCAACTCAAAGCGTGCGCCGCCCAAAGGAGAAGCCACCACATGGGCACTGCCTTGATGCAAACAGATAATTTGCCGCACAATCGCCAGCCCGAGGCCATGCCCTTTCTCGCTGTTGCGCTCCTGATTATCGATTTGAGTAAACGGCTCAAACACGCGCTCGGCTTGCTCGGGCGCAATGCCTTGGCCATCATCTTCCACCACCAGTTGATAGGATTGCAGATTGTCTTTGAGAGAGATATGGATATTGCTTTGCGCGAATCTGGCCGCATTGCTCAGTAAATTCTTCACCGCGCGTAGCAGTGCTTTTTGGTCGATAAAAAAGGCGTGTTGCATTAATGATGCGGCGATATCGACTTGAACTTGCAAATGAGGATATTCCAAGCGGAAATGTTCCACTTCTTCCGTTAAATCTTGAGCAAATTGGCAGTGAGTAAAGTGGCTGATGTCGGCCATGCGGTTATAGCGCGATAGTAGTAACGTCTGGTTGATCAGGTGATCGAGGTCTTCAATGCTGGAGTGGATCACTTTGCGATATTTCTCTTTTTGGCTCTCGGCTATCTCATCGTCTTCCAGCATCTCAAAGGCGAAACGCAGACGATACAAAGGGGTACGCAGGTCATGAGCCACCGCGTTGGTTAATGCTCTTTGCCCGGCGATCAGCTTTTCTACGTTGTCGGCCATTTTATTAAACGAATCCCCCAACTGTGAGACTACGGAGAGTTTGGACGTGGTGGCACGCTGGGAGAGCACACCTTGACCAAATTCGTTGGCGGTTTTTACCAAACGTTTGAGGTCGCGCCACAGCGGGTAGACCCACATTACCAACGCAGCAGAAATGCACAGAAAGAAAAAGCCACCAATGGCGGTGGTCAGCTTCATTTGAGTTTGCGCGGTAATGGTATCTTCAACGTGCAGCCAAACCCCAGGCACAACAGGGGAGAGCAGGGCAATATGGCCATCTTTGCTCACGTAGCTGATGATTTGATCGGGTGTTTTGCGCAGTTTTTCTCTCGCAGCCTCGGGCAGTTCGTCGTCGGTGAGCAAACTCAGCTCGAGTGGAATCTGGCTGTTTTGTTGCTCTAAACTGGCTTTCCATTCACTGCGCGGATAGCGTTGCAGATCTTCTCCGGCGAGATACAAAGTGCCTTTGGCTTGATTGAGAATACTCATTTCGCTCGGCTCATTGATGGCAAAGTAGATTACTTTGTCACTGCCATTGACCCGCTGAATTAACGCCATGGGGTCGCCGTACTGAAACGTCAGTTTGCCTTGCTGCAAAGAGTGATAAATGGAGGGCATCTCGTGGTAACGTTGCAAATCATCCAAACGTAGTGGGTAACTGAAATGGCGAGCGTAGTTGTCGATGATGGCTGGCCATTGCTCCTCGGGCGCTTGATGTAAACGCTTGGACAAGAGCTCAAAATTGGTGCCGTACACGGGTTTATAAAAATCTTCCGACACATTGCGGCTGAGCTGTTGCACTGGGTTGAAATCGGTGGGAATGATCAGCAGTACTATTGGTAAGAACACCGCAATCCAAAGAATAAAGAAAGCGCGGATCATCCCATCTCTCCTTCGCCGGGCGCGCACAACTGGTAACCTTTGCCACGGATGGTTTTGATCAATTTGGGCTCATTCGGGTCATCGTGCAGGGTGCGGCGCAAACGGGAAATGCGTCGGTCAATCGAGCGATCCAACCCATCATATTCAAAGCCGCGGATCTGCTGAGCGATATCGTCACGGGTGACGATGGTGCCGACTCGCTGCGCTAAAAGATAGAGCAGTTCAAACTCGCTGGTGGTCAGTTTGATCGGTTGCTGCGCAAGCGAAACGGTGCGGTATTGAAGATTCATACACAAGGGGCCGATGTGCAGTTCATGCTTGTCGGCAGTGGCCGTACGCTCTTGTCTACGTAAAAGTGCGCGGATGCGCGAGAGCAATAAGCGCGGCTTTACTTGCTTGACCACGTAGTCATCAGCGCCGAGTTCCAGCCCCATCACTTGGTCGATATCATCGTCCAAGGCCGTTTGCATCAAAATCATGCCGTGGTATTTATCCCGCACCGCGCGGCAAACGTCCATACCACTTTGCCCTGGCAGCATAATGTCGAGAATAACCAATTCGGGTTGCTGACTTAAAATCACGTCCACCGCCGTAATGCCGTCGGCAACGGTGGTGACGGAAAATTCGTAGTGGCTGAGGAAGTCTTGGATCAATACTGCCAGTTCAAGATCGTCTTCCACCAGTACGATCCGAGAAGGAGTCGAAGAGGTCTCGTTCATTGTGTTCCATATCCATTTGGCAATGAAGGCAATATAGCGGATTGTGTCGGTGGATTATGTGACGAATTGTGACACAAGCGTAAAGTTGTGATGCGATAGAAAAAATGGATGATGACTGACTTCGTTTATTACGTCAGTCGCTCAAGTTCAGTGAGACTGTGCAGTGCTTGCTGATTGCTACTGCCACAAACTATCGGGCAAGGCTTAAACTCATGGCACACTTTGGGCCGCTGCGCTTGGCCAAACAGCTTACACAAGTTCTGTTCATTGAGCTGAATACAGCGCACTCCGGCAGGCTTACCATTAGGCATACCTGGGATCGGCGAAGAAATACTAGGGGCGATACAGCATGCGCCGCAGCCAAGTCTGCAATCCATCAGAGATCACCTTTTTGCACAGAAAAATCAAAGTGCGCGATAGTAGCAGACTTTAACGCAGAGCTAAACGAGCAATTTTTGCGCTTGCACTTTGCCAGTGGCGAAGGTATAAAACGGCTCCCGCAGTCACAGTGAGTAATGAATCAATGAGCCTACCATTTTGGCAAAGTAAAACGTTGCAGCAGATGAACGAGCAAGAGTGGGAATCGCTGTGTGATGGTTGCGGAAAATGCTGTTTACACAAGTTGATGGATGACGAGACTGATGAAGTCTTTTATACCAATGTGGCGTGCAGTTGGCTCAACAGCCAAACTTGCGCTTGCAAAGATTACCCGAACCGTTTTTCATCAGGCGAAAACTGCCTCAAGCTCACTCAAGATAAAATCGCGGAGTTTCACTGGCTGCCGAGCACTTGTGCGTATCGACTGTTAGCGGAGAACAAACCTCTGCCAAGTTGGCACCCGTTGATCACGGGTTCAAAAGCGGCGATGCATGCCGCAGGGCAGAGCATTCGCAATAAAGTGGTGTACGAAATCGAAGTGAAAGATTGGGAAGATCACATTGTTGACGATGTCACGTTCTAGTCTTTCTTGGTAAAGCCGATAAAAAAATAAAGCGCCGTGATGGCGCTTTATTGCTTTTTGCCGCATGTTCGCTGACGAGCAGATGCTCATCGGCAGGGCATTACTTGACCTGTTGCTTGATGAACTCACCCAGCTCGGAGTGATGCATGATGCGAGAAACGGGCAGAATGGTTTCTGCTGGGCCCCAAGCAAACACGTTGACTGGCGTATGAGTGTGCGTGCCCGTACCCCAAACGATATTCTGTTTGGTCGCCTGCGCACGTGCCAATACGTTGGTACGGTCGTTGTAAGGGTAGAATGCGTCAAAGTCATTAATCGTTGGGATGCTCTCTTCCGCTAAGTAGCTGTGGTTAGCCAAGCGGTATGGGTTAGGTTTGTTCTTCAATACCGTTTCAGCTTGGCCTGCCGTGATGGAGAAATCGCTATTTTTGTTTACAATTTCCGCCAGTTTCGCCGCCGTTTGCTGGTTTTTGTCCAGTTTTTCAAACTCGCTCAGCATGCCGTAGTAGCTGGTTTTTTGGTTGTACAAACCATCTAGGATCTCATACGCACCGAAGTTGAAATTGGGCGCGTATTCGCGTTTTTCAAACGCTTTTCCTGAACGTTTTTCCGGTTTCGGCAAGTTGTAACCTGAGTAACTAAAGCCAAATGAGCCTGTTTCGTGGTCGGCAGTGACGATGATCAGCGTGTCATCACGATCTTTGGCCCACTGGTAAACCGCGTTAACGGTTTCGTCGAACTTAATCATTTCATGCAGCATTGAGCCTGCATCGTTACTGTGACCCGCCCAGTCGATCTGGCCGCCTTCGACCATCAAGAAGAAGCCGTCTTTGTCTTTTGACAGGATCTCTAACGCTTTATCGGTCATCTCTTTGAGGGTGGGCTCTTTACGATCTGGGTCATTCTTCGTTTGGCTATAGGTAATGCCGTCATACATGCCTGAGTTGGCGAAAAGGCCGAGCAGTTTATCGCCTTGCGCTTTTTCCAGCATGGTTTTGTTAAACGCCAGTGAGTAGCCCGCTTGCTGCGCTTCTGTGAGCAGGTTACGGTCGTCTTTACGCTTTGATTTTAGAGGGACATCACCGTGTGTCAGCGTTTGTAGCTGTTGGTAGGTTTCGCCTTTATCGTTGGCTGATTTTGGGATCCAGTGACGCAGACCGCCTGACAGCATGACATCGACATTAGCCGAGAGCATATCCGAGGCGATTTCATTTTCAAGTGAGCGATGCGGTTGGTGAGCAGCAAATGCGGCTGGCGTTGCATGAGTTAAGCGCGTATCGGAGATGATGCCCGTGGCTTTGCCAAGGCGCTTGGCTTTTTCCACCACGGTTTCCACTGTGTTGCCTTGCGAGTCGATACCGATCACTTCAGATCCCGTCATGATGCCCGTTGCCAGCATGGTCGCTGAACACGCAGAATCGACCACAATAGCGTCTTCTGGATGAGTCAGTGAAGAACCGATAACACCCTCTTTTGCCAGTTGGTAGAGTGCGGTTGTTTTGCCTTTGTAGATCGAGTGCGGCGCGTTGTTCGCGTAAGTTTCCAGTAGGCCAACTTGCTGTGGGCCCATACCGTCACCAATCATCAGAATGACGTTTTTAATTTCTGCCGAAAGTACATTGAAAGAGAGCGTAGAAGTTGCGACTACGGCAACAACAGGTTTAATCAGGTGCTTCATTGTCTATCCCTTATTTATAAAAGCGGCGCAATTACATCATGTATTTATGACGCTTTTGTTGCATAAATAAAAACTTCACAAAAGTGAAAAGTTAAGGGAAAACGGTAAGTTAGAAGATTGAATGCGATAAAAATGCACAAGCCAACTTAGAGAGCGCTGGCTGGTTAACTCTATGCAGGTCAGAAGTGGATCAAACTAGAATCAGTAACATCCCGCCGACGGTGGCGGCCGCTGAAAGATACTGGCCAGCAGAGTAGGAGCTATCGGCTTCTTTCTGGATCTCGTCAGGGTGATTCATTCCCAGCGCGCCGTAAGTGAATGCTTCGACTTTATCTCCGACGGTTTTGTTTTCTGCGGCTACTTTTTTGCTCTCTTTATCTATCTGCTGCAAAGCAGACAGCAGGGCTTTTCCTTCAGAGGAAAGAGTCACTTTATTTTGCTCCAGCTGCAATGGGGCAGGCGCAGCATCTGAGATTGCGCTGGGCGTTGCTGCTTGCCGCTGGGTGGCCGAGTAGGCCGAAACTGGATTGGAACCGACTGGATTCATCATGCTCTCCTATCTGAACCCTTAATAGTCTATCGGCGGTAAGTGGAAAAAATTTTGTAAAAAAACCCGTTGCCGCTCGTTACTTAAGCAAAAAAGTACAGCAAGAAACAGGCCCATTTTCTTGGAAAAGCGTGAAAGGGTTACTTACACACCAACTCATCGTTGCGGTTTTTCAGCGCTTGATACGCTTTCATGCGATTGCTTTGCTGCACGTAGCGCACAGGTGGCTCAAGCACTTGAAGCTGATAATCGCTGCCATTTTTTTCACTGAGTGAAGCGACAGGTGTAATCACCACGACCTTAAGCTCAGGTGCGCGGCGAAGGATAGAGTTTGCCGTGCCAAGGCCCCCTTCGGTGTGGAATTTACCCGCGATATGGACGATTTGTGTTTGTGGATGAGCCTTGCGATAGTTGACAATCGATTCGGCCATGGTTTCATCCCAAGTGATTTGAGCGGCGTATTGTCTCTCGGTTTGTTCTGGCTGACCGTGGTGCATTGAGGCCATAAATTTGTCTTTATAAAGGCTATCGGCGGTGTTGATCTCTGCCGCCAAATAGTGACGTTCTGTCTCATCGAGCTTGTCTAGGTAGCCGATTCCCTGACGGCCGATGCAGCGCACGATCGCTTTCGGTGCGTTCGCGGCAATCACGTCCAACCCTTGGCGCTTCGCTAACTCAACCAGTGGCCGGTAATCGCTTTCGTAGTTTGGCCACGCATTGCCTTCGCTCATGAGCGGCTGCTCGCCGATCTCACCCGCCAGATACTGATTGAGCACGGGTTGCTTATCGCGCGTGAATTGCTCCATTGAAAGTGCCACGCTGTGCTGTGAACTCAGGGTATGAAGAAGGTCAGTTTGGAAGCGGTGAACGCCGGGGTGAGTGTGCCACTCGCCAATCAAAATGACGTCGGCGGTTAATAATTCGCTCGGCAGTTTTTGCAGTGACAGCGATTGCCCTTGCGGGGAATTGAGCTGATAGTCGTAAAAGTGGTTCAAGCTGCTGGTGGAAGGGGATGTGGCACATCCACCTAACATCATTGCGGCGAGAAGAAGAGAAAAAGACGTTCGCATTATACTGCCTCCATTTACATCGTTGCTGAGTCTAATGGAGGCCGCATGAAGATTCAATAATAATGAGAATGATTCTCTATTAATTCTCTACTGGCTGAGTTTGCGATAAACCCGCAGCATAAAATCGGCTTCGCAATCAAAATGATGAGCCGATTTGAGCGCTTTGCGAAACTCGTCGCTGGCACGCCATGCAAATGGGGTCATTTGTAACAGGTCAAATGCATCTGCGCCGGAAAGTGTCATCATGTAGTTAAGCTTTTCTTGCTGTTGCAAGACAAAGCCTTCTATCTGCTCTGGCTCTTCATCGTGCAGCTTAACGTCGGAGTAGATTTTTTCTTTGAATTGCACCAAATGTCGCGCTGCTGGAGTCACGGTGATCACCACGCCATGGTCTGCCACACAGCGAGCCAGTTCTTCCGCTTTGCATGGAGCATAGATGCGTAGAATGCCATCGAAAGCGTGGTCAGCAAAGGGGAGACGGTGGCTGGATGCGACACAGAAATGGCTGGACGGGTAGCGCTTGGCCGCAAAGCGAATTGCCACTTTCGAGATATCTAAACCATGTGTTGTGGCTTCGGCGTATTGCGCGCTTAAACTGCGTGCCACTTGGTCAGTGTAATAGCCTTCACCGCAGCCAATATCGAGCAGACGATGAGCACTGCCTTGCAAGAATGTTTGGCACAGCTGGGCTACTTTTTGCCGCATTGGATCATAATGTCCACCTTCAAGAAAACGGCGCCGCGCCTGCATCATCTCTTTGTTATCACCAGGATCTTTTGAGCGCTTATGGTGCGCGGGCATCAAATTGACATAGCCTTCTTTCGCCAAGTCAAAATGGTGGCGGTTAGCGCAATGAAAAGTGCGATCCGTTTGTTGCAGGGCAAGGTGGCACAAAGGACACTGATAAGTCATGAAGACCTCGAAGGTAAGACAAAAACAGGCGGCTGAGTCTATCAAAAGCCACCTGTTTACACCAGTTTCAAGGTCAAGTCGCCCACCAATTCAAGTAGGCCGGGGGAGGATTACTTGGTGTGGTACTGCTCGCAGGCCAGCATGGTGTTCTCAATCAGGCTTGCTACCGTCATTGGGCCGACTCCACCCGGCACTGGCGTGATGAAACTGGCTTTTTCGCGCGCTTTATTGTAGTCGATATCGCCAACCAGCTTGCCTGATTCTAGGCGGTTGATACCGACATCAATGACCACGGCGCCTTCTTTGATCCATTCGCCAGGGATGAAGTTGGGTTTACCGACCGCAACTACCAGCAGATCCGCTTGGCGTACATGACCTTCCAGATCTTTCGTAAAGCGGTGACATGTGGTGGTGGTGCAGCCAGCTAATAGCAGCTCAAGGGTCATTGGACGGCCAACGATGTTCGACGCGCCGACGATCACGGCATGCTTGCCATGAGTGGGAATGTTGTAGCGTTCAATCAAGGTCATAATGCCTTTGGGCGTACAAGAGCGCAGTTTTGGAATGCGCTGCGCCAAGCGACCTACATTATAAGGGTGGAAACCATCGACATCTTTTTCTGGGAGGATGCGCTCTAAAACCTGCGTCGTGTCAATGCCGGCAGGCAAAGGCAACTGAACCAGAATGCCATCAATCTGCGCATCGTTATTGAGCTCGTCAATCAGCTCCAACAATGCTTTTTCAGAAGTTGAAGCCGGAAGATCAAAAGACTTGGAAACAAAACCGACTTCTTCACACGCACGGCGCTTACTACCGACATAAACTTGAGACGCCGGATCCTCGCCGACCAGTACCACAGCCAGCCCGGGAGCGCGTAAACCTGCCTCAACACGCGCTTTCACCCGCGCGGCCACTTCCGATCGAACAGTTTGAGATATAAGAGTTCCATCAATATTTTGAGCAGTCATGACTTTCCTTAAGAAATCAAATGGCAAAAATTCGCTGCGCATTGTCGCAAATTGTTAAATAAATATCTATACGCAAACGTTTGCCTTGTGGCGTTTTTAAGCAAGCGCTTTGATTGGCGGACTTTTTTTCGCCACTTAGAACAGAATGTCTAGAAAAGCCGTTGATTTACCGAAATGAACTCGTATAATCCTGTCCCTATAGCGCGCCCTTAGCTCAGCTGGATAGAGCACGTCCCTTCTAAGGATGTGGTCGTAGGTTCGAATCCTACAGGGCGTGCCATTTATTTCGGGGCGTAGCAGGTTAGTACTTGCTACGCCCTTTTTCGTTTCTTCTATTTTTAGTCAAGTAACTAGTCAAGTAAGCGTGAAGCTTAATGTAACCTAAAGAAACCCAATGATTTTTAAACGCAGTTATCCTTGCGTTATTATCAGTGGTCGAGAATACACATTCCCTGCATGTCGTTGTCCGAGTATTTGTTTGTCAATAAAACAGCATAGCTCAGCAGTATCTGCGAACTAATCTACTAGCGATTCGTTGTCCAAACCTCTATCTCCTCTTACTTAAAGCCAACCTTTTTCTTTATGAAAAGAAAATCAATCATCGAAGATGATCTTTACATTACTGGTAGAAGTTTATCGATATCGTAGAAACCTCATTGTAAGGCTTATGATCATAAGCTTCAGGCAGTAATCAGGGGCAGTAGCGAAGCAATCTTAATAGATAGGCTACACTGCATGCAGTGTAGCTTTGGCTAGGCAAACGTGGGATTGTATCTACTTAAACCTCAATTAAATCACAGACTAACTAAGGCTCTTTCGATATAATCAACGCAATTTTTAAGACTTATGTGCTGATTATAATGACTAACAACAATTTCTCTTCAACAGCAGCGTTTTTATGGTCGGTGGCTGACCTACTGCGTGGTGACTTCAAGCAATCTCAATACGGACGCATTATCCTTCCTTTCACACTGCTAAGACGCTTAGAGTGTGTGCTAGAAGCCACCAAGCCAGAGGTACTGGCAAAATACGAAACAGTAAAAGCAATGCCGATTGAGGCGCAAGATAAACTGCTCACCCACGCAGCGAAATTAAGCTTTTACAACACCTCAAAAATGGATTTAAACCGCCTTGGTGAAACAGGCGTAGCAAGTAACCTAGAGAGTTACATTCAATCGTTCAGCCCAAATGCGCGTGAGATTTTCGAGCACTTCGATTTTTTCAATACCATCGACAAACTGGAAGAGGCCGATCTGCTTTACAAGGTAGCAAAACGTTTTGCGACCACCGACCTTCACCCGAATACCATCAGCAACTATGGTATGGGGCTAGTGTTTGAAGAGCTTATTCGCCGTTTTGCTGAAAGCTCCAATGAAACCGCAGGGGAACACTTTACCCCAAGAGATATCGTGCGCTTAACTACCTCTTTGGTCTTCACTGAAGATGATGATGCGCTGACCCAATCGGGTTTAGTGCGCTCCATTTATGACCCAACCGCAGGCACGGGCGGCTTTTTATCGTCTGGTATGGAATACGTGCTGGAGCTAAACGAAAAAGCGTCCCTGTCTGCCTTTGGTCAAGAGCTAAACCCTGAGTCCTACGCTATCTGTAAAGCGGATATGCTGATCAAGGGGCAGAAGGTCGATAACATCAAACTGGGTAATACCTTATCGAACGACCAACTGCGCAACGACAAGTTTGACTATATGCTGTCAAACCCTCCGTTTGGGGTTGATTGGAAGAAAATACAAAAACAAATCAATGATGAGCACACGCAAAAAGGCTTTGAAGGTCGATTTGGCGCAGGCTTGCCACGCGTGTCTGACGGTTCATTGCTGTTTTTGCTACACCTGATCAGCAAAATGCGCCCCGTCAGTGAGGGCGGTTCACGTATTGGTATTATCTTGAATGGCTCGCCACTCTTTACAGGCGGTGCGGGCAGCGGTGAAAGCGAAATTAGACGCTACATTCTGGAAAATGACCTGCTAGAAGCCATTGTGGCGCTGCCTACCGATATGTTCTACAACACAGGTATTGCCACTTATATTTGGGTGCTATCTAGCCATAAACCTGCTCATCGCAAAGGCAAGGTTCAGCTTATCAATGCATCAAAAGAGCGTGCCAAAACTGGCGGTCGTGGTCGCAGTGGTGGTGGTGAAGTAGAAGGTGATGATGAAAATGTATTCTATGCAGCAATGCGTAAATCACTGGGTAGCAAACGCAAAGAACTGACACCTGAAGCGATTGATAAAATTGTGCAAACCTATGGTCAGTTTGTAGAAAACGACTTTAGTAAAATCTTTGACTATAAAGCGTTTGGCTATCGTCGCATTACCGTTGAGCGCCCGCTGCAACTGGCCATTTATCCGAAAGACGAACTGCGCCTTGAAGCCCTGCAAGCCGATAACGCTTGGGCAAAAATCGATAACATTACCCAACAAGCCATTCTGGATGCGCTTGCTTCTTTTGAACAAGAGAAATACTTATCGCGCGATAAATTCCTCAAACAACTCAAAACCAAACTAGCAGAAGTTAAGCTCAGCGCAGTTCAACTAAAACTTATCGTCAAACACCTAGGCGAGCACGATGACGAAGCGGACGTCTGTAAAACAAAAGGCCAGATTGAAGCCAACCCAGATCTGCGTGATAACGAAAACGTGCCACTAACTGAAACGGTTGACGATTACTTTGCTCGTGAAGTGTTGCCGCACGTGCCGAATGCATGGATTGATGAAAGCAAGACCGACCCTAAAGATGGTGAAGTGGGGATTGTCGGCTATGAAATCCCATTTAACCGCCATTTCTATGTGTATGAGCCACCGAGAGCATTAGAAGAAATTGATGCTGACTTAGATGCAGTATCGGCTGAAATTATGCAGCTACTTCAAGAGGTGCATTCATAATGACAGGTCGTTATAAACAGTACTCAAATTATATTAGTTCAGGAACTGATTGGATTGGCGAAGTTCCGAATCATTGGGAAGTTAAGCGTCTTAAATACATTTTTGATATCAAAAAGAGAATTGCAGGTCGGCTAGGTTTCGATGTTCTTTCAATAACGCAAAAAGGAATTATTGTTAAAGATATTGAGAGCGGTGATGGGCAGCTTTCAATGGACTATTCCAAATACCAATTGGTTTTTGAAGGCGATTTCGCTATGAACCATATGGATTTATTAACTGGGTATGTTGATATATCTCGTTTCGATGGTGTGACAAGTCCTGATTACAGGGTTTTTACTCTAAAAAGTTCTAAACGTTTCAATGCTCGGTACTATTTGTATTTATTGCAAATGTGCTATAAGCAAAAAATCTTCTTTCCTCTTGGTCAAGGTAGTGCACATTTAGGTCGTTGGCGTCTACCTACAGAAGCATTTAATGAGGTTGTATATCCGTATCCGAGCTGCTCTGAGCAACAAAAAATCGCTAACTTCCTCGATCACGAAACCGCCAAGATCGACACCTTAATCGCCAAGCAAGAAAAGCTGATTGAGCTGTTAAAAGAAAAACGCCAAGCGGTGATTTCTCACGCCGTCACCAAAGGGCTTAACCCTGATGCACCAATGAAAGATTCTGGTGTGGAATGGTTAGGTGAAGTACCTGAGCATTGGACGGTTGGACGTTATAAATTTTGTACAAATAGAATTATTGTCGGTATCGCCGAAGCTGCAACTCACGCATATGCGGATAGTGGTGTTCCATTGATAAGGTCTACAAACATCAAAGAAAATTCTGAACTTTCGGGTGAGTATCTCTTTTTAAAAGAAGAATTTGCAGTTTCCAATAGTTCAAAATACCTTTTCAAGAATGATGTTGTAACAGTAAGAACGGGCTATCCTGGCGTCAGTGCAGTTGTACCAAAGCACTTAGATAGATGCCACTGTTTTACAAATCTAGTTGCTACTCCAAATAAGAGTAATCAGCCATATTTCTTAGCTTCTTATCTAAATTCTCATATTGGCAAAGCTTATTTTGAGCTTCAAGGTTGGGGTAGTGCTCAACAGAATATTAGTGTGCCAATCTTACAAAATACTCCTATTGCATCCCCGCCTTTAAGTGAGCAAGTGGAAATATGCTTATATATCAATAAGCAAAGAGTGCATTTCAAAAGACTGATTTCCAATGCTGAACGTTCAATAGATCTTATGAAAGAGCGCAAAACCGCCCTTATTTCAGCAGCCGTAACAGGCAAGATTGATGTGCGTCACTTTGTTGCAGAACAGGGGCAGCCACAAGGAGTGCAAGGATGAGTAACCTAAATAACCTGCACCCCTTAAGCCAAGAGGTGGCCGCGCTGATCCGCAGCGCCAAGCAGCGTGCCGCCGCTGCCATTAATAATGAAATCACCTTGCTCTATTGGCAGGTCGGCAACCGAATTCGTCAAGAGGTGTTAGGCGGTGAACGGGCTGATTATGGCAAACAAGTGATCGCCACCTTAGCCTCTGAGTTAACGGCTCAATATGGTAAAGGGTGGAGTAAACGTAACCTTGCGCAAATGGTTAAATTTGCGGAGGTTTTTACAGATGCTCACATTGTGCAGACGCTGTCTGCACAATTGAGTTGGAGCCATTTTGTTATCCTTTGCGCCATTGACGACCCGCTCAAGCGGGATTTTTACACCAGCATGGCCATGCAAGAGCGTTGGTCAACCCGTACCCTTGATGAGCGCATTGGCGCATTGCTTTTTGAGCGCACTGCCATTTCTAAAAAGCCCGACGAAACCATCGTCGCCGAGCTAACTGAGCTGAGAGTCTCTGGTCAATACAATAAAAACTTGCTGTTAAAAGATCCCTATATATTGGATTTTCTAGAACTGAATGATCGCTATCTAGAAAAGGACTTAGAAGATGCCATTCTAAGAGACATTGAGCAGTTTTTATTAGAATTAGGCGCGGGCTTTACGTTTGTTGCCAGACAAAAACGCATTCAAATTGATAACGATGATTTTTACATCGACCTACTGTTTTACAACCGCAAATTAAAGCGCTTGGTGGCGATAGATTTAAAGCTAGAAAAATTCAAACACAGCCACAAAAGCCAGATGGAGCTTTACCTTAGCTGGTTAAAAAAATACGAAACCGAAGAAGGTGAGAACCCGCCGCTAGGCATAATATTATGCTCCAGTAAAAAACAAGAACAAATTGAGTTACTCGAGATGGAAGGCAGCGATATTCACGTGGCTGAATATTTGACCCGCCTGATAGACGTTGAATTACTAGAGCAAAAGTTACAACACTCGATTGCCAACGCCAAGCAGCGACTCAACAATCAGGGCGGATAAATGAACCAAGAAAAAGCATTAAAAGAGTTTCAGTTTCAAAACGACATCCTTGAGCAAATGCAGTCTCACGGTTGGTTACTGGGCGAGTCGAACAAATACAACAAAGCGTTGGCACTTTACCCTGAAGATGTGATTGCCTTTGTCAAAGCTACACAGCCTGAGCAGTGGGATAAACTAGCGCAGCATTTTCCTGAAACAGAGCGCAACCCCAATGCAACGGCTGACGCTCTGCTCAAATCATTAGAACAAGAGCTAAAAAATGAAGGCACGCTGTGGGTGCTGCGCAACAAACTCAGTAATCGTGGAGCGAAGTTTGACCTTTGTAGTTTCAAGCCTGATCACGACTTAAACGAAGCGGCAACCGCCCGTTATGAACAAAATATTCTGCGAGTCGTGCCCGAGCTGGTTTACTCACCCAATGGCTATGATGGGCGCTTAGATTTAACCTTGTTCGTCAATGGTATCCCTGTTGCTACTTGTGAGCTGAAATCCGAGTTTAAGCAGTCGATTGATAACGCCAAAGTCCAGTACATGAAGGACAGGCAGCCAAAAGACCCAAAAACGCGTAAACCCGAGCCGTTATTAACCTTTAAACGTGGTGCATTGGTTCACTTTGCCGTGAGCCAATACAATGTCGCGATGACTACGCGCTTAGATGGCAAGAAAACCTTTTTCCTACCGTTTGACCAAGGCACCAGTGAAGGTGGTAAAGGTAATGATGTTCCTGAAGATGGTGGTTACGCAACGTCTTACCTTTGGAACGAGATTTTCCAAAAAGATAACCTGCTACTGATCCTTGGCCGCTACATTCACCTTGAAGTGAAAGACGTTGAAAACCTAGACGGTTCAATCACGCAAAAAGAAACGATGATTTTCCCGCGTTATCACCAGTGGGCGGTCGTCTCAAAACTGCTTAAAACGGTGGATAGTGAAGGCACAGGGCATAAATACCTTATCCAGCATAGTGCGGGTTCAGGCAAATCAAACTCGATTGCGTGGCTGTCTCACCAATTGGCTTCTAAGCATTACTACACCGATCATCCTGAGCTTAACAAACAAGCTGGGGATAAGGTTTTTGATTCTGTTATTGTCATCACTGACCGAACGGTACTGGATAGCCAGCTACAGGACACGATTTATCAGTTTGATCATAACGAAGGTATGATTGCGCGTGTTAACCGAGAAGAGGCGCAAGGCTCCAAATCCAGCCAACTGGCAGGAGAGCTAAAAGCAAGCACCTCAATCATTATCGTCACCATTCAAACCTTCCCTCACGTTTTGGAAGCGATCCGCAAAGACTCAACCCTTGCAGGTCGAAGCTATGCCGTGATAGCAGATGAAGCCCATTCTAGCCAAACAGGGACAACCGCTCGCAAATTGCGCGAAGTGCTCATGGCGGAGCAATTAGACGGTGATGAAGAGTTAGACAGTGAAGATATGCTGCGTTTATCACTGGAAGCCCGTAAAGGTTCAAACAAACTCAGCTACTTTGCTTTTACCGCTACGCCCAAGGCGAAAACACTAGAGCTTTTTGGTCGCAGACCAAACATTGATGAACCAGCAAGCGACACCAACAAGCCACAACCTTTCCACGTTTATTCAATGCGCCAAGCAATTGAAGAAGGGTTTATTCTGGATGTTCTGCAAAACTACACCAGTTACCGAGTTGCTTACCAATTAGCGCACAACAACCCAGATTTAGATCACGAGGTGGACAGTAAAAAAGCCGCTTCGAAAATGGCGAAATGGGTTCGCTTGCACCCGTATAACATTGCTCAAAAAGTGGAAACCATCATTGAGCACTTTAACGAGAAAGTGAAACATCTGTTGGGTGGTGAAGCAAAAGCGATGGTTGTCACCAGTAGCCGACTAGAAGCCGTACGATACAAACTGGCCTTTGAAAAATACGTGCAAGAAAAAGGCTATACCAACGTCAATGCAATGGTGGCGTTTTCGGGCGAAGTGAATGATCCTGACTTACCCGATCAGCCATTCACGGAAACCAATATGAACCCGAATCTGCGTGGTCGTGATATGCGTAAAGCATTTGATACCACAGATTATCAGGTGATGTTGGTTGCGAATAAATTCCAGACTGGTTTCGACCAACCGAAATTAGTAGCGATGTATGTCGATAAACCATTAAAAGGCGTTGAGTGTATACAGACCCTTTCAAGGCTAAACCGTACCTACAAAGGCAAGAACAAAACCTTTGTGCTCGATTTTGTGAATGATCCTGAAGAAATTTTGGCAGAGTTTAAGGTTTACTTCCAAACCGCAGAGCTGGCTGGTGTATCCGATCCAAACATCGTTTATGAGCTGATGAAGAAGTTGGATAAGGTTGGCATTTACCAGTGGCGAGAGGTTGAGGCATTTGTTGAGGCTTATAACAACAAACAAGCGAGCCAAGCTAAATTAGCCAATGTGTGCAAACCTGCCGTTGATCGTTTCTCTGTTCGCTATAAAGAAGCGACACAAGTGCTTCAATCCGCACAAGCGGAACTGTCAAAAGCGAAAATTGAGCAGAACGACAAGAAAATCAAGTTTGCCGAAAACAGCGTCAAACACGCCAAAGAAGCACGAGATATTCTGGAAGTGTTCAAGAAAGATTTAATCTCTTTCTATCGCTTCTACGAGTTTACGTCTCAGATCGTCAATTTTGATGATTATGATCTGGAAAAATTGAGTATTTACGCCAAACATCTTTACCCATTGCTTCGCCTTGATGTGGTTGAGGATGAAATTGATTTATCCGATGTGGTAATGACGCACTACCGCTTGCACGAGCAGCGTGAAGCAGATTTACAGCTCGGCGTGAAAATTGGTGAAGAACCAAAACCTTATCTACCAGCCGCAAAGGAAGGCTCTGGAGCTGCCCCAAAAGATCCTAAAACTGAACTACTGAACGAGATCATCCAAAGAATGAACGATTTGTTTATCGAAGATGGTTTGTCTGAGAATGATATGCTCAATTATGCCAATACCATTGCAGGCAAGATCTCGGAAAATGAAGTGGTGATGGATCAGATCCGCAGCAATACGAAAGAACAAGCGATGCTCGGTCAATTCCCAGAATCGATCAACAATGCCATTATCGAGAGTATGGACGTACACAACGAAATGGCGATGAAACTTCTGTCAAATGAGGCTGTTGCGAAAGGATTCGCGGGATTGATGTTTGATGTGTTGATGAAGGGCCTTGGAAAATCAGCCTCAAACTAAATAACCCACCAAACTAGTGAAAGATAATAACTGTTTTGATTGTTGGTGAAAGCTGTGCTTCAAGAGATTTCTCGTTTGAGTATTATGGGGTTGATTGCGCATCGGTATCCCTTTTATCTGAGAACTCTGGGATGGTTCTCTTTAGCATTTAAGCCGTTAATTATCTGCGGATAGAAAATCCACACTGTATGCGCAGTGTGGTTATTCGTGAACGGCTTAATTCTTAAGCATCCTCTAGTAAGTCTTTTCTATCTTGTGGCAATAAATCACCAACGTTGCAATCGAGAACTCTCGCAAGTTGGTACAACTTTTCTACTGTAATCCTAACACCGTCTTTTTCAACTTTACTCACGTAGCTTCTACTAAAACCAGCTTTTAAGCTTGCTTCGGTACTTGATAAACCGCACATTTTTCTTCTTTCTGCAATGTTCTTTGAGATCTCTCTTGCTAAGTTATTCATTTTTTATTTCTTTTTTTTGTTTTTGCTTACTCAAGTTTACATCACTCCATATGTATACACTATCTGAAAACAGATTGACTGAATAAAGTGGGTATAATATATTATACCCAATCAAAAGAATGCTAGGTATGGCAAAATGCGAGTAGGGACATTGCAGTTGTTTAAAGTTGGTATACAAAGTCTTAAGTATTTGGGACATGAAGAATATTTTTGCTTGTATGATTATCAAGATATTCTCAAACCATTTTTGGATGAATACTATTGCACTGAAGACGAGGTAGAGCGATTTAGAAATCAATCGTATCGCATTCTCGAAATTTTAGAAGCAGAAGGCAAAGTCGTTCGCCTATGTGGTGCAAGAGTTAACAACCCCAGATATGTTGCGGTTGGAGGTGAAAAAGTTGTTGAAGAAGCTGATAGCGAAGAGTGTGACCACCATGAATCGACGCTTTTTATTGAAGAACAAGAATATTCAGAAAAACTAAATTTCAAGATCATTGAGATTCACAATCAGATTATGGCGCATACTGAACTCATGGAACGGTTTCCCGCACATAGCCAATATCTACGCGACGCAGTTGATAAGTTGGAGAGTGAAGCACGGATTATAGGGTATAAGAAAGAGATTTTAGATAAGATTATCGACGAGTAACTGTGCTTCCTAATTTGTGGTCCGTACTTTGCGAACCAAGTTTTGAAGAAACTATTCACTCCAACCATTTCCTCAGGTGGGTATAGAACCGTCATTCCGCAGCTAATTCCAGAATTTAAATAGTGTGATCTGGCGATCAGTTTTTCATAAAAACCACGACACCATCTTGACCGCGATCGACAGTTTTGATCTATTACTGCTATTTGACGGTCT
>NZ_JZAM01000313.1:0-447 GCF_000960595.1 Vibrio sp. S234-5
GGTTTGCCAATTGCGAGTAGTCCACCAGCGCTTGAATCTCTACTAATAGAGGACGTGTACCTTCCCACACAACCATGACCGAAGATCCTGACGTCTCTTCTTCGCCACGAGAAAGGAAAATCGCCGATGGGTTACTTACTTCTTTCAGTCCCTGCCCCGTCATCGCAAACACACCTAATTCATTTACCGCACCAAAACGGTTTTTGTGGCTGCGCAGTGTACGGAAACGACTATCTGTTCCGCCATCAAGCAAGACAGAACAGTCAATAATGTGCTCAAGGACTTTAGGGCCGGCAAGAGTACCATCTTTCGTTACGTGACCAACAATAAATACCGCAACATTGTTCTGTTTTGCGTATCGCGTCAGTGCCGTCGCAGATTCTCGCACCTGAGCAACACTGCCCGGTGACGATTGAACATCAGAAACATGCATAACCTGAATCGAGT
>NZ_JZAM01000314.1:0-410 GCF_000960595.1 Vibrio sp. S234-5
GAATATCGATCACGCTAAAGCCGCGATGGTGTAATTCATCCGCAACATTTTGAACCTCTTTCTTCGTATTACAGAACACCACCGCCGACTCTGGTTGGTAAGTCAAAAGAAGATTCGCTAGCGCCTCATCACGCGCTTCAGTTCCTTCTACTTTGTAGAAGTATTGAGCAATGCTGGAAGTATCGTGAGTCGATTCAACCTTGATCATCTCTGGCGATTTCATAATACGCTGAGCGATTTTCTCGATCTTCTCTGGGAATGTTGCGCTAAACAGCAATGTCTGACGCTGTTTAGGCGCCGCATTAATAATCGCATCCAAAGCGTCTTGGAAGCCCATTTCTAGCATACGATCGGCTTCATCCAGCACCAGTGTATTCAGCTCTTCCAAGTTAATACGGCCTTTCTCAAGG
>NZ_JZAM01000315.1:0-392 GCF_000960595.1 Vibrio sp. S234-5
CTAAGTGGTTTGACGGCTGAATTTTGGTTATCAAGGTTTGCAGATGATGTTGCTTTATATGAGGCGTCAAATCCTAAACCGGATTTCCCTAAACTCGTAGACGCTGTGAAAGCAGTCTGGCTTGATACAACAGAATCTGGTTATCCACATAAATTAGTTGAAAAAATTAGTTGCCCGACATTAGTAATGCGAGGTGATAATGACTTCTTGTTTTCGTTGGATGAGGCAGCGGCTTTGAAGTCGAAAATTACAGGTTGTAGTTTTGCGAATATCCCATTGACAGGACATTCGTCGCATCAAGAATCTCCGGAATTGGTTGGTAAAATGTTAGAGCAGTTCTTGTTGCAGCACAAAAACTAACAAACGCTTCAAGAGGGACAGCCAACGCGTGG
>NZ_JZAM01000316.1:0-445 GCF_000960595.1 Vibrio sp. S234-5
GCCATGCATGGGTGACATGATGGAATAGATGAATCGGTCTACTGGGCGTTCAACATAGTAGCGAGAGTCATCTGTATATTGCAGATAGTCTTGATCAGCGAAGCGTTGCTTCATTAAAGATCGAAATACATCGAACTCGTGAGGCTTTTCGCGGAGGCTTTTAAGTAATCCTGTGACCTGGCTATGAGTCGTTAGGTCGCTTGCACTTTCATGTTTAGAATCATCAAACATGTATCCTCGAGCTGCACTGTTATCACAGTAGCAAAATGCTTTCAGTGTATCGTGGGTATAACCCAAATGGTTTGTCAGAACCCCCAGTGCAAACTCACCGTGGGGAGCGTGCTCACTGTCCCAATATGGGATGGTGTAACCACCAAGATAAAAAGCCAAGCGAGGGAACGTGAGCCCTACAATCAAAAGTGGTAACAAGCCATGATCTTGCCCT
>NZ_JZAM01000317.1:0-462 GCF_000960595.1 Vibrio sp. S234-5
TATTCGTCTTATCCTGCTTTATTTTTAACAGTATAAGATCACGTCAAGATCGCTAATTCAATCTATTTCTAAAAATTTTATCCCGAAATTCGATAAAAAGGTGCGTCAATAACATGCGCGAACCCTGCACCAATTACAACGACTTTGAGCCAGAGAAACTCTCAACCGATAATTCCACAACTCCACAATGAAGCAACCCACGAACTTGGTTTGTGAGAGGCTGGCAATGACAAAGAATTTGGGCAGATTAACTTAAATTGCTGAAAACCCATGAAGCTAAAAAACCGGAGAAATCCCCAATCTTTTCCTCAAGATAGCTTTTTTGCTTTTGTAAACATAACGCCCTGCTAAGGGGTGAGCAATGCACTACAAAAGTTACCGCACACCAACTTAATCACAAAACTCACCGCATGCTGAAAATGCCACGCATTGCGAATCCCTCTTAAGCAGTTTGTTAGGCTT
>NZ_JZAM01000318.1:0-389 GCF_000960595.1 Vibrio sp. S234-5
GGCGAGCTAGGGAGAGGCTTTGCGGAGGTGGCTGATGAGGTACGAAGCCTTGCGGTAAGAACCGTTGATGACGTCAGCGAGATTTCGGGCACGATTGAGACGATGAAAAACGAAAGTGCTGAGGTTATTCAGTACATCAGCAACTCAGGCAAAACCATAGAGAAAGGGCAGCAGAAAGGACACGAAGCGATCACCGCGCTCAAACACATCACCGACAAAGCCGATGAGGCCAGCCAGCAAACCGAAGTGATCTTTAGTTCGATGAAAGAGCTGGCGACGACCAGTCAATCCATGGTCGATAGCATGACCCAAATCGCCCATGCGATGCGAGAGCTGGAGACCAATAACCAAGAGTTGCGGGAAGTGAGTAAACTGGTTGCCAGCCACTC
>NZ_JZAM01000319.1:0-444 GCF_000960595.1 Vibrio sp. S234-5
GGCACTAGCCCCTGTTACATCCAGATAGCAAACCAGCGGATTGAATGCCGAGCTTGTAATACACTCGGGTATTTGCCGCTTAACTTTGTTCCTCGTCCCAAGGTGCGTTACACAAAGGGCTTTGAACAGTATGTTCTCTCGCTGTCAGCATTGAACGTCACCATCAATGCCATTGCCAAGCTATGTGGTGTCTGTTGGGATACAGTGAAAGATATTCAGAAGCATTACCTGCAAAAGCGATACTCTCAACCTTGTCTTAAAAACGTCACTCACATTGGAATTGATGAGATGCGTATTTCGGTGATTGCGATCGCTCGTTTCCGCTGTTTTTCAAGCAAGTTGTCGTCTTTTTTACAATTTAGTAACGTGAATGATTACGCTGCACACTTTTCAGGGTTCAAGTACACCTCATCGATATAACTCCAGTCTCTCGTTTGCCGACTC
>NZ_JZAM01000032.1:0-630 GCF_000960595.1 Vibrio sp. S234-5
CTAACGCCCTGCTAAGGGGTGAGCAATGCACTACAAGAGCTACCGCACACCGCCTTAATCACAAAACTCACCGCATGCTGAAAATGCCACGCATTGCGAATCCCTCTTAAGCAGTTTGTTAGGCGCGCAGTTGTAATTGGTAAAAATCAGTTTCATCGTGCTTTGGATTAGGGCAGCAATATGCCCAACCATTACGCTTATAGAACCTTAACGCCCTTGTGTTCGTTCTACTCACGGAAAGCACAGCACGATTACAACCAGCTCGTGTCAATTCTGTTTCGATGTAGAGCTGAACTTGCTGGCTCAAACCGGAACCTCGGATTTCAGGCAACAAGTAAATCAAATGGACATAACCGGTATCTGGCTCGGGCGAAAAAGAACGAAACTCTAACTGCCCTACCAATTGCCCATCCAACCAGATATGGATGTAAAACCAACCTGCTTCAGATTGCCTTTCTTGGATTCGTTCTCGATAACCTGCTATGAAATCATCAAAACCCGAATAGGTTTTGAAGCTGCAATAGTAAGCGTCCTTTCGAGCAGCTACGCAAAAATCATAATCTTGCGCCAAATTGATCACTTTAAATTCTACGTTCATCCCTAATCCTAAAGTGAATAGCGCCTAACGCA
>NZ_JZAM01000320.1:0-411 GCF_000960595.1 Vibrio sp. S234-5
TGATGGTTTCCTCCCCCGTTGAGAAGGGGTCCTTAAACAAAAACCAAAGGCGCCAACCCCAGCCCGGGCATCTGTGGTGCATGCTCTTGGGATGAGAAATACAACGCAGGAGGTTTTTAATCAAATACAAAGTGGTAGATCAAAACGCCCGCCCTATCGACCCCTGTCACCCCTTCGCGGTAGACATCTTTCATCAAACGTTATCTCACAGTAAACTCACCCAACGGCTTGTAAATGCACACGCCATACTTCACTTGTAAACCGAGCATGCAGTAACCGCTCACCGTCACTTGCGACTCATCACCCGCACCAGAGGAATCCAGTTGAAGATCCTGCACGCCCAACGCGGCGCCCATCTCGCCCAACACCTTGCCGCCTTTGGCCAGGCCCAGCCCGATCAAAACCCCCGGC
>NZ_JZAM01000321.1:0-406 GCF_000960595.1 Vibrio sp. S234-5
TTGATGAAGACAGCGATTTTGCAGGCCGCGTTGAAACCATCAATGAAGACAAGCTAACCCTACTCGACCTAAGCCGAGAACGCATGATGCACCGCCGAGCTTGGGACATCACACCAAAAAACATTTATCAGGCCATGGCACTCGATGCCCTGCTCGACCCTGACATTGATTTGGTGATCCTCACTGGTGCGGCGGGTAGTGGTAAAACGCTATTGGCCATGGCAGCTGCGCTCGAGCAAACTATTGAAAAAGGCATGTTTGATAAAATCATCGTCACGCGTAACACGCCAGACATTGGTGAGTCGATTGGCTTCTTACCAGGCTCAGAAGAGGAAAAAATGATGCCTTGGCTGGCGGCGGTAACCGATACTTTGGAGGCACTGCATAAGCACGATCACTGCACCGA
>NZ_JZAM01000322.1:0-438 GCF_000960595.1 Vibrio sp. S234-5
GCGTTGGCAATCCCTCTTGAGCCGTTTGTTATGCAAATTCAATAAGATAAACTGACTTTACTCGATCAAAAACCACGATTGCAATGGTTGAGTGATTCAAGAACCAACCCAAGCCAGAGCCATGATAAATAAGCCGCCAAAACAAAGCTCACCTTTCAACAACAAACCAAGCTTTTGAATCAGGAAAACTCAACGAGCGAAAACTTCAGCAAGTACAAAATACTCGATAAACTTGCCCTTTCCACACTTTGCGCGCGCTGAATTGCCAACAAACCAGCACAAAAACTCATTGAGGCAAACAAAGAACTTTGCCTGTTTTACGGCTTGAGTGAACCACGAATCTGAGGGTAAAAGTGCTCATTTGCCGACAACACAAAACGAATGGCCGGAGAAACCTAAAAAGATTGAACTCCTAAATTTACCTGAGTTGCATAACGC
>NZ_JZAM01000323.1:0-410 GCF_000960595.1 Vibrio sp. S234-5
AGCAAAGGTAACAAGCCACACGCGGTGGGGATGGTGATGAGAGTAATCGCTCTCAAACGGCTCGTCCCAGCCGTGACTAACGCCTGCTGCAACGGAACGCATTGGCGCTATTCCTGATTAAAGGGGGTGATCAGAACCAAGGAGACATTGATCACGATACCGGTCATGGCCATCATGCCAAACATGGACAAGATGCTGATGGGCATGCCCATCAGCATCTTGTCCATGTTTGGCATGATGGCCATGACCGGTATCGTGATCAATGTCTCCTTGGTTCTGATCACCCCCTTTAATCAGGAATAGCGCCAATGCGTTCCGTTGCAGCAGGCGTTAGTCACGGCTGGGACGAGCCGTTTGAGAGCGATTACTCTCATCACCATCCCCACCGCGTGTGGCTTGTTACCTTTGCT
>NZ_JZAM01000324.1:0-437 GCF_000960595.1 Vibrio sp. S234-5
TCGTTTCTTGCCGACACGGGATTGCCCATCCCCGTCGGGGCATTGTGGATTGCCGCGGTCATTTTGTTTGTGCCTGGGTTTTCCATCGCCATCGCTTTAGAGTGTCTCGCCTTTAATGATCTGATTGCCGGTACCAGCCGCTTTGGTCATAGCGTGTTGACGTTGATAACGCTCTTTGTGGGCATCGTTATGGTGCTTAATATCGGCGAAGCGTTCTGGGGGCAAGCAACCTCAATTTCATACACAAATCAGGTGCCGAGCTGGATGCACATTATCGGCTTGTTCTTGCTTTCCGTTTCATTAGGTATTTTGTTTAACGTCAGGCCCATGGACCTTGTTCTCGGCCTGTTTCTTTTACACATCTGACGCTTCCGACGAATAGAGAGGTGTATATCTCTGTGGTCCTCGACATCTTAATAAAAACAATCAAACAGTAT
>NZ_JZAM01000325.1:0-464 GCF_000960595.1 Vibrio sp. S234-5
GGATACCATTGATGATAATTTAGCGGAAGGATCGGAAACATTCAGTTTGTCCGGTTCAACGCCAGAACAGCCTACTCCAGTTACGGGTGTTGCAACGATTACAGATGAGGCAGAGCAAGGGCCAGAAGATACTGTAACCGTTGATATGACCGGCCCGAATAGCGTTTCGGAAGGTGAAACTACTTCCGAATACACCGTGACACTGAGCGATCCGGCGCCAGTCGGTAGCATCGTGACTTTAGCTTACAGCTACACCACGGCATCCGGTGACGACATCACTGAAACCACTCAAGCCGTGATTGGTGCCGATGGTGTGACCGCTACGTTTACCATTGACACTGTCGATGATTCCGATGACGAGCCGGATGAAGTCTATCGAGATAGTGTGGCTAGTATTGTCTATGGTGCCGACAATCCTATTTTCGAGGCGCTTGACCTCACTAATGCGTATGTTGATACAACCA
>NZ_JZAM01000326.1:0-437 GCF_000960595.1 Vibrio sp. S234-5
CCCGTTATCCCGCCGATGCTGTGGCGATAAGTAAACGCAAATACCCCGAAAGCCGCCCCGTTGACGCCCGTATGTGAGCGGGCGAGCAGAATAAAACCTTCCAGCCGCACGTTGGGCGTCGGGTTGAGCGGGCGCCTAACGTCGCGGAATCCTCGCGGACGGTACCGGGGATTAATTACGGGATTAATCCGGGTACAGCGCGCATCAGCCGTTACAGCTATCGCACCATAGTGCAGAGTTTGCCGATTGAACCCATTTCGCAAGCCAGTGCCAACCCGCGTAATGGCCGTTGTGGACGGGTGGAAGAGGGGACCTGTATTTGGCTTTACTCTGAGGAAGATTTTAACTCACGCCCAGAGCTCACCGATCCGGAAATTCTGCGCACCAACCTAGCCTCGGCTATTTTGCAAATGACGTCGCTCGGCCTTGGCGGTATT
>NZ_JZAM01000327.1:0-258 GCF_000960595.1 Vibrio sp. S234-5
GGTATTACCGGGCTCTCTGTCGTTAAACACCTCCGAAAAACTCAGCCGCAATTGACGGTTAAAGTTATTGATACGCGTGACAATCCGCCAGGTGCCGAGCGTCTGCCTGAACAGGTTGAACTACACCGTGGTGGTTGGAATACCCAGTGGCTTGCCGAGGCGGACTTGGTGGTGACCAACCCTGGTATAGCGTTGGCGACACCAGAGATACAAACGGTGCTAGCGAAAGGCACGCCTGTCGTGGGGGACATCGAGTTG
>NZ_JZAM01000328.1:0-404 GCF_000960595.1 Vibrio sp. S234-5
GTCGATGCTCATGTAAATTGATGGCTAACGTCAGCACAATGATCACCGCCACGGTGACCACCAAAATCACCACCACAGAAAAAAACGTGGTCTCGATGTTTTTGTTCACCGCAGCACGCATGTTCGCGACTTCTTGGCTGACATCTTCAATGTAAAGACCAGAGCCAATCATCCACTCCCATTTATCCCACCATGCGGCGTAACTGAGCTTGGGTACAATGTCGCCAGTCGAGGGTTTCTGCCACAAGTATTGGTGAAAGCCGCCTCCGGATTGCGCTTGGTAAAGCAACGCTTCTATAAGCCTGTCGCCATTTTCGTCTTCTAGGTGAAGTAAGTTCTCCCCAACCAATTCAGGGAGAACGGGATGTACGAGGTTAGTGCCGTGTTTATCGTAAGCAAAGAAG
>NZ_JZAM01000329.1:0-8075 GCF_000960595.1 Vibrio sp. S234-5
ATAAGTTCCGAGACCGTCTACACTCGCTAATCGAAACGTGTAAAAAGCGAAAAATATCGTCACTTGATACGCTTTCACGCATAGCCAACGCGGTGGTTCGTCAGCAGCCATACCCAAATGTGTTCGACCTTAAGCACACGAGTTTTTATCTAAATACCTAGTCAACATGCTACTGGTGAACGCTTACTAGAAATTTTGATCGAGCAAAAGCGCAAGCGGCGATTGGTTCACTGCCGCACAGGCAGCTTAGAAATGTGCGCGTTCCCCAGCGTGGCTAAGCCACATGTTCACTGCCGCACAGGCAGCTTAGAAATCGCGCCCTGCCAAGCCCTAATCAGATTTTCAGTTCACTGCCGCACAGGCAGCTTAGAAAAAAAAGACGAATACCGGGCGTTACTAGAACGAGTTCACTGCCGCACAGGCAGCTTAGAAATCTCTAGTGGGGCGCATTTTTACTTTTTGATTGTTCACTGCCGCACAGGCAGCTTAAAAATTGACGCGGCAAAGGGTGGGCGAATGACTTGCGTTCACTGCCGCACAGGCAGCTTAGAAACGCAGGCATTGCAGCACCGCCCCCCGCACTTTGTTCACTGCCGCACAGGCAGCTTAGAAATTGCGACCATCGTAGAAGCTTGCTTGCAGATCGTTCACTGCCGCACAGGCAGCTTAGAAAATTTCAAACGTGCCTTGCCCGAATGCGCTAAAGTTCACTGCCGCACAGGCAGCTTAGAAAATCAGGATTTGCAAACTTAAACGAAATTGGCTGTTCACTGCCGCACAGGCAGCTTAGAAACTTCAGATACCGGTGCAACGTTCCGTGCGAAAGTTCACTGCCGCACAGGCAGCTTAGAAACAGAAGAGGCTCGTAAAACAGCACAGTCACATAGTTCACTGCCGCACAGGCAGCTTAGAAACTAGAAGACATCCAGCAGCTTTACAAAGGTAAGTTCACTGCCGCACAGGCAGCTTAGAAATCCCCTTTGGAGTTAATGCTATCAAGGCCCGCGTTCACTGCCGCACAGGCAGCTTAGAAAGTTAAGGAAGTGGCAAATGCAAAACCAAAGGAGTTCACTGCCGCACAGGCAGCTTAGAAATCACCACGAAAAGAACCAGCCCAAATACAAGTGTTCACTGCCGCACAGGCAGCTTAGAAATGAATCGAAGACTCTAAGTGAATCATCTCTCCGTTCACTGCCGCACAGGCAGCTTAGAAAAATCTAATGATTTCTGTACAGGTTTCATCACTGTTCACTGCCGCACAGGCAGCTTAGAAAAGAACGAAACAACCACGGTCACGCTTTCATCCGTTCACTGCCGCACAGGCAGCTTAGAAATTTTTCGAGTTGCTCAACAACAGCATCAGGTAGTTCACTGCCGCACAGGCAGCTTAGAAATTAAATGAGGTGTCCGAATGAAAGCACAAATCGTTCACTGCCGCACAGGCAGCTTAGAAATCCATAGCGCAACCAATCTGTACGCAAGCATCGTTCACTGCCGCACAGGCAGCTTAGAAAACTACCGGATGCGTGATTGCACGTCATTCGCTGTTCACTGCCGCACAGGCAGCTTAGAAATTGTTGTTGGTTCTGGCTTTCATTATCAAAAAGTTCACTGCCGCACAGGCAGCTTAGAAATTGTTAATCAATTTATCTCGCTTTGTTGTAAGGTTCACTGCCGCACAGGCAGCTTAGAAAGTTAGTGCGCATTATGTGGTGCGTCATTATGTGTTCACTGCCGCACAGGCAGCTTAGAAAGTTTCGAAGGTCGCGCAAAGAAACGTTACATCGTTCACTGCCGCACAGGCAGCTTAGAAATATCAACGGCATTGCTAATTAAAGAATCCAAGGTTCACTGCCGCACAGGCAGCTTAGAAAATGAACTGGTTGTACGCAGTGAACGTCTGTCCGTTCACTGCCGCACAGGCAGCTTAGAAAGACAAATGAGTGTCAAGGGGTCGTTTTTCTAGGTTCACTGCCGCACAGGCAGCTTAGAAAACAAAAACGCCACGAGCAAAGCTGGTGGCGTTAACATCAAATCCAATCATAGTAATCGAGCATTTTCGATGCGCCTGTACCCCAAGCCGTACCCAGGGTGACTTTTTCTACAATTAAAAACCTTTGAATCCCTTATTTAATGCGCTCCAGCAGTACACCTGCTTCCATGTGGTGGGTGTAAGGGAACTGGTCAAACAGGGCGAAACGAGTAATGGTGTGGGTTTCGCTCAGGATTTCGAGGTTCTCAAGCAGGGTCTCTGGGTTGCACGATATGTACAAAATGCGCTCATAGCCTTGCACCATTTTACAGGTGTCCACATCCATACCTGCGCGCGGTGGATCGACAAAAATGGTGTTGCAGTTATAGCTCTTAAGATCGATGCCATGGTCTTTCAGGCGGCGAAACTCGCGTTTGCCTTCCATCGCTTCGGTAAACTCTTCCGCTGACATACGGATGATCTGCACGTTCTCAATTTTGTTGGCGGCAATGTTGTATTGCGCCGATTCGACCGACGGTTTTGCCAGCTCTGTGGCCAGTACGCGTTCAAAGTTTTGCGCCAGCGCAAGCGAGAAGTTACCGTTGCCGCAGTAAAGCTCTAGCAAATCGCCTTGGCTCTCTTGGGTACAGTCGACCGCCCATGCCAGCATTTTTTCCGCGACTTTGCCGTTTGGCTGCGTGAAACTGTTTTCCACTTGTTGGTAGAGGTAAGGCTTGCCGTTCACATCCAGCTTTTCCACTACGTAATCGCGGTCCAGCACAATCTTCATTTTACGCGCACGGCCAATCAGATTGAGGTTAAACCCTTCGTCGTTTAGGCGTTGTTTCAGCGTTTTGGCGTTTTCGATCCAAGCTTCATCCAATTGACGATGGTAAAGCAGAGAAACCAGAATCTCGCCGCTCAATGTGGAAAGAAAATCGACTTGGAACAGTTTACGGCGCAGCGATTCATTGCCTTGCATGGCTTCGATAAGCAGGGGCATCAAGTCGTTGATCAGGCGACTGGCGGCAGGGAACTGGTCCACACGGTATTTTTCGCGTGTCTCTTGATTGAACATGATGTAATACATCTCGTCCCCTTCGTGCCACACACGAAACTCTGCGCGCATGCGGTAATGCTGCTCAGGGGACTCAAACACTTCCAGCTCTGGAGCTTGGTAAGGTGCGAACATGTCGGTTAAACGTTGCACTTTTTCTGCCAACTGAGCTTGGTAGCGCTGTGGGTTTACATCAAGAGTCGCCATGAATAGTTACCTTTTGGGTGCGTAAAAATAAAGAGCGCAGATTTTATTCAATCCCCGAGCATTGTCCAGTGCCAAGGGGAAATTGATAACTACGGCTGTGTAAAAATAGAGCTTAGACGATTTCTAACTGGACAAATAATCAATCACTTAATAGTATGCGCTTCAAGCTGGTGCTGTCTGGAAGTATAGATGGCTGAAAAGGGAATCCGGTGTGAATCCGGAACTGACGCGCAGCGGTAATAGAGAACGAAAGCTTAATAAGACACTGCACTAGGAATCGTGTGGGAAGTCAGGCGAGTAGGTTAACAGCTCTTAAGTCCGAATACCTGCCAGCAACTGAGCAAACACGGGAAGAATCTTCTTCAAGCTCGGTAGGATTTACGCGATTTAGGATTACAACATGCAAAAGTCTCTTTTAGCGATCGCCATGGCATCGCTGCTCGCCCCTATCTCTTATTCATATGCTCAAGAAGTGCAAACTAATGACACTATTGTGGTGACGGCGAGCCGTTTTGCCCAGCCAGAATCGTCAGTGTTAGCCTCGATGAGTGTGATCACTAAGGCGGAGATTGAAAAACTGAACGTGACGTCCGCTTTGGATGTGCTGAAAACACTCCCCGGGGTAGAGGTCAATAGCCAAGGTGGTAAAGGGCAAATCAGCAGCCTTTTTTTACGCGGTACCTCATCAAAACACACCTTAGTGCTGGTAGATGGTGTCAAAATTAACTCAGCAACAGCGGGTGGCGCATCATTAGGGTTAATTCCTGCCTTTGCTATTGAGCAAATTGAAGTGGTACGCGGCCCTCGAGCTGCTATTTATGGGTCAGATGCCATTGGCGGGGTGATCCACATCCGAACTATCCCATCGGAGCGTGACACCAAGCACGATGCCAATCTGGGTTACGGAAACGATGACCATACGTCATTGGCATGGCGTTCAGCGGGGCAGCTCAATGATTCAACTCAGGCGTCTTTTGTCTTTTCAGATGAAAAAAGCGATGGCTATCGAGTGAATGAGGTTGCTCCAAACAGCGACAGCCATGGCTTTGAGTCGCAAACGTTGTTTGGTTCGCTTCGTCATGAATTCAATGAGGTTTGGTTTGCCCAGTTTAATGGCTATCAACAGAACTCAGACGTTGAATACGCCAACCAGTTTTCAGGTGCAAAGAGTGAGAGCAACACCGATTTTTATAGTGTTGCCGGTTCACTGAACTTCCAGAAACAGCACTTCGCATCTCAGTTGATGGTCTCGCGCAGCGATAACGAAGCATGGGATGGCTCTGCGAGCGGTGCGGTTGCCAAGACGGCATTGTTCTCAAGCCGAAATTCCGCTTCTTGGCTGAACCAATGGGCCGTGAGACCGGCGCTTAATCTAGCGGCAGGTATCGATTATGACCAAGAGCACGCTCGACAAGGCGGTGCCAATAGCAGCAATTACAGTAAGACTGAAAAAGACAACAAAGCCGCGTTCGTTACGGCTCAGTTTGCCAACAGCCTCGTCACGGCAGAAGCGAGTGTTCGCCATGATGACGACAGTGCTTTTGGCCACCATACCACATGGAATATAGGCCTGGGGGTTGCGCCCACTGACAACCTTGAATTTGTGGCTTCGACAGGAACAGGTTTTAAAGCGCCAACGTTTAACGATCTTTACTGGCCTGGTAGCGGCAATCCAAACTTAAAGCCAGAAACGTCTAAGTCATCCGAGGTTGGCGTTCGCGGCACGTTCTCTTTCGTTCAGATTGATGTCTCTGCGTACCGTAACGAGATAGAAGACATGATCGACTGGGCACCGACAGGCCCAGGTGGCGCTTGGACCCCTTCCAATATTGATAATGCGAAAATTGAAGGCATTGAAATTGAAGCCTTGTTCGAGACGGGTGTGATTGAGCATCGTGTTTCTGCAGAATGGAAAGATCCGCGTGACAAATCAGACGATAGTCTTTTGATCCGCAGAGCGCGTGAAAACTTCAGTTGGGTATCGACCTATTCTGCGGATCGCTTCGACCTTTCTGCCGTTGCGAACTATGTGGGCGAGCGCAAAGACAGCACGGGTAAAACCATGGAGGCCTATACGCTGCTCGACATTAGCGCCAACCACAAGGTAACAGATGCACTCAGCTTGGGAGCGAGAGTGGCGAACCTGTTTGATAAAGAGTACCAAACCGCACACAGCTCAAGTGGTAAATACTACTTAGGTGAAGGCCGAAACTGGTTTGCCACGGTCAATTACCGTTTCTAATATTCAAGCCGCCTTCGGGCGGTTTTATTTTTTTGAGAATCAAGCATGAAGAAAAAACGCGTTGTGGTTAGCTGGTCTTCCGGTAAGGATTCGACCTTAACCTTATTAAGGCTGCTTGAGGATCCCGATTATAAAGTGGTCGCACTTTATACGACGTACGTTGGCAGCGAAGTCCCTTTTCAGGCAACGCCGCTAGAGGTTGTCGAAAAGCAAGCGGAGCTGATGGGGCTTCCTTTGATCAAAATCGCCCTGCCCGACGTGTTTCCTCCCAATCCAATCTATCAAAGCGCTATCGTCTCTGGGCTTAAAGCCTCAGGGATAGCAATCGATGCAGTGGCGTTTGGTGATATGTTCTGCAACGGTATTGCTGAATATCGACGCAGCTACATTGAGCCTGCTGGCTGGCAATGTCTCTTTCCTTTGATGGGAGAATCGAGCCGAATGCTGGCTAACGAAATTCTCAGCCGAGGGATTAAAACTATCCTTGTCACGACGGATGGAGAATCCCTTTCATCACAGTGGTGTGGGCGCTTGTATAGCCAGTCACTACTGACTGAGCTTCCTGCACACATCGATCCGTGCGGCGAGAATGGTGAGTTTCATACCTTAGTGGTCAACGCGCCTTGTTTTCGAGAAGAAATCTTAGTCACTCTGCTCGATAAAGAGAGCGATGGCCGCTTCACCTATCAAAGATATCGGATGCGCTAATTGCCAAATCATGGCGAGAGAGTATGATCTGAGCGTTTTTAATCAGCGGAATGGTCGAGTGAAGCGTTTTAGTCAGCCCAATGTACTCATCTTTGACTCGGGAGTCGGAGGTCTATCGGTCTTTCAGGAAATAAAAAACCTACTACCGACGCTGAACTACTACTACGTTTTTGACAACGAAGCTTATCCCTATGGTGAGCTGTCGCAAGAGACGCTGATTGCTAGGGTCAATGCGCTCGTGGTCAAAATGACGCAGCAGTTTGCGATTGATCTCGTGGTCATTGCTTGTAATACCGCGAGTACCATCGTTCTGCCCAGTCTAAGATCTGCGCTAGCCGTACCTGTGGTTGGCGTTGTGCCTGCCATTAAGCCTGCGTCGTTGCTCGCAAGCCGTGCGGTCGGACTTATCGCAACACCCGCGACAGTGACTCGGCAATATACTCATGATTTGATCCGTGATTTTGTCAAAGAAAAAGAGGTGGAACTGCTTGGGTCGACGCGGTTGGTTGATATCGCCGAAGAGAAACTGCGAGGTCGAGCGATCGATTTGCAAGAACTGTCCGACATCTTGCAACCGATGCGCAATAAAGTCGACGTCGCCGTCTTAGGCTGTACACATTTCCCACTGATAAAAGAAGAGATCCAGCAGGTGCTCGGAGAAGAAATCGCGCTGGTGGATTCAGGTCAGGCGATTGCAAGAAGAGTACAAGCTCTGCTACCCGCTCTGGAAGCATGGCAAAACAACCAAACGTGGCGCATTTTCAGTACAGCGCAGCCCTGGGAAGAGCAAGCGCTGAACCGTTCGGTAATGGATATGGGATTTAATCCGATAGAGATGTATCCGCTTCCTGAGATTTCGGATCGTTAGCGATACGCACTTTCAGAGTTCTTTGGATGTATTCCTTCTCATTTAAAGCATCTACAGCGTGTTGCGCGTCGGTGCTCGCCATAACAACAAAACCAAACCCTCGTCGTTTACCCGTCCGTTTATCTTTCATCAGACGCACAGCATACACTTCACCGTGCTGAGCGAAGAGTTGACGAATATCGGTTTCGTTCGACTTATAAGGTAGATTTCCTACATAAAGGGTTTTGGTCGCAATTGCGGGATCATCATTACTTGGTGTTGGTGTGTCGTTAAGAAAAGTGAAAATAAAAAACGTGCAGACGACACCAAGAACAAAACTAATCGCAGGAGAAACTTCGACCTGCGTAAGAATGAGCCCACCCACTATGGCTAAAACTGCGCTCAGAATGGCTTTTTTATACGTCATATCTATTTACTACATAATGGAGAGAGAAAAGAGTTGTGCCTATTAACAAAATAGACGCAGAGATCTTACGTTTATGCTTGGTGTTTTTCCAACCAATTGCTGTGATGGGTTTCAAATGTGCTGAAAAAACCGACAAAAAACACCATTTTGCTGAATGTTTGAGCGTTTAAATCGAAAAATAGAAAAAAGTATTGCGCCCGAGAAACTTCTCCCTATAATGCCGCTTCATCGACACGGAGTGCGACGCAAGTCACAGCCGAGTTAGTGAAGAGAGAAAAAAGAAAGGAAAAACTTCTTGACTCTCAAGTGTTACGGTGTAAGATACGCACCCCTGACGATGAGACGGATTGTTCAGAAAGTCGTTAGAAAAGCTCTTTAACAATATAAACCTATCAATCTGTGTGGGCACTCGTTGATGATAATCCAAAAGATTTATCAATGAACTGAGTGACCAAAACGAATCGCAAGATTCGGCACAGTCAATTTATTCAGTATTCATTGAGCCGAAGCGCAAGCTTCAAAAAACTTTTAATTGAAGAGTTTGATCATGGCTCAGATTGAACGCTGGCGGCAGGCCTAACACATGCAAGTCGAGCGGCAGCACAGAGAAACTTG
>NZ_JZAM01000033.1:0-229337 GCF_000960595.1 Vibrio sp. S234-5
ATATCAAACGCAAAAGCAACAGCAACAGCAAAAGCAAGCGCACCAGCAACAGCAACAGCAACAGCAACAGCAACAGAAAAAACAACAGCAACAGCAACAGCAACAGCAACAGCAACAGCAACAGCAACAGCAACAGCAACAGCAACAGCAACAGCAACAGCAACAGCAACAGCAACAGCAACAGCAACAGCAACAGCAACAGCAACAGCAACAGCAACAGCAACAGCAACAGCAGTCTTCGAGTTCAGAGAGCAGCCGTCAAGAAAAAACGGCAGAAAAATCGTCGTCAGCAGATAAAAAAAATGCGCAAGATGATCGCCGCGAAGACGCAGAGTCAAAGCCTCAAGAAACTGCCAAAGCACAAGAGCAAGAGCAAGAGCAAGAGCAACAAGGCAAACCCAACTCCACAGAAAGTAGCAATAGCGAACAACAGCCAAGCGTTCAGGCAAAGCAAGACGAAGTGGATGCTGATAAACGCAAGTTGGAGGCGATAGAGAGTGCTCGCGACCCTGCTTATTTGCTCAAAGTGCAGATCTTGTTGCAAGCACAAAAGAGACCTAAACCGGATAACAATGGAAAAACTTGGTAGCGAAACCCGATGAAAAAGTTAAGCCTGTTTCTTATCTTGCTGATTGGCTTTGTCAGTCAGCATGCCTTGGCAAACTCCTTGGTTGCCAGCGTCAATAAGACCCGATTGGCACAAAATGAGCTGATCGAGCTGCGCATTCGCGCCGATTTTTCTGTCGATTCCAGCGACATTGATTTGAGTGTACTCGACAACGATTTCTTCAAATCGGGGCCTCAGTTCAGCTCAGCCAAGAACTACATCAACGGTCAGTACTCACAAAAAAGTGAATGGGTACTTTCCATCTCGCCAAAACGTACTGGGAACCTGACTATTCCCGCGTTCAGTGCGGGAGGGCTGCAAAGTCAACCCATCGAGTTGATCGTCTCAAGCGATAGCAATACGCCAAAGGTGAGCGACATCATCCAATACTCGATGCAGCTCGGGCAACAAACGCTCTACCCCGCGCAGACCACACCGCTAAAAGTGGAGATCCGCATTAAAGCGGACCCAAGACGTTTGGAAAACCCGCGCATCGTTCCGCCCTCAGTAAACGGTTTGTCGATGCAGCCTGTCGGGCAAAGCAAGCAATACCAAATAGTCGAACAAGGACTGCAAGTGACCGTGGTCGAGCAAAACTACCTCATCAGCGCACAAACAGCAGGCGAGTATGAAATCCAAGGCCCGCAGTTTCAGGGCTCACTGATTTATGGCGACAGCCTAACCGGCTCGGCCCGCCTGCTATCGCTCAACAGCAGCGGTGAATCGAAACACATTGAAGTGAAAGCCATCCCGGCCAACGCTAGTCGGCCTTGGTTGCCCGCGAGCCAACTTGCACTGACCCAAAGCTGGCAAACCAGCCAAGGGGGAAATTTAGACAGCGTGGAACAAGGGAGTGCGATTTCACGCATTATCAAGCTCAAAACCAAAGGGATCTCGGCCGACCTGCTACCGGAGATTGCGATCAATTATCCCGACTCGGTGCGTGTCTACCCAGAAAAGCCACAGTTTAGTACCGCTGATGATGGCAGTGTAGAAATGACGGTCAAACAGGTGCTGATCCCAAGCCAAACAGGCCGTTTAACGTTACCTGAACTGAGTATCGATTGGTGGAACACGCAAAGCGATCAGCCAAAACGCGCGACGCTCGCTGGGCTAACCCTAGACATCACACCGAGCAGTTCACAAGTGTTGAGCCTGCCAACCTTGCCGGCGGCAAGTCAGGTCAACAACGAAAGCAACCAGAACGCGGCGGCAGAAAGCGGCGCATCCCCCATTTGGGTTTATCTCACGAGCCTGTTTGCCGCGCTGTGGGTTCTCACTCTGCTTGCCTTTGCACTTTACTGGCGCCGCCAAACTCGTCGCACGCAGGCACCTCATCAGCAACAGGCGCTCACGATGGGCGAAAACTCGGTACTGCAAGCGATTGAGCGGGGCGACGCGGCGCAGATTGAGGCGGCCACGCGCATTTGGCTAAACCAACATAAGGTAGACGCCGCGTTACGTGCGGAAATTGAGCAGCAGCTTGAGTTAATGAATCAAGCGCACTTTTCAGCCCAAGCGGGAAGTTGGACGCCCGAACCACTGAAGCTTTTGCTTAGTCGCGTAGGGAAAAGTCACAACAGACAGGAACAGCCGCTCGCCAAGTTGTAAATGGCCTCACCACGTCACGAAAATTTTTTGGCCATCGATTGATGGCCATTATTCGGTGAGCGCTTCAACGATATCGTGATAATGACACACTCGGTTGCGCCCCGTTTCTTTTGCTCGGTAGAGCGCTTGGTCGGCTTGTTGATAAAGGCGATCAAAATGCAGGTCGCGGCCATAGGCTCGTTTGCTTGATACGCCGACAGAAACGGTCAGCAAATGGCCATGCGGATTCACTTCGTGCTTAATTTGCTCTTGTTCAATCCGCGCTCGAATACTTTCTGCTCTTGCTCTGACCGTCTTTTCATCGCTCCCTACCATCAACAAAACAAATTCTTCACCGCCAATGCGGCAGAACACTTCTTCTTCATTTTGCGTGTGATGCTCAAGAATGTGGCCGATGCGTATCAAGGCAATGTCGCCTTCTAAATGGCCGTAATGGTTGTTGAACAAGCCAAAGTGGTCGATATCAAGCAAGATCAAACCAAAAGCGAGTTCCTGCTCATCGTCATTGTGGCAAGCGGTTTCCATAACATGTTCGAGCATGCGGCGGTTACCAAGCCGTGTGAGAGGATCGAGTTTAGAGAGCACTTCCAGTTGCAGATTCGCTTGTTCCAGCTCCAGCGTGCGTTTACGCACCTCTTTTTCCAGATTTTCATTGAGCTCACGAATCGCTTCCTGCGCCTGAGTGCGTTGCAACACCTCAGCCAAACTGGAGGCAAACATACGGATTACCTCTCGCAGTTGCGAGGTCAGCGGCCCACGGGTTAATAGGTTGTCAACCGCAATGAATGCAATCGGGCCATCGCTATTGCTGGTGAGTAGCGTCATCGCTCCCCAGCCAAAACCGACAATATTGCAATCGTGATAAATTGGTACTGACTCTTCAAACGCGACTTCGTTAGGCATAGAGCGAGCGAGATTAATCAACGAATAATCTTGTGTTTCACCAAAGAAATAGGACTCGTCGACCACATTGCCTTGAATGTCCGTACCCCAAGTCCCTTGCATGTAAGAGCAGCTCTCATCGGTGAGAAACACCGCCATGCGATCCACGCCTAGGTGAGTAATGGCAAAACTGACCGCCGAACGGCACACGTCGCTCACTGTGGTGCAACGCGACAACTCCACCATACTGGAGTGCAACATGCGCACGTTTTGCTCTTGCCGTTTACGGATATAGATCTGCGACAGTAGCGCACCGAACGACTGCAACATCTGCTTTTGATAGCTGGTGATGGGTTTGCGGTGAATAAAATTATCCAGCGCTAGCCAGCCGAAGGGCTCGTTTCCGTCACGCAAAATCAGCATCACATTCCAACCCTGCCCGACCACTTTGCCAGCCGTATAGAGCGGCGTTTCATCAATCACTACCAGGTTGGTTTCACGCGAGGAGAGTGCGGTGATGTACTCTTCACCAAGTTGGTGTAGATCGTATTGAGTGTGGAATTCGCTGACGGTATTGCCGTGTTCGTCGGTACCGTAAGTACCGCTAAAACAGCGTTTTTTCATATCGAGCAACATGAATGTTGAGCGGTCAAAACCAAGGCGATCACGCAGCGCCTCGACTGCCATTCGGTAGAGATCGTTGAGCGAACCGGGGTTTGAAATTTCTAATGCCACTTGCTGCACCAACTTCATGTTGTCGATAAACCGCTCACGCTGATTGATTTCGTCAATGTATTGCGCTTCACGGATATCGCGATTTTTCACTTCCAAGCAAGCGTGTTTTTCGGCGCGGATGCACTGCCAGCGCGCCGCAGCCAGTTGCATCACATCGTGGGTCTCTTCATAAATATGGTGCGCTGAGCCTTCGTTTACGCCCTGAATTAACAAATAGGTACGCAGCATCGGATAGTTGTCCAGCATCATGATGTAGCTGGCGCCACCTAAAGGCTGTTGGTGATCCCAGTTGCAGGTGTTGATGGCCAGAGGAATTAAGCTTTCCGAAGTATCAAACTGGCCCGCCCATGACCAAAAGGTGGCAGGAAACTCGCTTAAACTGCACGGTTCACCATGACGGTATTGCAAAGTAAAAGAGGTGTTGATCAGCGGATCGTCGAAAATCACCATCGCTTTCGGACCCACCAACTCAGACAAAAACTCAAAGATGGTTTGCGCCAACAGTCGATGATCCCTCGTTGACGATACCTTACGTGTAAAGTTCCTGATCTTCACCTTGCTACACCACTTAATTATTCTCTCGAATTAAAGTTAGCGAGGAGTCAATGTGCAATCAATCGCATTAACAATCAGCTGTTAAGTGCTTCGCAAATTTGCCCGTTGAATAGTCACAAATACGATAGCGGCAACAGTTTAAGTGCCAACAGACTTGCTATCTTATGAGGCTTTTTATTACCACAAATAGAAAAAAGCCCCTCGTATGAGGGGCAAGATTTACCATCGCTTGTAGTTATAATATTGTATGCCAGCAATTCGGTATTAACCAAAGTCACCATTCACATAGCCGCGAGTACGGTCATCTTTCGGCTCACCGAAAATCACTTGCGTCTCGTTGTGCTCCACCAACTCTCCCATCAGGAAGAAAGCGGTACGGTCGGAGATACGGCGCGCTTGCTGCATCGAGTGGGTTACGATAACAATGGTGTAGTTCTTCTTCAGCTCTTCCATCAACTCTTCGATTTTGTGCGTTGCGATCGGGTCAAGTGCGGAGGTCGGTTCGTCCATCAGAATCACATCCGGCTCCATGGCAATCGTTCGAGCAATACACAAACGCTGTTGCTGACCACCAGAAAGGCCGAACGCGTGTGATTTCAAGCGATCTTTCACTTCATCCCACAGCGCGGCACTGCGTAGAGAGCTTTCTACTACTTCATCGATGTGTTTTTTGTCTTTGATGCCTTGGGCACGCAGGCCATAGGCCACGTTTTCATAGATGCTCATTGGGAACGGGTTTGGCTTTTGGAACACCATGCCGACTTTGATGCGCAGATCGGCGACATCAACGTTGCCATAAATATCTTCACCATCCATCGCCAATTTACCGGTGATTTTTACCCCTTCAATCAGGTCGTTCATGCGGTTGAGGCAGCGCAGCAGCGTCGATTTTCCGCAGCCTGAAGGGCCGATTAGCGCCGTCACCTGGCGGACAGGAATCGGTAGATTGATCGCTTTTAGCGCTTGGTTGTCGCCGTAGAAAAGGTCTAAGTTTTCGATATCAAATTTGTTCATGTTCTTCATCTCTAAATCGGAAAATTCGTGTCATTTAACCTGCGAAAGCGCGCAGTGATTAATACGTTGCGGTGTTGAAGCGCTTGGCGATCAGTTTGGTCACCATGTTGATCAGAAGGACCAATACAATCAGCACCGTTGCTGTACCGTAAGCCTGATTCCACTCTTCGATGGTAAACAGCTCTGTGGTTAGCTTATAAAGGTGAACCGTTAGCGTACGGCCTGAATCGAATAACGAATCAGGAATACGTGCAACCATGCCTGCTGTGAGGAACACAGGCGCGGATTCACCGATGACACGACCAATACTTAGAATGACCGAGGTTAAGATACCTGGCATTGCGCTTGGAAGAATCAAACGCCAGATAGTGTAAATTTTAGAAGCGCCCAAACCGTAAGAGCCTTCGCGATATGTCTGTGGCACGGCCATCAACGCCTCTTCCGTGGTACGGATAATCACAGGCAAAATCAGAATACTCAGGGTTAACGCGCCGGAGAGAATCGAGAAACCAAGGCCAAGAATGGCAACGAAAAACGTCATACCAAACAGACCGAAGATAATTGATGGAATACCTGCCAGCGATTCAGTACAGAAGCGAATCACCTTGACCAAGCGGCTACCCACTTTGGCGTATTCGGTTAAATAAATCGCGGTCATGATGCCCAGAGGCGCCGCTACTGCGATAGAAGCAATAACCATGTAAATGGTTGAGATGATCATCGGGAAGATGCCGTGCTCATCACCCGTACGAGTGTAATCGTCGGTAATGAAATTCCAATCCACGTGCTGTAAGCCATTCGACAGAATGTACCAGATGATCCAGAAGAGGAAGCCAACGGTCAGAGCCGCTGCCAACCAGATAAAGCCACTTAACACATTGTCTTTAAACTGACGTGCTTGTTTTAATTTTGCGCGATCCATAATTGTCACCTTCACAAACGATTACTTCGCTTTTTCTCGGTTAAGGTAAAGCAGAGATGCGTTGAGCATCATGATGAACACCAGCAGCACGACACCTGTGGCGTAGAGTGCATTGGCGTGCACACCACTGGCATAGGACATCTCAATCGCGATGTTTGCCGTCAGTGTACGAGCGGAGTCTAAAATGCCTTGTGGCATGGCTGGAGCGTTGCCCATCACCATAATGATGGCCATAGTTTCGCCAAGCGCTCGGCCAATTCCTAGAATAACGCCAGTCATGATGCCGCTGCGCGCAGCAGGAACAAGCAGTTTGAAGATAGTAAAAATTTTCGAAGCACCCAGCGCCAAGGAGCCCTCTTTGTAAGCTCTTGGCACCGCACGAATCGAGGTTTCTGATACGGTAATTACCGTCGGCAGAATCATCACACCAAGCACAATAATCCCTGCCAAAATGGTGTTACCCGCTGGGACGTCAAAAACGTTTTGGATCAGAGGTACGATGATAACTAGGCCAAAGAAGCCGTAAACGACCGAGGGGATGCCGGCGAGCAGTTCAACCGCTGGACGAATGATATCGGCGACACGCTTTGGCGCAATTTCTGCGATAAAGATGGCGGTTAACACCCCGACAGGCACACCAACCAAAACAGCGCCAAAGGTGGACACCATTGAAGCGACGATCATGGTCGCGACACCATAAAGTGCAGGTGGCAGCCAATCTTCACCGAGTACGATGCCTGAAACACCAGCCTCTTGGAAAGCGGGAATACTCTCTCGCACAATGAAGTAGGCAATCACAGCCAAAGAGACGATGCCAATCACCGCGCTGGTTAAGAAAAGACCGTGGAAGATACGTTCCCGCCAGTCAACTCTCTTTTGTGTACGTAAACCGGATTTGCTAATAGCTTTGGCTTCACTGTTCATAAGCTTTTCACTACGAGTTGCGATGGTCATTATAAAATCTCACGTTTCGATAAAGTTCGAAGTGGATAGAAAACGCTCAGCCCACAATCAGGGCTGAGCAAATTGAGCGATATTGATTAGTGAACTGAGATGTAGCCTTCTTTCTCTACCAGAGTTTGTGCTTCAGGTGTCAGCATCCAATCTAGGAACTTCTGAGTTTCTGCTGAAGGTTTGCCTTGCTTGTAAAGCACGAGGAAAGGACGCGCTACTTTGTAAGAGCCGTTTTTCACGTTAGCTACCGATGCGTCGGTACCGTTAATCGCGAGTGCGTGAACGGATTCATCCACAGTGCCCAGTGAAATATAACCAATTGCGTATGGGTTTGAAGCAACCATAGTTTTCAGCGCACCGTTACCGTTGGCGACTTGAGCGCGTTGAGAGATAGCCGATACTTCTTTACCAGAGACTTTCTTTTTCAAGCTCATGATGTCTTCGAATGCGCCGCGAGTACCCGAAGCGGTGTCACGAGTAATCGCAACGATTGGTTTGTCTTCGCCGCCAACTTGTTTCCAGTTGGTCACTTCACCTTTGTAAATTGCAGTCACTTGTTCAGCCGTCAGGCCTTTTAGCGTGTTTTTAGGGTTAACCACCACTGCGATACCGTCACGAGCGACCACTTCTTCAACCAAAGTTGGCTCTTTTTCAGAAGATTTTAGGTCACGAGATGACATGCCAAGGTCGGCACTGCCGTTTTTCGCCGCTTTCACACCAGCAGAAGAACCCGGTCCTTGTACTTCGATAAATACATTTGGGGTTTTCTTCATGTACGTTTCAGAGAAAACTTCCATCAGTGGAGTTACACTGCTTGAACCCACTGCAGAGATAGTTTCTTTAGCAGAAGCTGAGGTCACTGTCAGAGCGCCCAATAGAGCGATTGCACCGATTACTGTCTTTTTCATCACAATATCCTTTATGGCTCGATTGCCGTTGTGTTTTACTTGAACGAAGCTCACTTTAGGACGCGAATGTGACATTTGTGTTTCACTTAATTGAACCCTCTATGACACATTGCTGATTGATCAATTAATAATCGCAGCCACTACTTAGAGAAAATAGGCGAGAAAAACATTATTTGCGCCCTGGACTAAAAACCGCGCCATACCTGCTAGAACCGACTCTCAACAAGCAATCTATTCATCAAAAGTTACAGATATGCGCAAGAAATCGGCACTCGTTCGCACCATCTCACCGATTTGAGACACACAGCAAATTAGTAGTGATATTTTTGACAAAATAAGTGGTTGAATAGGCCAAATTTCAATTGATAGATTTATGTATAAATCACAAATAATATTTATTATCATTTAGAAAATAAATACAGAGGGTTGTTTTAATGCGTCAATTACTTAGCGCACTGTCGATCAAGGCACAAATTTTGCTGCCGGTCGCGTTTACCATTGTTCTTTTACTCGCAGGGCTCACCGTAGGCACAAGCACACTTAAGCAGGCGTTTGAACGCGTCACTGTCTCCACAGAGCAGCTCATCGTACACAAAAGTGAGTTGGGCGAAATCGTCGATAACATGTACGCCATGCGCATCAAGGCCATTTATAGCCTGTTTAATCCCGATGATGTCAGTACCTTGAGTCAAGTCCTCGGTGAGAGACAAAGCAATATTCGCCTCTTGCTTAACCAGATAAGCACCATGGATGGCTTAGAAACGGAGACGCAGCAAATGCGTCAGGCGCTGGATCACTACGTAAGCTATTCTCGCAATACCATGCTGCCACTGCTCAATACCAAGCATCACGAGCGTTACCCGCCACCGGGCTTTCAGGAGCAATACGATAACGCCATGAGCGCCTATCGCTTCGCTGGCGAAGAGATGGTGAAAGCGATTGATCGACTGTCCACAAAGCTCAATCAGATGGCATTAGATGAGGTCAGCGAAACGGGGCAACAGCACGATAAAACCCTGATGGTATCCGTGTTCGCCATGATTGGCATTCTGACCGTCGCCGCGCTGATTAGCCTGCTGTTAGCCAGCCTGATCGTTAAGCCGATCCGAGCTTTGCAGCAGACGATGCAACAAGTCGCCAGCGGTAACTTGCTGGTTAACGCCGAGGTAGAAGGCAAAAATGAAGTCGCGCAACTGGCGCAAGATGTCAACAGCACGGTGAAGCAGTTACGCCAAACCGTCGATTCTCTGGTGCGTATCAGTGTCGATGTGGCGTCAGCGTCGACCGAACTTGCTGCCGTAATGACACAGTCGAGTGTCAACTCTGATCAAGAAAAGAGCGAAGTCGAACAGGTGGCTTCCGCCGTCAACCAGATGGAATCGACCGCCGCCGATGTGACCGCCAACGCGGCCAAAGCAGATGGTGCTGCCAATCAAGCCAATCAACTGGCTAAACGTAGCCTAAATATGTTCGAACAAAACAGCCGTGCCAACGACAAGATGGCCGAGCAGCTTAACAACGCCGCCCAAGTGGTCACCTCGCTGAAAACCCAATCGGAACAAATTGGCAAAGTGATTGAAGTGATTCAAGGCATCTCGGAGCAAACCAACCTACTCGCGCTCAACGCCGCCATAGAAGCAGCGCGAGCGGGTGAAAGCGGCCGAGGGTTTGCGGTGGTCGCCGATGAAGTACGTATGCTCGCAGCAAGAACGCAAGACTCGACCAAAGAGATCCAAGCCATCATTGAAGAGCTGCAAAATCAATCGGGGCGGGCCAACGAGAGCATGAACTCCAGTTTGCAAATGCTGACCAGTAACCAAACCTTGGCCAGCGATGTCAGTGCCACACTGCAGGAGATCAGCCATTCGATTGAAGAACTGGCACTGATCAACGCTCAAGTGGCGACCGCGTCTGAAGAACAAAATCAGGTGACGTCAGACATCAACAGCAATCTGAGCAATATCTACGAACTGGTGAGTCAAAATGTTACAGGCATTACCCAAGCGGCGGCGGCGAGCCACGAGCTTTCTAACTTGGCGGAGAACCAAAAGCAACAATTGGCTTACTTCAAGGTTTAAAGCTTAGGATTTTGCTTTGAGCGCCTCGATAAACCATTTCATGTGACGAAAAAGAACAAGCTCCGCCAGTGCGGAGCTTGTTGCTATTGATTTTCAGTAAATCGCTGAGTTTTAGTAGACAGCGATTCGCATCTGCACCTTGATTATTGTTCGTCGGTCACCAATAACATTGAGAAGGTGCTGCTCTGCGCAGAATGAGGGTAGTTGTACACCTCACCATTAACGGAATCAAAGGTCATGATCCCCTGCCCATCACCACTTGGTGTGTTGCTCCAGATATAACCGCTTAAATCCCCTGTTTCCACCGTGTAGCCGCTAGCAAACGCCGTCCCATTCATCGCCGGGCCGAAGCAAGCGTGCTCGGTCAAAGCGACCAACTCTTTAATGTTTGGCAAACGCCACTGCTTTTTCTCCGCAAAATTGTGCAGTGCATGGTTACCCGACTCATCGCGGATCTGCTGGGCGGTCAAAAGTGCACTTTGCCACGTCACCTGGTCAGCCGTACCCGTACACGCTTGCTGCGCCGTATTCCAACTCATACCAACCGGGCAGCGCATCCACGTCAAACCTGTTTTCAAATCGGTTACTGTACCTTGCGCGGAGTAATCATAACGCGAGTTTGGGGCACTTTTGGCGATATCAATTGAACACTCTTGCGCGGCTATCGCCGTTTGAGACGCCGCAGCGAGCGCCAGTGCGGTGATTAATTTTTTCATCTTACTGCTCCTTTGCTGCAACCAGACGGATTGGGAATTGGAAGGAAGTACCGCTATCTGGGCTCACCTTATCGGAGTAAATTTCCACAAAGCTCACGTATCCACGATCCGCACCTTTGGTCGCGACCACCGGAAACTGAACCACGCCCAAAGTTTGATATGGCGAATAGCTGTTGAAGCTAATGTTGTTCAGCCAAATCGCGCCAGTATTAAGATCTGGGCTGCCTTGTGTCTGCTGGGGGAAATAGCGGACATCGAGACCATAGACTTGATCGTTTTCATCTTTGGCCGTTTCCCCAAAGTCGATGATGTCGTAAAACTCAAGGTAGGTCGGCAAACGCCACTGAGTGATGCCACACAGACTTTGTTGGTTCATGTGTGCAACGTATTGTTGGGTAGAGCAGAGATTGTCTTTGGCCTCGACACAACCAACCACTTGCAGATCGTCGCTGTAAGGTTTGAAAGTCTGTGACTCAAACACAAAGGTGCGATCCTTAAACTGCACTGAGCTGGCATCGCCACTTTTGTTTTCCCACACCAGCCCGCTACGCTCATCCAGCGTACAAGCCCAATTGGTCGCGTCATCGGCTAAGGTTTGACCTTTGGCATCCAACTTAACAAATTTGAAACCGTTGCCCGTCAGCGTTTGTTGGTCGCTGTTATCAAGGCCATATTCTGCATCCTGCCCAGGGTAAGACTCTTGCGCTTCCGCCACCTCTTGATCGCCATCGGTGAAATAGAGTGTCGCGCCTGTATCATTGTGGCCGATACGACGCTGTACTTCGGAGACGATGTTCGCAACGAGTGCAGCGCGCTCCGGTGAAGTAAGGAGCGCAGCCGTGAGGGATTTGCCGTCAAAACTCAGATCCTGCGCTAACAACGAAACGCCGCTTCTCATTTGATCTGTCGTCATCTCAGCCAGCAAGGCCAGCGTGTTTTGTTCCAGCGTCACCAACGCGTTTTCACTGGCATTTGCCAGCACACTGCCACTTAGCGATACGCCCGCCGCGGTCAACTGCGATTGCACGATCTGCTCCGCTTGCTCTAAGGTGTAACCATCATTGACCAACCCCGCCAGCAAGGTGGTCACGCCATTGATGCGATTCCCCTGGGCGAGTCGTTGCCCCGGAGCCGCCAGCGGTACGACCTGCCCTGCTCCGTTATCCACTTGCGCCAGGATCGTGCTGATCAAGATGTTTTTGTTGGTCGAGGTAAGAGAGAATTTGCCGCTATTGTCGCTTTTCGCTTTCAGCTCAGTGCTATCGCAGACAAAATTTTGGTTGTCATCGATACACACCGACGTATCGAGCAGTGAACCGGGCATCGCGATATTTCCTGACACTTGGTAGGTTGGCACTTCGCTACCGCTACCGCTACCGCCGCCTCCACCACCGCAGCCAGCAAGAGCTAAAGAGATAGCAATGACAGAATATTGAAACTTCATAGATTGATCTTCTTCTAGTAAATTGCGTTTGTTGTTATCGAGAGCGCAAGGCTCTCACCATGGCAAGCAGTAGCAGCCCGAGCAAAGCAAAAGGAGAACCGCTGCCACCGGAACGGCTGCTCTGGCTCTCACCATCCGTATTGTTGCGGCTGCCCGCACTGCACTGATATTGAGCAAAATGACTTACGCCCCACGATTTCAGAACCCCAACGTTCCCCGAGATGCGATCAGATATTTCAAGACGCCAAGTGCCCCAGCTTGGCTCGCCAAGTAGCGCTTGCAGCTCCTCGTCATACTGAGCCGTGAAGTAACCTTGAAAACCGTGTTGAGAGCCAGATTGGTGACTGAGCAGTGGCACCGATTTGCCTTGCGGAGAGATCAACGTCACCTGCAGGTCTTGCAGTGCGCTGTGCTCGATGTGCAAATAAACGGCGAAGCTGCTGTCAATTTTGCGCGTTTTGTCGGTTAGGGTTTGCACAAAGATCTTGTTGCCGGGGCTAGTCCTGCCTTGGCTATCGACTTTGGCATCCAGCAAAGGCGCATTCAGGTTTCTGGCTGGGGTTTGCAGCAGCGGCGTGCCGTTCACTAGCGATACGATGTCGCGCCACGACTGCGCTTTTAGTCTGTCGGCGAACTGATAATCCAACGCCACTGTCGAGTCAAACTGCGCGCCACAAACAAGCCCATCGGGCAGTGCGACCTGCAAGGTTTGCGCATCCGATAAGGTGGTCGCGATCTCTCGCACCTTCGCTCCGTTGAGCTGCCATTGACCTTGAATGCTCGCTTGGCGCTCATTGGCCGTCAGGCTGAGTTCAACTGGCTCGTTTTGTCCAATGTAACGGGAGTTGTAGCGCACGTTGAATGGCGCTTTGAGCAGGTTATGACGATTGAAGCTTTCAATAAGAAACTGCGCATATTCCTTGTTTGGAAACAGCGTTTTGGCAGCAAAAACCGTCGACTCCGCTAAATCGTGCATTTTTACCCCACGGCCAACCCCGTACATGCCCTCAAGCACAATGGTGTCAAACTCTCGAAACACGCTGTCACTGCCATCACCATAACGGGCGACCGCCGCTTTGAGCGCTTGAAACAGCGGCGTTGACCAAAGCTCGTCACCTAATTCACCTCCCACACTCACGTGCGCGGGGTATTCGGCCTCTTCGAAGTAGCGCGCGCGCTGATTCCACAAGCTGCGGGTCGAGCGGCGCACGCCAAACACACCATCCCAATTAAATACGGTATCAATCTCAAACTCTTGACCGCGACGAGAAGCGTCCAAATATTGCTGACGATAGCTGGCGCTGCCTGCCCAATAGTCTCCCAGCCCTTCGCCAATCGCTCCTGTGTGTCCATAAGCCCAGTCCGGTACTATCTGATAATGAATGCCGTGACCGAGCTCATGACGGATCACGTCGGCATCGATGGCGTCAGGCGACGCGCCACCGATACCGAACATCACCGCACGCGGGCCGTAGTAGTAACTGGAATTGTCCTTGGCTAAACCGCGCGCATCAAAACGCAGTGGCTCTCTAAACAAGGTGTAGTTCAGGCTGGCTAAATAGCGCAGCGAGCTATCGAGATGATAAAACGCCATGAGCTGCGGAAAAGCGTCGTCACCCAAACGCACACTTTGCAACGCATCAATAGAAGGAAATGCTTCAACGCCCTCAGGCGCTAAGAAATCACCACTGTCACGCACAGGCTCGCCACCCTGCTCAGTGACCGCGAGCAGCGCCTGCGCGTCCACTTGCTTAACACGCGGATTGGCAAGGTAGAGCTGGCCATCGGCTTGCAAAACTTGAATGGATTTCTCAACATACTCGACCGCTTGCGGGTATTCATCCAATGAGGACCAGACCGTCTCTGGCGCCGCTTGTTGCTGCATGGTGCGCAGATCTGGGTCAAACAGCGAGACTGTAACATCCAGTAAACTACCTGAGCTCAGTGCTGGCGGCTCCTTTGCTTCCAGCGTGCGCGGTGACTCGATTTCTGCCGCCACCAGCGCTTGGCCGTTACGCAGCTGCGTGTCTTGCACACTTTTAAACACACGCACCACTTGCTGCTCTGGGTTAGTCGTCACGACCAAGGCGCGCTGCGGCTGATAAACACCATTGACCCAAACATCAAAATTGTAATGGCGGCCCAGCTTCGACGCCGTTTGGTAGCGCAAGATAAACTCGCCGTCCTGCGCATAATGGGCATCAAGGTAGCTTTTGGCTTGCGCGGCATCGGCGACCGTCGTGCCTTCGGCAGGGTAATCCCACTGTCCGGCCTGAATCGCTGGCGCTGCCGCAACCAAAAGTGACAGCGCTAAAGGGGTTAACTTCATGGTGAAATCCTAGAACTGATATTTGGCATTGAGAGTGAAATAGCGTCCCGGCTCACTCGAGTAGTGCTTGTCTTGGTCAAGAATGCCGGCAACGTCTTGATAACGGATGTACTTTTTGTCAAACAGGTTGGCGATCGTCGCACTGAGACGAAGATCTTTAGACAGCTGGTAGGTCGCCCCGATATCCACACGATTCCACGCGCTGGTGATGGCACACTGAGCCGCTAAACCGAGATCGGTTTGGCAGGTCGGTACGCGATCCATCGCCGTTGCCCAGCTCCATAAGCCGTAGGCACTAAAATCTTGCACGTGATAGCCGAGCGACACACTGCCTTCCAGTGGCGTGATACTGCGAATGTAATCGCCGTCTGCCTCTTTCCCATCGACGTAACCCAGCTTGGCGCCGACGTCCCACTTTTGGCTCAAGGCGTAACCCGCAGAGACTTCTGCGCCATACGTTTCTACGCCCTCAAGGTTTTGATATTGCTTGATATAATTGCCGCTGTTGGTATCAAAGCTGATGGTGACGATATCGATGAAATTGTCGAACTTGTTGTAAAACGCAGCCAGCGACAAACGCACGCGGCCGTTATCAAATTTGCTGCCAATCTCAAAAGATTCCGAGGTTTCCGCTTTAAGATCCAGATTCGGCGCAATCACGAAAGGGGTCAGAGGAACGAACTCGTGTGACACATAGCCATAGGCTTTGTCATATTCCGCGGCTCGGTAACCGTGGTTGTAAGAGAGATAAACCCGGTTGTTGGCAAATAGCTCGCGCGACAACGACAAACTCGGCGACAGCTCTGAACTGTCGATATCTTTCAGCGGGAAACCGCCGACTTCGCCATCGGCATCTGGCGTCAAGCGATGAGCGTCAAAGCGCAAGCCGCCGGTAAGGGTCCATTGTTGCAACTCGATCATGTCTCGCACATACAGCCCAAGGTTGTAAGCGCGAGCCGGGGCAAACGGCTGCTTGGCTGAGATTTTGACGCCGTTCCAATCCAGCACCTTATCGCGATCGGTGCGTTGGTAGTAGTCACTTGCCAGTTCGATGCCAAATGCCAGCTGATGATCTGCGCCTGCGGCGAAAAGCGACTGCGTGAAATCAGCGCGCATGCCGATTGTTTCATCGGTGAAGGTTTTGTGTTCCTGTTCGCGGCGCTTGACCAGCAAATTATTGTGATCCACTTGATGCATCAAACGGTTGGTTTGCTCGTCTGACTCAGTATGACGCCAATAGAGTTTCGTATCTAACTGACGGAACCAAGTGGGATCCAGCGGGGTAAGTTCAGCGCCAAGGTAAGCGCTGTATTCTTCGCTGCTTTGATCTTGCGCGAAGTCTTCTATTTTCCACTCTCCATCTTTTTGAATCGAGGCGGAGCCTTCCAAACGAGTTTGGTTTTGTGTGTACAGCTCGGCGCGCGCTTTTAACATCAGCTCATCGCTGTAAAAATGGTTGAGGCTGTACGCCACGCTATAACCATCAAGCTCACGGTTATAGGAATCTTGATCAAAATTGCGCGTCTCTTGCCCTTGCCAGTAAGCCACGCTGATCAGGCTGTCAGTATCGCCAGAACGAAAGGCGAGATTGCTCGCACCTTTGTACTTTTGGCTGATGTCGGTGTACGTGCCAGAAACATCGGCGTAGAAATCCTTGCCTTGCAAAAAATCACTCGGCTGCTTGGATTTTAAGATCACCGCGCCGCCAATCGCCCCCGAACCATGCACCGATGAGCTCGCTCCCTTGATAAGCTCAATGGTACTTACATTGGCAAGATCAAAGGTATCGCGCCCCACTTGATCATTGATGTCATTGGCGCCAAAGCCGTCAGCAGAGCGAATGCCATCGCGAATGATGCTGATACGATTGCCCGTCATACCACGAATGGTGATGTTTTGTGGTCGGCCCGCACCGCCCGTCACGCTCACGCCGGGCTCGCCTTGCAGCGCATCGTACAGCTCGGTCACGCCTCTCTCTTCCAGCGCATCCCCCGTCACTACCGCGACACTGCCCGCCACCTTCGAGATCGGCTGCTCAATCCTATTCGCCGTAACGACCACTTCTTCCATCACCGCTAGGTTTTCTTGCGCGTGGACGACATTTGCAGCCAGTACCGACAGTACCGCCGCACAAACAGGATTCAACTTCATTTTTGCTCCGCTTGGCTCGATGTTTTAAACAGTGAAATCAGAAACGCGTATTCCAACGCTTGTTGCTCCAGCGCTTTTCGGCGATCGCTGGCATGGCCCGATTCGAAATCGGTTTGCAGTAAATAAGGACCTTGACCGGTGCTCAATGCGGCCAACTTACTGAGATATTTGGCTCCTTCCCAATAAGGCACACGCTGATCATTTAGGCCGATCTGCACCAATAAGGGTGGATAAGGAACGGCTTTGATATTTCCATACGGGTCATAGGCTTGCATCGCTTTTAACGCGCTTTCCACCTGCGGATTGCCCCACTCGCCATATTGCTGCTCAGTCAACGGTAGGCTGGTGTCGGTCATGCTGTTCACCACATCGACAAACGGCACTTTAAGCACCGCTCCGGCAAAAGCTTGCGGCGCTTGATTGAGCGCTCCAGCCACTAAAGTGCCGCCCGCGCTAGAGCCCATGGCGTAAACCAAACGCTCACCCTGTTGGTAGTGTTGCAGGCTTTTGGCGGCGGCGACGAAATCATCCATCGAGTGGCGTTTCTGCTCACCTCGCCCCGCTTGATGCCAAGCGTCGCCGTAGTACCCGCCGCCGCGCACATGGGCAATGGCGTAAATCGCCCCTTGATCCAGCAAGCTGATGATTTGCAGCATAAAGTAAGGTTTCATGGTAAAACCGTAAGCCCCGTAGCCGTACAAAATCACTGGCGAGTGTGCGGTAAGTTTATCTTTGCGATAGGCAAGCGTGATCGGCACCTCAACCCCATTTTGATCAAGGATCACCTGCTCAGAAACGTAGCGCTCAGCATGGTAGTTTTGATAGACATCTCGTGACAACGTCACCAGATCAAGCGTCTTCACATTCAACTCTTGCCACATTGGCGGAGTAGTCATGGACATGCTGCGCAGACGAAGTTGATTGCTGGAGAAATCGCCATTGCGCGATACCCACGCCACTTGTCCTTGCTGATTAAGCGGCAAACGCTTTTTCAACTCGCCAGCATAGTTAAACACCAAGACTTGTGAATCGGCCTTTTGCTGAGTCACGGCCACTAGCGCGTCGGCAAACAGATAGAACTGCTGCAACCCATCCAGCGCCTGAGTAAAACGCGTCCACTCACTTGGCTGTTTCAGCGGCGCGGTATACAAGCGCGGTTGGCCGTGCAAATTACTCTTGATGAACAGCGTGTCTTTGGCGACATCGGCGTAATACTCAAGGCCAGCTTGCGCTGGGCGAATTGGCCGCACTTCACCGCTTTGTAGATCGAGCAGTTTTTGTTCACTGCTATTTTCATTATTGCTTTGCAGCAAGGCATAACGCGGATCGCTGGCTTGATAAAAAGAGAGTAACCAGTCCGCTCTCTCCTCTTGCCAAATCAGTTGTTCGCTCAAATCGGCGACGGTTAGGCGGCGGATTTCACTTGGCCTTTGCGTGGTGGGATCTCTACGAATCAAGTAAACATATTGCCCATCGGCCGAGTAAAGCATTGACTGATCGAGCCCGGTGGCTAAGATTTTCTCTCCCCCTTGTTTGAGGTCGACTTCCACCAGTTGATAGCGCTCTGAGCCGTCGATATCTTCGCTAAACAGCAACTTACTTTGATCGCGGCTGACCGCCCAAGCACCGATTTGATAGTATTCGGCTTGCGCTTGTCTTGGCGCAAACGAGTAGACCAGCTGAGCTTGCGCTTTTGCGTTTGCTCGGCGCAACAAACTGAGTTCGCCCTGCTGCGAAGAGAGCTTCCATTCCATTGCGAAACGGCTTTGCCAAGGTTCATCAGCCTTACTGACCGTCATCGCTTGCCATTGGCTCAGTAACGAATGCTGCAAATCACGTAAAGGTGACAGTACCTCGTCAGTCAAGCGATTGTGTTGCTGCAAATACTCCAGCACTTGCGATGATTGGCGACTCTCATCGCGCAGCCATTGGTAAGAATCTTGGGCAAAAGTAATTCCTGCCGGAGCCACAGCCAGCATGAGTAAAACATGAGCAAATTTCATGAGAAAAGGCACTTAGATTTATAGAATTAATAAACGTGCCTATTCTGCCTATAAATAGAAATGATATCAATTATCATTGGCGTTATTTTTGAGATTAATGTCACATGACAGTAGTAGGAATACATCTCGTTTACATACGATCGACGGTAAAAGCGGCCAATCGATCATATCGCGAAGATTTAGGGAAAAAAAAAAACCGCCAGTCGGCGGTTTTTCAAACAAGAAGGTTGAGGATTACTCGTCAGCAGCAGATGGTGACTTTTTCTTCGGAATAAAGATGCTGTCGCCCACGGCCACATTCTGATAGAAGCTCCTGTCGCGCTTAGCAGGTTTCTTCGCTGTCGATTTTGCTTGCGGTTTGGCTTTCTTCTGCACCACCGCTTTTTTATGGTAATCCGGTTTGCGTGGTTTCAGACCGGTAAACTTGCCTTTCAGATCGTCGAAGTGGCTAAAGGTAATGTCCTGCTGCAAAAACGCTTCAACACGCTTAAAGCTGTCCCAATCTTTTGGCCCGACAAGCGAAATTGCGTCGCCTTTGTTGCCAGCACGTCCAGTACGGCCAATGCGATGCACATACTCTTCGGTGTGTTTTGGCATATCGAAGTTAATCACATGAGTCACGTTAGCAATATCCAAACCACGCGAAGCAATGTCGGTTGTAACTAAGATCTTAAACACCGCACGCTCAAACTGGCTCATGATGGTGTTGCGCTGGGTTTGGATTAACCCACCGCTCAGAGCCACCGCTTTGAGGTTTTGTTGGTTGAGTTTTTCCGTCAGGCGATCGGTGTCAGCACGCGTGGCGGTGAAAATGATCACCTGACGGTATTCGGCTTCGCTTAATACGCGATCCAGTAAGGCTTCTTTGTGATCAAGATGGTCACACAAGTAGAAACGCTGTGTGATGTCTTTGTGCTCTTCATTCGAAACACCGATGGAAATGCGCTTCGGTGAATCAAGCATTTCCGATGCGATGTCATTCACTTCCGCATGATCTAACGTCGCAGAAAACATGAGCGTCTGACGACGACGATGCTTGGCCGCGTTGTGGATCCGACGCAGCTCTGGGGCAAAACCGAGATCCAACATGCGATCGGCTTCATCTAGCACTAGCGTTTCCAGGCCGTCTAAATAAAGTGAGCGGTGCTCAAGATGGTCAGCCAAACGCCCAGGCGTGGCGACAATGAATTTCGGGTAGCGGCTGAGCGCTTTCACCTGATCATTGAAGTTTTCCCCACCAACAATCAAGGTCGCATCGTAAGACAAGCCCGCTAGCATAGAGCGCAACTCTCCGTACACCTGTTTGGCTAACTCACGGGTTGGCGCAAGAATGAGCGCTCGAGGATCTTTTGCAGATAATGCTTTGTTCTTTAAAGATTTGTGCAAAATCGGCAACACAAACGCAAGGGTTTTACCTGAACCGGTTTTGGACGATGCCAGCAAGTCTTTTCCTGCGATCGCCACGGGAATGGCTTGCTGCTGAATTTTGGTCGCTTGCTTGAAATCAAAATGTTTTAAGGTTTTCAACAAACGATTATCTAGGCCTAAATCTTTAAATTGCAAAGGGTTCTCCACTTATTCGCACCAGTCCAGACAGGCAAATTTTATGCTGGAAATGGCTTTTAAAAAACGCGCAATGATACCGCAAACCACTTGATAAAGGATAGAGATCACAGAAAATTAATCCACCTCTGCGGCCTAGTTTCAAGCTCAACATCCGCTAGCCGCGAGGTACAACGGGCAAAAAGTGAGTGTTTGGTCAAAAATTCAGGTATTTGCGCCTCTGCCACAGTTTAACTCACGCTTGTCACTTATACTGTTTACAATCATGGTGTCTTTATGATTGATATAAGCTTTATGATTGATCTAAGCAGTGACTAACTAAAAAGTAGAACAAGGAGTTTTTATGAACAAAATCCTAATTGCAGCTGCCGCAACGTCTGTCCTTTTACTGGCGGGGTGTGCATCAGGACCGGATGCACAGACCAAAGCGGCCATGTCGCAAGTTGACGATCTGAAGAATCAGGTTGAGATGCTGAGCAAAGAAGTCGCGGCATTGAAGAGCAATCAAGCCGATGCAGAAATGCGGGCCCAAAACGCCTCAATGGCAGCAAAAGAAGCATCAATGGCCGCGATGGCAGCACAAGAAGAAGCAGTGCGTGCTAACGAGCGTATTGATAATATCGCGCAATCTTATACCAAATAATCTTCACTCAGCGCCGGACTTAACCAAAGTCTGGCGCTGCCACTTCAACGGGCACCCCGTTTTGTGATGTCAGTACCGCTCTTGCTTTGCTGTCATCCAAATTGAGCTCTCCCATCCACCAATCCAACTCGATAGGCACAGTCAGTTCATCTTGTACACCGTTGCTGCGTGTCAGTGGTTCGTGCGCCTCAAGATAGACAATACGCCCCGGCTCCAAGCTGACTTTAACTGGCTGGTTGATAACCGCCACCTGCTCCCCTTTCTGCACTTGAGAGAACAGCCATTCGATATCTTTTGGCTCCATTCGAATGCAACCAGCGCTGACACGTAAACCGATACCAAAATCTTTATTGGTACCGTGGATCAAATAATCACCACTGCCATAGGCAAGACGCAGCGCAAATTCTCCGAGCGGATTTTCCGGGCCTGAGGGTACGATGGGAGGAAGTTCAATACCTTTCTTAAGATACTCTTTACGGATAGAAGCGGGCGGCGTCCACGTTGGGTTCGGTCGTTTTTCACTGATTTTGGTCACCATTTCTGGCGTGTCTCGGCCAATACGACCAATCCCGACTGGGAACACGTGTACCTTGTTGATTTCAGGCTCAAAATAGTAAAGACGCAGCTCGGCCAGATTGATCACTATGCCTTTGTATTCCACAGGCGGCAGGATCATCTGTGTTGGTACTGAGAGCACGTAACCCTCTTGCGGCAAGAAAGGATCAACCCCTTTATTGGCCGCCATCAAAGCAAGAAAACCGACATCGTAGTGCTTGGCAATATTGGCCATGGTTTCACCACTTTCAACCACATGGTGCTGAATGCGGCCAATCAAGCGGCTCCCTTCCCGCGGCAAATCAAATGTCGCCGCCCATAAACTGCCACTGGCCAACAGAGAAATAAAATAAGCCGATAATCGCGCCGTCTTGCCTTTCATCTAGTCGCTGTCCTTTGCTCTTTTGTACTCCGCTAAGGTTATCTCTCTTTCCCGTTTGTGATCAACCATCGGCGCTGGGTAACTGAGCATGCTTTTCCCAGGCCAGTTCCACGGCTGATGAATGTATTTATCGGGTACACTTGTCAGCTCAGGCACCCAGCGGCGAATGAAGCGACCATCCGGGTCAAATTTTTCCCCCTGACTGGTCGGGTTGAAAATGCGAAAATAGGGCTGACCGTCGCAACCTGTGGATGCCGACCACTGCCAGCCGCCATTATTGGCTGCAAAATCACCATCAATCAGATTTTGCATAAAATACTGCTCGCCATCGCGCCAGTTGAGGTGCAAATCTTTGGTGAGAAAACTCGCCACGATCATGCGCAGGCGATTGTGCATCCACCCGGTTTCGTTGAGTTGGCGCATCGCCGCATCGACTATCGGATACCCAGTTTGGCCTTGCTGCCACTTTGTAAGCCATGCTGACTTACCCGGCCAACAGAGTTTGTTTTCCCATTCGACAAAGCCCGCCCCTTTTACCAACTTAGGTTCAAACCAAATCAGATGTTGATAAAACTCGCGCCAGATCAGCTCACTCAGCCACGTTTCCCGCCCCGGCGATAAAAACGCTTGCTGCCAATGCAAACGCACGATGCATTGGCGTACCGACAACGCGCCTAACGCTAAATAGGGCGATAACTGACTGGTGCCAGCCACTGCGGGAAAATCGCGCTGCTTTTCGTAGGTATCCACCGACGTTGAGCAAAAGTCCCTGAGGCGCTGCAAAATCGCAGTGCTGTCTGCTGGCCAAGCATCGCTGGCTTTTCTCGGGAAAGAAAATGGCGCGTCAGGCGTTAAAATTTGCTCAGCCAAGCTTTGCGGTAAGTGACAAGGTGCAACCGCAGAAGAGGTGGCAATCACGGGCAGCGTAAACTGGCTTAACCAAGCACGTTTAAACGGGGTAAAGACTTTGAAGTACTCGCCCTGCTTGTTGCGCACTGAACCAGGTGGCATTAGACATTTGTCGTGAAAACTTTGTAGATGCATGCCGCTTTGCGCTAACTCAGCTTCCAGCCAATGGTCACGCGCCTGCTCATTCACTTCATATTCAGCATTGATCGCCACGCTATCTGCGCCGAGCCGCCGAGCCCAGCTAGCAACTTGTACTGCACTCTGTTGGTAAGTGTCCACTTCGGCGTAAAGCATAGGAATATTGAGCGCCGCGAGGTCGCGTTGCAACTCAGGTAAGCGACGCCAAATCCAGTCTGCTTGAATAGGCGCCATGTGCTGAGATTGCCACTGCTCTGGCGTGGCGACAAAACAGGCGACCACCTGCTGCGAGTTTTGTGTTGCATATTGCAAAGCGGGGTTATCGATCACGCGCAGATCGCGTCTAAACCAAACCAGTTTCATTGACTTTCCTGCTCAAAATGGAGTTTGCTCAGCACTTCTGACAGCGTGATCGTTGAATTTTGCTGTTGCAGTTGACGCACAATACTTTGCTGCTTCTCCTGCAGCGCACGATTGGAAAACAGGTGCACCCGCTGATATTTAGCTAACACATCGGCTTGCAGCAAACCACTGACATCATCAACGTGATCAATCAAAGTGATATGCCAGCCTTGATCGCTCAAACGCACTGCTTCTATCCAGCTTGCCAACGAATCGCTGCTTTCATAACTGATAATCAAACACTTACCTTTGCTCGCCGCTTTGTTCTCGGCATCCAATACGGCGGCTAAACGACGCACAAGGATCGAACGCAACAACCCTTTTTGCAGTGAACGGTTAGCGCTTTTCACCAACTCCACAGACTGCAATATCGGCGATAGAAACTGCTCACACACCACGTTGAAGGGGTACTCGCGCAGCACGGTGTTTAATAGGCTTTCCACTTTGCCTGCACTGAGATCGGCTAACGCAGAGAGCATAGCTTCGACTTCTTCAAGCGCTTGGCTCTCTAGGCGGCTAATATCGGCCGTTTGGCCCAACAAGGCCTGCACTTTACCAATCGCGACCCCTTTGGCCAGCCAGCCTTGGATATCGCGGATCATCGCCAAGTTTTCTTCATTGTATAGCCGATGACCTTTTTCGGTCCGTTGCGGCTGAACGAGATTGTAGCGACGCTGCCAGGCTCTGAGTGTCACTGGCTTCACGCCCGTCATTTCTGCCACTTCGCGGATGGCGTAGAGTTTCTCTTCTGTTTGCTTACAAACCATAACGTAACTTCAATTCCTGAGGATGAGGAGCCAAAAATTTCTGACTTTGCAGATAATCATCGGGATAAGTGTTGAGATAATGTTTTATCAGTGTCAGTGGCGCCAACAAAGGCAGCATGCCTTGACGATACTCGTCAATTGTTCGAGCCAACTCTGCTTTCTGCTCTTTATTGAGCACTTTCTTAAAATAGCCCTGCAAGTGCATCAACACATTGGTATTGTTTTTGCGACTGGCACGGTGGGTTAATGCACGCATCAAATCCTCTCGATATAAGGGGATAAAGGCTTCCAAGTCGTACTCAGCAATCGCGGCAACCAAGCGGCCAAGCTCACGATAGGATTGCGGGTGGTGCGCCATCAAGGTCAGTTTATAACGTGAGTGGAAATCGACAATGCTCTTGCGCGTACGCACGCGTGCCACATTCTGATTAAAATCATGCAAGCAATAAACGCGGGTGATGAAATTTTCACGCAATACCGGGTCGTGCAGTCGGCCATCTTCTTCTACGGGCAACCACGGCATTTTGCGCATCAAAGTCTGCGTGTATAAGCCGACCCCCTCTTTCTCCGTGCCATGCTGTTTATACACCTTGACCTTTTCCATACCACAGGTTGGCGACTTGGCGCAGACAATATAACCACTCAACTCTGCGTCCATCAGTTGCGATACTTTCTGTTCGGAATAGGCCAGCATTGCATGCGAGTAATCCTTGTCAGGATTTTTGCTCTCCACTAAAGCAATGCGTTCGGCGTCCGAGACCAAACGAATTGTCGGGCGTGGCACAGGCATGCCCATCCCCACTTCCGGACAAACAGAAACGAAATCCATATATGCGCCAAGATCCTGGACAACAAATCGACTCAGTTTGTGTCCAGCGTCAAATCTGACTTTATCGCCAAGCACACAGGCGCTGACGCCAACTTTGATACCTGTCTTTTCCATCACACCACACCTTGTACAAAAAAATCTCCTGTATAGATATAGCAAAAAAACCGTGAGTTATACAAACTTTCTTTTTGTATACGTACAGATTTTCGCAAACAGAATAGGTTACTTTATGATTAACAAGGTTAATATCTTGTGAGTACAGTCAACGAATCACATCATTCTCATTAACAGCCAGCCAAGTTTACTATTGGTTTGCCAGAGACAAATCGATTGCCTTTTTGCTTTCAACATATTTAGTTATCAATAGAGACACAAAGACATAAATCAAAGCAATCTGTGAGCACTGTCTCATGGAATATCCATTTATCTAGCTAGTATTGCCTCAACGAACAGAAACAGTTTCAACAGAATTGGTAATTAGAATTCACTTTTGATGATAATTACCTCAATAGAAATATTGGAGAACGCTATGGCAACCCCACACATCAACGCACAACCTGGTGATTTTGCAGAAACCGTCCTGATGCCAGGTGACCCGCTGCGCGCGAAATACATCGCAGAAACCTTCCTCGAAGACGTTAAACAGGTTTGCGATGTGCGCAACATGTTTGGCTTCACTGGCACTTACAAAGGGAAGAAAGTCTCTGTGATGGGCCACGGCATGGGCATCCCATCCGCGTGTATCTATGTGCACGAGTTGATTGCAGAGTACGGCGTTAAGAACGTGATCCGTGTCGGCAGCTGTGGCGCCGTACGTGACGACGTAAACCTGATGGACGTGGTCATCGGTATGGGTGCATCTACTGACTCTAAAGTGAACCGCATCCGTTTTAACGATCACGACTTTGCCGCTCTAGCAGACTACGGCCTGCTTGAAGAAGCGGTTAACCAAGCACGTGCGCAAAACGTCCCTGTAAAAGTGGGTAACGTGTTCTCTGCCGATCTGTTCTACACCCCTGAAGCTGATATCTTCGAGAAGATGGAGAAACTCGGCATCCTAGGTGTGGATATGGAAGCTGCGGGCATCTACGGCGTAGCCGCTGATCTCAAAGCAAAAGCGCTGACTATTCTGACCGTTTCTGACCACATCATCCGTGGTGAAAAACTGAGCTCAGAAGATCGTCAGAAGTCATTCAATGACATGATGAAAGTTGCTCTAGAAACCGCAATCAATATCTAAACTTTTGGCCGAGTTCGCTCGGCCATCCGAATAATCCCGAGGGGGTGATTGTGTCTAACGGCGAACTGCCAAAAGACGCAGATGGGTTACAACTCAACTTTTGTAAAACATTGGCGTGTGACAACTTTGGTCTGAGCGATGCAAAGCGATACGTTTTGCAACATGCGAACCCTAAGCGTCCAGCGATGGTCTGCCGTGAATGTGGTGCTTTCCCCCCCTTACTTAACAACCGTGAAGTGCTGAACGAGCTGCATCGCTTGCGTCAGCTTCACAGTGACGGCCTGCCAGCTTGCCGCAACGACGATTGCGCCAACTTTGGCCTATCCGTTCATACTCACAAACACCTCTACCATGCGTTTGGCTACAGTGGCGATCGACAAAGATATCGCTGCAAAAACTGCCAATCGACTTTTGTCGACAAATGGTCTGGGGCAAATAAAAAGCTGCAATTCCAAGAAAACTTGATGGGCCTGCTGTTTACGGGCTACTCAGTGCGAGAGATATGCCGCAAACTGCACATCAATCCCAAAACGTTTTACGATCACGTCGATCACATCGCTAGCCGTTGCCGCCGCAAATTGGCTACCATTGATGCGCGCTGGGTCAATCATGCGCAAAGTTATCAGCTTGCTTCCCATTATGTTCCGTTACAGCCGAACAGTGATAACGGCGTGTACTGGATCGCGTCTGGCGAGGCCCAATCCGGCTATATTCTCTGCCAACACGTCAACTACTCGGCCAATGAAGAACCTTTAGGCTCGGTGGATCATAACCCTTACGAGCCGGTTTCTCGTTTTGTCTCTCCCGATTACGTTGCCGAAGCCAAAGAAGCGGCAGGAGCACCGTCAGACTATTTACGCGAGCGGATTGATCAGAAATATCAAACTATTCTGGCACGTGGAAATGTGGAAGACCCGATAGGTAACATGACGGTGTTTAACTATCCGTCAAAAGGCGCAGTGGTTCGTCCGCCATACACTTCTTACGCTCACTATCTTCATGTATTGGATATGTGCAACGACGCTTGTCGTGTCTCGATTTACATGCCACAAGATCCATTGCTGCGCTCTGCGGCGCTGAGTGTTTGCCTCTCGCGGATCAAGAGCCAGAATGTTGACCTGATGTATGTTGAAGAAGATGCGGACTGGAAAATGGATCAGCCTTTTGAACGAGTCGATATTGTCTATATGAGCTGGTGGCGAGATCGCTGGGCAATCGCCAATCAAGGCGACATGCAAAAAGGCATCTGTTATCTTGCCGGCAATAATAACCATCCTGAACAATGGTTTAGTACCGCTACTACACGCAACATCGCCTTCTTCCAGCGTCGCTTCCAAGTTCTGTTTGAAAGCTTTATCAATGAACCAAGACGCAAACTCCGCCCCGGAGGCATTTTGTCACTGCTGGATATATTCAGAGCGTGGCACAATTTATGCTACCAAGACAAACAAGGGCAAACCGCTGCACAGCGGCTCGGCGTAACTGAAAAGCCACTGACACTCAAACAGCTTTTGTCCTAATGCAGCACTGTAGAAGGTTTAACCTGAGTTAAGAATGTGAAATAACGCCCAATATTCATAACCCAGCGGCAGCGAGCGGAACAATTAAGCCCGGATATAGTGCTAATTTTTGACACGTCAATATAATGAAAGTGTTAGACGCCCTCTTTACTGTCACGGATGTAAACTTTGGATAAAAGCCAATTTCAGTTAGATACAGAACTCAGACAGCTCAAGGCTCGCATCAATCAAGAGCCAGAAGCGGTATTCAAAGTCGCTGAACAGTGCTACGTCCGTGCGGAACAAATTCTCTACCCTGAAGGTGAAATTCGCGCGCTGCTGATCCTCTCGCAGTGCTGTTGGGACTTGATGGACTATCGCCGTGGGCTGAAGTTTGTTAAAGACGCCTACAGTAAACAAAACCGCTTAGATAACGACGATCATCTTCCGGAAATTCTCCATCTTCACGCCCTGCAATACTGGGGACAAGCCAAGTATTACTCCGCCCAGCAGTATTGGATAAACACTCTTGAACAATCCGCATTGGTTGATGAGGTGGCGATCCAAATTGAGGCTCTGATTGGCCTTGGCAATGTTTGGCGCATCACGACAGACTACAAACTTGCCGCCGCCACCCATGCACTCGCGGTTAAAGTCGCTAATAACGCCCGCATTGATTGGCTGGAAGGCAAAGCACGGATTTTGCTTGCCTGGGACTACTACCTGCTCAACAACTATGTGGAAATGTTAACCGTGCTGGACGGTGCAGCCGAAGTGCTTAAGGATTACCACGACAAAACATGGCAAGCCGAAATCTGGGATTTTCGTGGATTAGCCTTACTTGGGCTAGAGCGGCTTGACGCCGCCGACGAAGCGACGCAAAAAGCCCATGAACTCGCCGTTGAGCACAACCTGACGTGGATGAAAGCCCATTCGTATATAAGCCGAGCGCGCTTGGAACTACTGCGTAAAAATACCCTCAACGCGGCGAAACTGCTCGCGCAAGCAGAAGCGTCCGCCGTTCGTTTTGACAATGGCGAACTGCTCAGCCAAATTTGCTTTCAACAGTCTAAAGTCGCCGAAGAGCAAGGCAATTATGAGTTGGCATATCAAGCCTTTCAGAAATACCGCCGCCACTCACTGCAGATGCTCAGAGAACAAACCAGCCGCGTCAGCATGGACAAAGCTCGTGGCTCAAAAAGACAACTGGAGCAGCGCGCTCGTAAACTGATCAACCGCATACGCGCGCAGCACGAATATGATCCGGAAAAGCAATTTTCCAATGTGGTGTCCGAGACTTATTGGTGGGAACAACTGGTTCTGTTTAAGACCGAACTGAAAAAAGGCAACCACGCGGTGATCATGATCCGCCACAGCGACTCTGCGTATTTAGACGTTTGTACTGAACTGGCGCACAGCCTCTCCACCACTAAAGATCTGATTTCCCGTTTGAGCGCCGACCATGTTGCGATGCTGATCAGTGAAAAAGAACAGGCGGCCGAAGAGTTGTTCGCCATATTCTCCAGTATGCTGAGCATCTATCCTTGGAAACGCAAAGGTTTGAACGGCGCCCTACCCGAAATCACGCTGCACGACATTCTCACTTTTCCGTTTACGCTAGAGCAGTTGGAAGAGAGCCAAAGAAAAAAGACAAAGGTAAAGAAGCATGGAAAAGCTGCTGAATAAAGTCACCGATGCAGGTTTTGATCCTGCCTCCGTGGCCGGAGAAGAGGCCATTATTCTTTGGAATCATGTTCGCCAGCATGTTGCTTCCACCCGCAAAGAGCGCGCGCACTGCTACATCATCAGCGCGGAGTATCGCTACGAGTTAAAGCAGTTACAACTGAGCATTGACGAGTTGCGTCAAGCGCTTCAATTGCTTGAATTACCTGAAGACGCAGAAGACATTCTTACGGTTAAGGCCAGCCTGAGTGAACGATTGGTCGACATTGGTGACTACACCGCCGCACTCAATGAGTACATCTCCTCCTCTAATATTGCCGTTGAACACGGGTTTATTGATGAATATGTGACCACGATTGTCGGCATGGGTAACCTTTGCGATGCGTTTGGCGATCACAACCGCGCTCTGCGTTACTATCAAAAAATTGATGGTATTGACCACTCCATCAGCAGCCGCTCGCTGCGGCTACGTTATAAACTCTATCTGCTCTCCTGTTACATCCATTTAGGCCGTGTCAATGTGGCCAAGGATCTTTTAAAAGAGTGTGAAGAGCTGAGTATTCTGGTCAGCGATAAAATTCTTTCAGGGCAAGTTCTGCTTTACCAAGCCAAGCTGCACCGATTGCAGAACCAACACATGCAAGCCTTGCTGGCTCTGTCAAAAGCTCAGTACTCCTCAAGTAGCCTGCACTCGAACTGGCTGTCGATCATGAATCGTATCGAGCTAGCTTATTCGTTATGTGCGATTGGCAAACAAGAACTCGCCAATATGCTGCTGGTCAGTGCAGCGAAGAACATTGAGCTTAAAGCCTCTCCCATCGTTGCAAAGCAGTTTTACGACGCAATGAGTAAGGTATTAGCCGCGCAAGGTCGATTTAAAGACGCGTTGGCGTGTGAGAAAAAAGGTTTTCGCATTGAGTCGGATCTGATGAAACATATCCCGATCAGTGAACTTGGGGCAAGCCAGCTGCGCCGCATCTCCCGTTTTGATCTGCAACTGAAATTGATCCTCTCTGAGATTGAAAACAAGGAACTCAAAGAGACCACGCAGCAGCACAAAAATACCATGGCGCAGTTGCAGCAGGATGTGTTCACCGATCCGCTTACCGCGCTGCACAACCGACGTTGGCTGGACGTCAAACTCAAAGATCTGCTGCTGCATGAAACGCCGTTTGCGCTGATGGTGATCGATATCGACCACTTCAAATCTATCAATGATGAGCTGAGCCATTTAGTCGGTGATAAGGCGATCGTCAGCGTTTCACATGAGCTTGCCGCTTACTTTAGGTTTCGCGGTGCCTCATGCGTACGTTTTGGCGGAGAAGAGTTCTTAGTGATCTTAGAAAATACCGACCTCGCTAAAGCCGAGCTGCACGCAGAAAATTACCGCGAACGCATTTTCCAGTTTGGCTGGACAGAAATTTTAGGTGAACGCGGTTTGACCGTCTCAATCGGCATCACCCTACATCGTGATGGTGAAAATACCCAGCGCACCTTCTATCGCGCCGACAAAGCGCTCTACCGCGCCAAAGCCAACGGGCGCAATCAGGTTTGCACTGAAGAGTAACGCAGTGTGGGGTTTCCCACGCTGCTGTTTTTTCTCTAAAGCATCCCCCACTCGCGCCATCCCATCAGAGTCCATTCCCTCACCTAATATAATTCTGTATACTGCGCGCCTTATTTTTATGTGTGCTGAAAAATCAAGCGTGTCATAAGGATATGCAGAAAACATCACAACTTTTCTGATGATTAATCGCACCGACCATAAGCTACTTGGTTGTTTTGTCCATTTCATAGACAATCAGGCGCGACTCATCACAAACAATGATGTGTTCTTTCGATAATTGAACAGAGGTTAACTATGAATCTTTCAGCTAAAACCGTAGTGGTAATTGCAATCGGGGCGGCGCTTTACGGCATTGGTGGGTTGCCCATGTTTGGCATTCCGGTCTTTGCCAACACCACTCTCAAACCTGCGATGGCGGTCCTCGCGCTGTTTTCTGTTCTCTTTGGCCCTTTGGTCGGTTTTTTGGTTGGCTTTATTGGTCACTGGGTGACGGATCTGTTTGCCGGTTGGGGCGTGTGGCTAACTTGGGTTCTCGGCTCTGGTTTGGTTGGTTTGATTATCGGTTTCTTCCCATCTCTGACTCGCAATCGCTTAGAAAAAGGCGAATTTAGTATGAAAGACTTTGCCCTGTTCGTGCTGCTCGCGCTGCTTGGCAACGTGTTTGGTTATGGCTGCTCTGCGTTTCTCGATACCCTGTTATATGCCGAACCTTTCAGCAAAGTCTTTACCCAACTGACTATCATTGCCTCAGGTAACACCGTACTGATCGCCGTTGTGGGCTATTTCATTCTTAAATCGGTCGCGAAACGCAATAAACAAAGCCGCAACTTAACTGAGGCTTAATCGCGCATGACCATCGAATTTTCTAACTTCTCTTTTCGATATGAGTCGCTGGACAAACCGACGCTAAAAAATATCAATCTAAGGATAGAGAAAGGAGAGAAAATCGTCATCATTGGCCCAAGCGGCAGCGGCAAATCGACGCTTGGCCAATGCCTCAATGGGCTTATACCACATGCGGTTAAAGGAGAAATCTCTGGCAACCTATGCATTAATGGGCAAGATACTGGCCCTTTTGAGATGCACCAATTCACCGAGCAAGTGGGCACGGTATTGCAAGATACCGACAGCCAGTTTGTAGGGTTGAGCATTGGTGAAGATATTGCGTTCGCGCTGGAAAACCAACTGACTAGCAATATTGAGATGTACCCGCTGGTCAAAGCCACTGCGCGTATGGTCGATCTGGAGATGATGCTGGAGCGCTCGCCGCACGATCTCTCCGGTGGACAGAAACAGCGTGTCTCACTGGCGGGCATCTTAGTCGACCATGTCGATATTCTGCTGTTTGATGAACCGCTGGCCGCACTTGACCCGAAAACGGGTAAAAAGACCATTGAAATCATTGATGATCTGCACACACAAAGTGGCAAAACCGTGGTGATTATTGAACACCGTCTGGAAGATGTGCTGCATCGGCCAGTGGATCGCATCATCTTGATGGATAACGGCGAGATAATTGCCGACACCACACCTGACAAGCTGCTTGCTTCTTCTTTGCTGGCGCAGTACGGAATTCGTGAGCCGCTCTACCTTTCAGCCTTAAAAGCGGCGGGCTGCCAGCTTACTGAACATCATCATCCATCGAAGCTGTCGCACATCCCTGTCGAACCGTTTGCCGAACCGCTTCGCGCTTGGTTTGATGCCGCTACCAATGCCTCTGACTTCCCTTCGTCTGCTCCTCTTTTGCAAGTGCGTAATTTGACCTATTCCTATGATGGTGAGAAAAATGCGCTTGAGGGGATGAATTTCGACATTCAACGCGGAGAGTTTGTCTCCGTGCTGGGTAAAAACGGCTCAGGAAAATCCACCATCACCAAACTGCTGATGGGGGTACTGACGCCAGATGCAGGTGCAATGTACTTAAATGGCGACGACCTCAGTCTGTTGTCGATTTTTGAGCGCAGCCAAAAAATCGGCGTAGTGATGCAAAACCCCAATCATATGATCTCCCATCACATGATTTTCGATGAAGTCGCTTTTGGCCTGCGTAATCGTGGCCTCGACGAAATGCAGATCGAGAGCAAAGTGCTCGACGTTCTGGCGCTGTGTGGACTGAGCAAATATCGGCATTGGCCGATTGAAGCGCTGAGCTACGGACAGAAAAAACGCGTGACCATCGCCTCGATTCTCGCTTTAGAGCCGGAACTGTTGATCCTTGATGAACCGACCGCAGGTCAAGATTATCGCAATTACACCGCGATGTTGCGCTTTATCGAAAAACTCAACCGCGAGCTTGGCATCACGGTGATGATCATCTCGCACGATCTGCACCTAGTGCTTGAATACACCACACGTTCGCTGGTCATTGCCGACAGCAAATTGATCGCCGATGCGCCGATGACCCACGTTTTGAGCTCGCCCACTTTGCTCGATAGCGCCAACCTCACGATCACCAGTTTGTACCCGTTGGCGGAAAAATTTGCCATCGCAGACCGTGATGGGTTAATGCGCCACTTTATCGCCAGCGAGAAAGCCCATCGCGAGAAAGTCGACGAAAGTGAAACCTTGTCAACCGAGCGCTGTCACGAGAAGCAGGCATGAAAGAGACCAAAATGAAGTTTGGTATCAACTACATTGATACCCAATCGCCATTGCATCAACTTAACGGCATCACTAAGTTCGCCCTGTTTATCGCGTGGATCACGGTAGTACTCACTACCTTTGACTTACGGATGATTGGCTTGTTGATCATCGCAGGTCTTGGGCTGCTAAAACTCACCCGAGTGCCATTTCGCGTGTATAAACCTTTGCTGCTGGGTACCGCGAGTGTTCTGCTGCTCAACGCACTGTTCATGTTTGCCTTAGCTCCGCAGCAAGGCAGCGAATACATCGGCACTGCGCACGTACTGCTCTCGCTGCCCGGAGACTACTCGCTCACCCAAGAGACGCTGTTTTACCTAGTCACCGTGACGCTGAAATATTTCAGCATGTTCCCGATTGCGTTGGTGTTTGTCTTCACAACCCATCCGACGGAGTTTGCCGCGAGCCTTAACCGCCTCGGCGTGCCTTACAAAATCGCCTACGCGGTCAGTTTAACGTTGCGTTACCTACCGGAAGTGAAGAAAGATTTCGTCAATATCATGCACGCCCAGCAAGCTCGCGGAGTCGAACTCAGCAAGAAAGCACCGCTGTTTACGCGTTTGAAAAATGTCGCCAAAATTCTTGGCCCGCTCATTTTTTCCAGCTTAGAGCGCGCAGACCAAATTTCCAACGCGATGACACTACGCGGCTTTGGTCGGCATAATTCGCGTACTTGGTACAGTTTAAAACCGCTCAAACAAATGGATTATCTTTGCCTAACCGCGATTGTCGTGATCGTCGCGGCAGCGATTGGTAAGCGCTTACTCGACACGGCTCTATTCTGGTATCCGTGGTCGTAAAAACAGCGAGGCCCTGCATTATGCAGGGCCTCGCAATTTAGCATAGTGATTAGACTGCGGTGGTCGCAATCACCTCACTTGGCTGGGCTTTTTCAAGTTTAATCGCAATAAACTTGGAGGTTGGGGTAAATGTGCGTTCACCGTAACTCTCCAGCGGAACCAAAGGGTTAGTCTCAGGGTAATAGGCCGCAGCTTGCCCCGCAGGCATATCATACGCCACCAGCTCAAAGCCGCTCACACGGCGTTCCACGCCATCTTCCCACAAGCTCACCAAGTCGACTTTGTCACCCGCTTGATAACCCAAACGGCGAATTTCCTCTTGATTGACAAACAGCACATCACGTCGGCCAAATACGCCACGATAACGGTCGTTCAAACCATACAGCGTGGTGTTGTATTGATCGTGCGAGCGCAGCGTTTGCAAAATCAGATCCGGAATATCACCACGTGACGTAACGTGCTCATTCACCAATTGTGCTGGCAAAGCCGAAGGAGAAAACTGCGCTTTGCCACTGGCGGTATTCCACTCACGCCGCGCCGCCGCATTGCCCAGATAGAAACCGCCAGGGTGCTGCACGCGTTGGTTAAAATCTTTAAAACCGGGAATAGTCTGCTCAATCAAATCACGAATACGGCTGTAGTCGGCGATGGCCCAATCCCAGTCAATCGGGAAGTTGCCCAGCGTCGCTTTAGCAATCCCGGCCAAAATGGCGGGTTCAGAGCGCAAATGTGGCGAGCGCGGTTTCAACTGACCATACGAGAGGTGCACCATACTAAAGGTATCTTCCACCGTTACGCCTTGCGGGCCATCAGCTTGCTCGTCGATTTCAGTGCGACCCAAGCACGGCAGGATCAAGGCATCACGCCCGGTCACCAAATGCGAGCGGTTGAGTTTAGTGGCGATGTGTACCGTCAGCTCACAGTTACGCATGGCTTGGTGAGTGCGAGGCGTATCCGGTGTTGCTTGGGCGAAATTGCCACCAAGACCGATAAAGACTTTAGCGCGTTTTTCTTCCATCGCCTGAATCGCCTGCACGGCGTTGTGGCCATGTGAGCGAGGCACCTTAAACTGAAAACGTTTCTCCAGTGCATCAAGCAAAAACGCAGGCGGTTTCTCATTGATCCCCATGGTGCGATCGCCCTGCACATTACTGTGACCACGCACTGGCGATAAGCCTGCGCCCGGTTTGCCCACGTTGCCGCGCAGCAATTGCAGATTCACCACTTCCTGAATGGTTACTACCGAGTGGCGATGCTGCGTGAGCCCCATCGCCCAGCACATGATGACGCGATCGGCGTGGCGATAGATGTGCGCCAGCGACTCAATTTCATCGAGTTGCAAACCTGATTGATCAACAATTTGCTGCCAAGATGTTTGCTCAACGGCGGCTAAATAGGCGTCTAATCCGTTGGTGTGCTGACGAATGAACTCGTGGTCAAACACAGGTTCCCCGCCCTGCGCGTACGCTTCACGTTCCCATTGCAAAAGAAACTTCGCCATGCCGCGAAACACCGCCATGTCGCCGCCCAGCGCCGGATGATAATAAGCGCTGCTGGTCGGTTTAGAGCCGTTGCGTAGCATTTCAATCGGCAATTGTGGGTTTTGAAAACGCTCCAAACCACGCTCTTTGAGTGGGTTAAGGCAGACAACCTGTGCACCGCGTTTTACCGCCGCGCGCAGCGGTTCTAACATCCGCGGATGGTTAGTACCGGGGTTTTGTCCGACAATAAAAATCGCATCAGCGTGCTCAAAATCTTTAAACACCACCGTGCCTTTACCCACCCCGATGGTTTCAAACAGCCCGATCGCGCTGGCCTCGTGACACATATTGGAACAGTCGGGAAAATTATTGGTGCCAAAGGCACGCACAAACAGCTGATAGAGATAGGCCGCTTCGTTGCTGGCTCGCCCCGAGGTGTAGAATTCCGCTTCATCAGGCGACTGCAGCGCGTTGAGATGCTTGGCAACTAAATCAAATGCCTCTTGCCAAGAGATAGAGACATAGTGATCGCTACTCGCATCGTAGCGCATCGGATGGCTCAAACGACCTTGGTATTCCAACCAGTAGTCACTTTGCTTTGCCAACTCACTGACACTGTGCTGGGCAAAAAATTCCGGCTCGACTAAGCGGCTGGTGGCTTCCCAGTTGACGGCTTTGGCGCCGTTTTCGCAAAAATTGACCACGCCGTTTTCCGGCGATTCTCCCCAAGCGCACCCGGGACAGTCAAAGCCACCATTTTGGTTAGTCTTGAGCATCGCGCGTAGGTTACGAAAGGCATTGTCGCTGCCTAACCAGCTTTTCGTGACCGCTTTGAGCGCTCCCCAGCCACCAGCAGGGCCAGAATATTGTTCAATTTGTTCTTTTTGCTTCATGACGACACTCCTCGTTCGGAATGACAATGAACTCTGATTTACCACTCGGATTTATTAATGAGCGATAGAAAATAGCGATCCTAGCGTCAAGCACTTTGATTTCGGTGAAATAACGTTGAGGAGATAAAGTTCACTGACTGATTATTCAATGCCACAAATTATTTGGGGCGATTTTTATTTTAGATAGAGGTTAATCGCTATCTCTACGTTAGTCAAATTGATTGATTTAAATTTTAATTGATAGGAACTATCAGGATAATTAAATACAAAGCTTGCATTTTCATCACTTTTCTCGCTATTGCTCTCTTAAAAACAAAGCGTTGAGAGCCATCACTGCCAAACGGGTTAATATTTCAATCTTGATAGAGCTCATCTATCAATTGATAAAAACAATCAATTTGATCTGGGTCATTTTCAACTTTATTCTTGACCACAATCAAAGAAAGTGAAAATCAGCACAGAGTAAAAGCGTATTTAAAACTCAGAAACATTTCCGTAAATAGCTATTTTTTAACATTGAAAATCATTATTTAAATGAAGATTAAATGTTTTTATAAATTTTAATTTCTCTTTAATATTCGGAAATCAGCAAACTGATATATTCTGTAAATTAATTAAAATAGCTGTGGTATTGTGAGCGAAACATCTATTTTTTTGGTGAGATTGCTGTATTCCACTGAGACTTTGCCACGACCATCAATGCTTATTTATCGACCAACTCCAACCGCTATCATTACGCTACCCCGATCCGATTCACGACGTTTTTCTCTCGTGCGCCTTGAGTAGAAAGATATGGCGTTTTCAATAAGCGATGCGTACTCACCGATTGCAATCCGAAGCGCTGATCGTCAATATTGAGCAAAACGACTCAAGTCAGGCCGTTTCAATGCCTGCAACCTCTCTACGCTTGGCGGCTTAGGAAAGCACTATGGATATTAAGCAATTGAAATACCTCATTGCTCTCGACGAAACCCAGCATTTCGGGCAAGCCGCAGCGATGTGCCACATTACCCAGCCAACCCTGTCGATGCGTATCCGCAATTTAGAAGAGGAGTTGCAACTCACTTTGATTAACCGTGGCCAGCGCTTCGAAGGATTTACCGATGCAGGCGAGCGCATTCTCGCTTGGGCGCGCAGTGTGCTCGCCGCGCACGACGGTTTGCAAGCAGAAGCCGCCAACTGCCGCGGGCAACTGGTCGGGAATCTGCGTTTTGGCATGGTCCCTCTAGCCAGCCTTGACCCGATGACGTTGCTCAAGCCACTCACCCAACACTACCCAGATCTGCGCTATCAGCTCTTTTCGATGACCTCGGAACAAGTAGTTGACGCGTTAAACCGCAATCAGCTTGATCTCGGCCTTTGCTATCTCGATCAACTCGATACGCGCCAATTTGAGGTGTTTGAACTTCAACCTACCCGCATGGGGCTACTGCACGATAACCGTTATTTTTCCTTCGACCAGAGCGAAATGGCTTGGGAGAGTCTCGATAAGATCCCGCTTGGCTTGCTTACTCAGGGGATGCATTACCGCCGCTCGATTGACCTTAGTTTTCACAGTCACGCTATTGAACCGCACATTCAGTTAGAGAGTGACTCGACATTTCAGTTGCTGCAAGCGGTCAACGCCGGGCTATGTTGTACCATTATGCCACTCAATGGTGGCATGGAAGCCATGAACGAGCATCTGCGGATGATCCCGATCGCCAAAGCCAAGGTACACTCGCGGATTGGCCTACTGATTCGCAGCAGTGAACCGCGTTCGGTACTGGCTGAACGATGCTTTGCCAAAGCAAAGACGATATTTGCCGCCGACTCGCTCACCACGGCATAAAGAGAGAAAAACTCATGACCTGCACCATCACACCTCTGACGCAACTGAGTGAAACCAACTTCGCTGCACAAAAACCAGATCGTTATCAATATGTAGAGATGGATACCGGACGCACTCAAGGCAGTAAAGCGCTGGCGAGTGAAACAGCGCTCTCCATCAGTTTTAATGGCATCAGCTACGCGGTGATGATGGTGACACCGGGCAACATCGAAGATTTCGTTATTGGGTTTAGCCTCAGCAGCGGCGTGGTGCACTCAGCTCGTGAAATTCACGATATGCAGTTAAGCGTTGGCCAAGATTCACTGCATGCGGCGGTTGAGATCGCCAATCGCGCATTTTGGGCGTTGAAAAGCCAGCGTCGCCAGTTAGCCGGAACCAGCGGCTGTGGCATTTGTGGCGTGGAAGCGCTTGAGCAAGCTTTGCCATCGCTGGAAACACTGCCAGAGGTTGCGCCGCCTAAGCCAGCTTTGTTTTCTGGGCTACGTGAGCGCATTCAGCAAGCGCAAGTGTTGGCTCAACATAGCGGCGCATTGCACGCGGCGCTGTATGTCACTGACGTCGGTGAACTGGCGCTGTGCCGCGAAGATATTGGTCGTCACAATGCCTTGGATAAACTGATAGGCGCGATGGTGCAAGCAAACGTCAACCCAGAACAAGGATTTGTAGTGATGACCAGTCGCTGCAGTTTGGAGCTGATCCACAAAGCGGTGCGCGCCAGAATCGCCACCTTGGTGACGCTCTCGGCACCGACTTCACTGACGGTGCAATGGGCTCGCCGCCATCATTTGAACCTCGTCCATCTGCCCAAAAACAGCGCGCCGAGACTCTACAGCCCGGCGCCGCTTTGGGGAAACGAGCGACTCAAGCGAACTCACCAGTGAGTAAAAAGCAAGTTCGCTATGATGAATAGCTTAGCTCCAGCGCAAGACGCGCGTTTCGTTCCCTTCCTCTGGTTTGGCCGGAATATTGAGCGAGAGTAGCAAACTCACCCCAGCCATTGCCGCGCCAATGTAGAACACGCTGGAAGGCGAAACCAGCCAGATCACGCCAAAGGTCACCGGAATCACTACCGCCGCGATGTGATTGATGGTGAAAGCAACACCTGCGGTTGAGGCCATGTCTGCTGGATCAGCAATCTTCTGGAAGTAGGTTTTGATCGCCAGCGCCAGCGCAAAAAAGAGGTGGTCAATCACATACAGCGCGGCGGCCCACTCTGCACTTTTGACTAAGCCGTAGCCGACGAAGACAAAAATCAGCCCAACGTACTCAAACATCAGCGCCTTGCGCTCACCCACCACACCGATAAAACGGCCAATCCGTTTGGCAAACAAAAAGTTGAACAGATAATTGATCAAAAACAGCAGCGTAATATCTGCTGCCGAGTAGCCAAATTTTTCCACCATCAAAAAGCCCGCAAACACCGTGAAGATCTGCCGGCGTGCACCACTCATAAAAGTGAGGGCGTAGTAGAGCCAGTAGCGCTTACGCAGTACCAGCTTCTTATTTTGTTGTACCTCGGTTTTAAACTGCGGAAAAGCAAACACCATCACCAGCACCAACACGAACCCGACACTACCAGCAATCAGATACACAGTGCGAAAATCGAATTTCAGTTGCTCCAACATTAACCAAATCGAGCCGTAAGTAACCAGCGAAGCCAGTGCGCCCACTGAGACATATTTACCCAGCATTTCCGGCGCTTCCGCTTTACTCAGCCACTGTAAGGAGAGCGACTGCTTGAGGGTTTCAAAGTAGTGAAAGCCCGTCGACATCAATAACGTAGTCAGCAGCAGACCAAACAGGGAAGGAAACAGTCCGGTGATCGCCGTGCCGAGCGTGAGCATTGCCAGTGAAATCAACATGAAGCGTTGTTCACGAATAAACAGTAAGACAAATACCACGGTAAAAGCGAGAAAACCGGGTATTTCACGCACACTTTGCAATAAACCAATATCCGCACCATCAAAGTTGGCTTTTTCTATCACAAAGTTATTGAGAAGCGCCATCCAAGTGGAGAAGGCGATAGGCACGATGATGGAAACGAGCAGTAAGAAGTTTTGCGGTGTTTTCCAACCTTGGCGGTTTGCGGTCATGAGCTGTCCCTAGTTTTGACGTGAATAAGCCCAGCGCGGCCGATTCAGAACAGTCGTCATCATACTCTGCTGGCATTCAAAGGTGAAATTATTGTTACAAAAGGTATCGGTGGGAAGAAAAGGATAAAAAAGCCCCCCGAGATGGACAATCTTCGGGGGGCTCAATCGACTTCGAACAGTGAGGAATAGAGGCTCTACTACTTCGCTTTATCCAAATCTGCGAGTAGGGTTTCAACCGCGACTTTCAGTTGTCTGTCGTAATTTTTGGCTATGTCTTCCGGCGAGTTGTAAACCAACACATCCGGAATCACCTCTTGGTTTTCAAACCACTGCCCTTGGTCGTCTTTAAAACCAAGTTGAGGCACACCGTAGACGAGTCGAGACTCTTGCTGAGGCTCCCACAACACCGCCGTGCCTGTACCCGGCACCCGTTCACCGACCAATTGGCCAATGCCTTCACGCTTGTAGAAATAGGGCACAATCGAACCGTCAGAATAGCTCGCCGCATTGGCCAACATGACACTCGGCTTCGCCCAGCGGCGCTCAGGGAAAGTCGACAACTGATAGCCGTCACGAGTGACTTGGGCGCTGTGGCGCGTACCGGAGAGCACTTCCATGAGTTGGTCGTGCAAATTGCCGCCCATGTTGTAGCGAATATCGACAATCACACCTTCTTTGTCGTTGTACTCACCAAACAACTCATTAATCAACCTTTCGTAAGAGATCGGTCCCATCTCTGCCACATGAACGTAACCCAAGCGCCCTTCAGACCATTCCTCCGTCAGCGCTTTGCGCTCGTCAACCCAATGCTCATAGGCCAGTTCCGCTTCGCGGCCCAGATCAATCGCCACCAATTGGGTCTCTTGCGGCTCTTTTTCTCCCGGGCTCAGCACATTCAGACGCACCATTTTACCGACTTTGCCATCCAGTAGCGGATAAATGTTCATCTCTGGCGTGATTTCTTGGCCATCCACCGAGTAAATAATGCTGCCCGGTTTGATGATGGTCTGATAGGTGTCAGCAGGACCCGCAGGCAGCACGGCCTTAATACGCACCCCTTTTCCACGGTAGTTGTCATCATAGAAAAGCCCTAAAGAAGCTTGTTCTGGCCAGCCAGATTTTCCGTCAAGGAAGAACGCGCCAGTGTGTGAGGCATTGAGCTCGCCCGACATTTCACTCAGCAGCTCGGCGAAATCTTGGTAGGTACGGATTCCAGCCAAGTGCTTGCGGTACGCCTCACCGTAAGCGGCCCAATCCACGCCATGCAGCCCTTTGTCGTAAAACTTGCTTGCGGTTAAACGCCAAGCATGGTCAAAAATGTACGCCACTTCTGCGCTAAAGTCGTAATTGGCTTCAGCTTGGTAGTCGACATAGTTGGATTCGCCACTCGGCAGATGAAGCTCTTCAATACCGTGATCGCCAATCAGCACCAGTGTCTCACTGTCTGGCTCCATTTCGATCGCTCTCACCTCTTCCGCCGCACGGGTAAACAACACTTCGGTGCTGCTATCTTCAATCATGATCTTGGTGAACTCGACACTATCGCCAACTTGGTTTGCCACCAACAGCGCTTTGTTATCACTCGAGAGGTAGGTAAAGCGTGGCAACATGGAGTACGGCGTGATGCGGTAAGTACGATGCTTGAGTCCGCGCGGCTCAACCAGCGTATCGATAGGCATCGCTTGCTCACCCTCTTCGCCCTTGTCGAGCGCGATTTCTCGATCAAGCCACTTCTGCTCTTTACTTTTCTTTAGATCGTAATCGGCCTTTTGGTTGAGCACCGTGACGTAGACATCCGACTGCACTGCCCAATCGTCGATATCACGCAGGCTGTTTCTGTCGGTTAACCAGTAGACCATCTGTCCATCGGCGCTAAATTTCGGCTCACCTTCAACAAAACCGCTGTTGGTGATCTGTACTGGCGCTTCGCTGCCGTCGGCTTTCAACAGCACGATATCGGCATTGTAAACCGCACGGTTACGCGTCACCAAATATTGGCTGTCGGGCGACCATGCGTAGCTTAGATCTTGGTCATAGTAGGAATAGAGCTGGGTATCATTGAGTAACACATAGTGTTTATCTTCTTCCAGATTGTAGACTTTAAGCGTGTTGCTGTTTTCACGGTACGCCAGCTTTTTGCCATCAGGCGAGTAGAGTGGCTGAGTTTGATCAACTGGCTCATCCGACAATTGCTCTTCTTGCACATCCAATGAGGTGGAAAAGCTTTTGCCCGTATCGTTCACATAACTGTGGAAGATATCCCAGTTGCCATAGCGCTCTGAAGCATATACCAGCGACAAACCGTCAGCCGAGAAAGAGACATTTCGCTCTGCTTGCGGGGTTTTGGTAATGCGTTTGGTTGCCCCCGACAGCAGCGACACGGTATAGACATCGCCACGGGCCACTATCGCCACTTCAGGCGCCACCGGCGAAACCGCGATTTCTGTCGCTTCATAATTGAGATTAACGAAGTGTTTGCCTTGCCCGAGAAACACCTGACGGATATTGACCTCAACTGGCTTTGCGGCGGACTCACTCGCCGCTTTATGCCAGATCTGCCCGTCAAAGCCGTAGGCGAGATCGCCTTGTTGGCTGGTTGAAAGAAAACGCACAGGCAAAAACTCGTGCTGGGTGATTTGCACTGGTTTATCCGCTTCATTCAACCCTTTTTGCCAAATGTTGAAGCTGCCTGAGCGCTCCGACAAATAGAAGAGCGACTGCCCATCGGCAGACCAAACGGCATCGCGATCTTCACCACGGTATTGTGTGATACGGCTGTGTTTGCCTGTTTGTGGATCAAAGCGCCAGATGTCGCGCGCTGCGTCAGAGACATCGCGTTTACGCCATTGCTGTTCCATCGGGGATGGCAGATCGGTATAGAGATACTGGCCATTTTTCCCATTGATGGACAAACTGCTGAGCGGATTCGACAGCATCAACTTTTCTCGCCCACCTTCTGCATTCACCGCATACAGCTGCGCAGACGCGGTGCCGGCAAAGCCATTGTTCACGCTGGTATCGGCATCGCCCAAACGCGCTGAGCTGAAGTACACCTGTTTGCCATCGGCGCTGAAAGCGTAAGGCACATCTTTGCTGAAGTGGTAAGTTAAACGCTTCGCTTCGCCACCGTGCAGCGAAGTGATGAATACGTCACCCGGGCCAAAGCGGTCAGCATTGAAAGCGATCGACTGACTGTCTGGCGACCAAACTGGGTGCTCGCTGTAGCTGTCAGCCGAGGTCAGTGGCAGCGCATCACCCCCTTGCGAAGGCACCAACCAAATCTGTCCGGCATAGGTAAAAGCGATATGTCGGCCATCTGGCGACAAGGCAATATCGCGCATCCAAGTTGGGGATGGCATTTCGGTCTTTGGAACAACACTTTCCTGAGCAACGCTCATCATTGGGCAAGCGAGAGTCATCGCCAACACCACGGAGCTAGGAGTCAAACGTCGCAATTGCATCAGTTTTCCTTATTACTTTTTAGTTATTTAATGTGACCTGTTTATTCAACAGTGACAGGGCATCCTATTACAGAACAAAATCTTTCTGAACAAAAAAATGGCCACAAAAAATGGTGCAACTGCTCACTTATCAGCCAAGCATCCAATAACTCTGCTGAAACCTCCGCAAACCTCGGCGATTTTCTTTGGTTTTTCCTGAAATCAACTCACTAAATTTATTAACAAAAAACCTGGTTTTTATGATTTTTTCTGGTTAGATTGGTTAAAAAACAACAAACAAGGAGAAAAGCATGGAAATTATCGTTCGTCCGACTTGCGTTGATGACGCGCAAGCACTGGTGGAACTCTATTCACAACCGAAAGCGCAACGTGAAACCCTGCAACTCCCAAAACCGTCAGTAGCAATGTGGAAAGAACGCTTATCGAATATTCCCGCCGGAGTGTATAGCTATGTTGCGGTTGTCGATGGCAAAGTGGTCGGCAATATCGGCTTTCACCATTCTCAACGTCCGCGCACCGCGCATACCGCCTCATTTGGTATTGGCGTGCATGACGACTATCACGGCTTGGGGATTGGCAGTAAGTTGATCGAAACGGTGACCGAGCTGGCAGACAACTGGCTTAACGTTCACCGTATTCAGATTGAAGTCAACAGCGATAACGAAAGAGCCATCGCCCTGTATAAGAAACATGGCTTTGTGATTGAGGGAGAGGCGGTGGATGCGTCATTTCGCGATGGTCAGTTCATCAATACTTACATCATGGGGCGCATTCGCCAACGTGCTAGTTAAAGCGCAATCATAGGTTCTCAAGGCCAGCAGTGCTGGCCTTGTTTTTATCAAGCGGCCAAGCTCTGCCAGCGCGGATTGCGCTGCAAATAATGCTTCACATAGCTGCAAATGGGCACCACTTTGTAGCCAGCTTGCTCAATTTCAGGCAGTACCGCTTCCATCAATACTTTACCGTATCCCTTACCTTGCAGGGCCTCTGGTACCTTAGTTGAGGTAATGTGCATCACCCCATCGACCAGTTGGTAAGCGAGTGTGGCATAGTACTCTCCCTCCAAATGCACGCTGTAACGTTGACTTTTCTCATCATGAGTGACGTTATTCACACTATTCCTCCAAAATTTCAGGTATTTATCATTGAACATGTTAATCCCCCTGAATAAAATTCCCAATCGAAATATGCGCGAATACCATTTGGGGCATACGCTTAGTGTATGCGAGAAGGCAGTGGCTCATCACTGCCAAATCTCTCGGGCTGCTCTATCAGGGATCACAACAATAAATGACGTTATCTATGGCGAGAATTCAAGGACGTAGTCCGTCGGTACAACAGAGCAATCAAACGCACAACGTATCCACTTTAAACAGTACGGACGCACTGGCGATGATTGAGCATGGCAGTGAAATGACGCTGAACGTCACCACACCTGTCGGTATCAAGTTTCTAACCACAACTAAGTTCATTGGTTCGCACTCTAACAATGCGATATTAATCGAAGTGCCACAGATCTCGGATGAAGATCTGCGTTTCTATTTTCAAGCGGGCTTTTGGATCAATATCAAAGCGCTTTCGCATCGCGGTGAAGGGGCGATCATTCAGTTTCGCAGCCAAATTTCCTACCGCTTGGGCGATCCATTCCCGCTGCTGGTGCTGAGTGTGCCCAGCACCATGCAAGTGTCGCAGCTGCGCAAAGAGATCCGCTATGAGGTGAACCTTAGCGCGAAAGCCTATTTGGGCGAGATTGGCGTGGATTGCGAAATACGCGATCTCTCCCGTGGCGGCTGCCGATTTATTACCACACCGATGAGCCGCACTTTCCAAGTGGGCGAAGAAGTGTCGCTCGACATTGTCTTAGGTAAAAATGGCGGCGTGACGCTCGCCCCGCTCAAAGGCAAAGTGTGCAATTTGCAACGATCGACCCATTACGCTCGCTATGGGGTGGAATTCGATGACTACGGCAAAGTCAACGCCAAGAGCCTGCTCAGCCACCTCACTTTCGATGGCACCAAACTTAAGCTAAGAAGCTAGATGATAAAAAAACCGCCCAAACTTGTGGCGGTTTTTTGTTTTACAATACACGGATTTTACAGACGGAAGAAGCTTAACTGCTCTTTCTGTTTTTCGGCTAGATGCGAAAGCTCGGTGGAAACAAGCACCACCTCTTCTGAAACACACGTCAATTGTTCGACCGTGTGATACAAGTGGCGAATACGCCAGAGAAGACAAAGTAAAGGGCCACTTAGTGACCCTTGAAAGGCTTATTTGCGTAGTGCGTTGAGCTTCGCTTGGGCGATACCAAAGATGGTATCGATCGGGTAGCTGCCATCGTCGGTCGGCTCACCAGCCCGTTTGCCAGTGAAGATTTCAATCGCTTCGGTGACGTGTTCAATCGCCCAGATGTGAAACTCCCCTTTTTCTACTGCGCGCACAATATCCGGGCGCAGCATCAAATTATGCACGTTAGAGCGCGGGATGATCACACCTTGCTGCGGATGACGTCCTTTGATCACACACACATCAAAGAAACCTTCGATCTTCTCGTTCACCCCGCCAATTGGCTGCGATTCACCAAACTGGTTCATGGATCCGGTGATCGCAATGTCCTGACGATTTGGCTGTTTAGAAAATGCCGACGCCACCGCGCACAATTCCGCCATACTAGCGCTGTCGCCATCCACGCCACCGTATGATTGCTCAAAGGTAATCGTGGTGGTTAAGGGCACACGCGCATTGCGGCCGAACACCGACGAAAGATAAGCAGAGAGGATCATCACCCCTTTGGAGTGAATGCTGCCGCCGAGATCGACACTGCGTTCAATATCAATTACTTCGCCATCACCATAGCAAGTAGTGGCTGTAATGCGGTTGGGGGCGCCAAACGCATGGTCACCGGTGCTGATCACAGACAACGCGTTGACCTGACCGACCGCTTTCCCTTCGGTGTGGATCAAGGTGGTGCCATTGATAAAGCCTTCCATCACTATGTCTTTTAAGCGGCTCACACGCATCTCTTGATTACTCAGCGCCTCTTCCACATGACCGATGCGGATCATGTTGGAATTGGACTGCTTCGCCACGTAGTTCGACTCACGTAGCAGATTGGCGATGTGCGCCGAATGCAGGGAAAGTTTGCCCTGATCAGCGACGATGCGCGAGCTGTGCTCAATGATGCGTGCAATGGCTTTTTTATCGCAATGCAGCATGTTGTTGTCATGCACCACGCTGGAGATAAAACGCGCGTAGTGCAACTCGGATTCCGGAGTGCGCTTCATCTCGTCTTCGAAATCGGCGGTGACACGAAACAGTTCGCTAAACTCAGGATCGTAGTGTTGCAGCAGTTGATATGTGCGATAGTCACCAAACAAAATGATCTTAATATCCAGTGGGATAGGCTCGGGATCGAGCGATACCGCGCCAGTCAGCGTGACCTCTTTTTCCAGCGACGTAAAACTGAGGTGGCGTGAGCGCAGCGCCCGTTTTAGGCCATCCCAAACGTAAGGCTGCTCGAGCACTTTTTGCGCATCCATCAGCAGCACGCCGCCATTCGCTTTGTGCAAACTGCCTGCGCGAATCAGCGAAAAGTCGGTAAACACTGTGCCTTTAAAGGTCGCGGTTTCAATCGAGCCAAACAGAGTGTGATAGTTAGGCGTCTCTTCCACCACAATAGGAAACTCGTCGGTTTTGCGGCTGACTAGCACGTTCACTTTGTAACGACGTGGCAATCTTTTATCCAACGCAGCCGAAGCGATCTCCCCTTGCTCACCGCTCTCTTCCAAAAAGATGTCAGCATTCTCAATGATGTCTTTTTGCAGCTCGGTGAGATAGGTTTTGATCTCCGAATATTGTGAATAGTCGAGTTTGAGTTGCTTGATAAAGTGGGTGATCACATCACGCGTCACATCATCATTGAGCTTTTTGATCTTCTCAGTGTACGCCTCTTCCCACTCGGTAAGCTGGCGCACCATGGAGCGTAAACTCACTTCAAGCTCATCAATGCTGGCCCCAAAGCTCTCTTGTTCTTTGCGACTCAGCGCATCAAAGGTTTCTTCGGTATGCAGCTCTTCACCATTCATCGCGACAAACTGATAATCGCCCTGCGTGGTAATCGTAAGGCTGATGCCTTTCTCTTTGGCATCTTTTGAGATGCGTTCCAGCTCCGCTTCTTGCTTTTGCACCAGCTGATTTTTCAATTTGTCGGCGCGGCTGAAGTACATTTCATTGTCAAACGCCAAAGGCATCGCATTGACCAGCTTGGTCATCAGCTTTTCGATGTCGTTACGAAAGCGCACCCCGACCCCCTGGGGAAGTTTAAGCACTTTGGGCGTGCGGATATCTTCAAAATTCGCCACATAGCACCAATCGTATAGCGAGCTGGCATCATGAGGATGACGATTGAGGTAGCGCAGAATCATGGTGCGTTTACCCAAACCGTTCTGACCGATGGCGTAAATGTTGTAGCCTTTCTCCTTGATCGACATCGCGAACTCGACCGCTTTTTGCGCGCGCTCTTGTCCGACAATCTCATCGATCGGTGTCAACTCTTTGGTTGACTTACATGGCAGTTGTTCTAATTCAGCCACAGAGTAAAGTTGGTCTGCGGTTAGTCTTTGAATCGCCATACCTGCCTCCTTGTTCTTGTTGTTGTCTGGTTACCCTAAGCCCGAACAATGCGGTCATTGAGCGTTCTGTCGAGATGGTTGGGCGTATCTAGCATCACAGTACATCAAGTCTAGTTGGATTTAATAGGATTTTTAGTGACTTAACCTACAGCCGCGCACAACTGGACATATTTCCACCAGCTTGGCTCCTAGTCCATGCTTTTGATACTCACTTGCATTTGATAATAATTTTCATTTAAACTTATGGAAATTATTTTGCTGAGGATTGAGACAGTGGATGTGGAACAATGTTGGTTGCGCTACCTCAAAGCGCAAGAGCTGATGGAACAAGGCCACTGGCCGGAAGCGCACCATTTGTATAACGATGTGCTTTCACATCTGCCCATGCATATTCAATCTGCAACCGAGGCCTGTTCACTCAAGCCCTGCCAATTTGCTTGCCTGCTCAGCGGCCTGCGCGACGCTAGTATCGCGCAATCTGAAATTTATAACCGCATGGGGTTACATCACGACGCTTTCGCCACCCTTAATCAAACCTATGCGCTGTTTCAGTTCCTCGCTTTGGAATCGGGCGAGTTGATTAACCGATTACGCTCCACTCTAGTTCAGCATACCGACGCGCTGCTCTCCTACATGGCCGCTTTCTGCCGTGCACAGCGCAACGCGCACTGGATGCTGGAGTTGGAACATGTCAGCCGCGCTCATGCCCAGTTTTCGGCGCTCCATCATTACTCAGGGGCTGCTCAAGTGGCCAGAGTGCTCAATTAAGACAAGGAATTTCAATGTCATCGCAACCCATTCTCACGGTAGAGAATCTCTCCGTCAGCTTTACCACCAACGACGGTATCGTGGATGCAGTAAAAAAAGTTACTTTCCAGCTCAACGCAGGGGAAACGCTGTCGATTGTCGGCGAATCTGGTTCAGGAAAATCGGTCTCTTCCAGCGCCTTAATGAAGCTGTTGCCTAACAACGCCATCATCCATCCAGACTCTTTGATTGTTTTTGAAGGTCAATCGATCTTAGAAAAAAGCGAAAAAGAGATGCGCGCCATTCGCGGCGATCGCATCGGCATGATTTTCCAAGAGCCGATGACTTCGCTCAACCCTTATTTGCGCGTCGGCATTCAAGTCGCCGAAGCGATCATGTGCCATCGCGCCGTTTCGCCCAAGCAAGCCAAACAGAGAGTACTGGAACTGTTTAATCTGGTGCATTTGCCTAACCCACAGCAAGCGTATAAGAAGTTTCCCCACGAATTTTCTGGTGGTCAATTGCAGCGTATTATGATCGCCATGGCACTGATCAACGAACCCGATATTTTGATTGCCGATGAACCCACCACGGCGCTGGATGTGACGGTACAGGCGGAAGTGCTGCAACTTATCAAAGAGATCCAAGCCAAAATGGGCATGGCGATATTATTCATCACCCACGATCTTGGTGTAGTGAAACACTTTGCTGACCGCGTACTGGTGATGTGCAAAGGTGAAGTGGTGGAACAAGGTGAGACGGCGACGCTGTTTGAAAATCCGCAACACGATTACACCAAGATGCTGATCAACGCTATCCCTAAAGGCAGCAAAATCGCGCTGGATGAGCGAGCGCCCATGCTACTCAAAGCCGAAGATATTCGAGTGCAGTTTCTCACCAAACCTCACTTCATCCCTAGCCGCTGTGAGTATTTTGAGGCAGTCAAAGGCATTTCGCTGCAACTCAAACGCGGTGAAACCTTGGGGATTGTTGGCGAGTCCGGTTCGGGGAAATCGACCTTAGGCCGCGCTTTAATTGGCCTACTGCCTTGCACTGGACACATTGAATTTCAGGGTAACGATCTCCATCAGATAAGCGCCAAGCAACGTTTTGAGCTGAAGAAAGAGATGCAAATGGTGTTTCAAGATCCCTACGGATCGTTATCACCACGCATGACGGTGGGCGAGATCATCACCGAAGCGCTCACCGTACATCGTCCCCAAATGAGCAAAGCCGAGCGGATGCAACGAGCCCGTGAAGCGCTCAAAGAGGTACGCTTGGAGCCAAACGCGATTAACCGCTACCCGCACGAGTTCTCTGGTGGTCAGCGTCAGCGCATTGCCATTGCCCGCGCCTTGATCCTTGAACCGTCGTTTATTTTGCTCGATGAACCGACCTCAGCACTCGATCGCTCGGTGCAGTTAACCGTGATTGATCTGCTCAAAGATTTGCAGCAAAAACACAATATCGGTTATCTGTTTATCAGCCACGATCTGTCGGTAGTTAAAGCGCTTTCAGATCGCGTGTTGGTGATGCAAAAAGGCGAAGTGATGGAACAAGGAAGTGCCGAGGCGATTTTCCATCATCCACAAAGCGATTACACCAAGAAGCTGATCAGCGCCTCATTTGATCTCGATAGCCAACTCAAGGTGGAGGAAGTGGCCTAGCGTCATCTGTTTGTCGTAATTACACGCTAGTCTTCAAAACAGCAGAATAAATAACAACGTCAGTCATCGTTACAACAAGCAAAAAAACAGAAGTATTAAAAAGTAGGTATAGCTACCTTCGGCATGGCCGCCGACCCGTCAGTTGTCTCAGGCTTAACAGACGCTGACAAAAATGCCGCGACACTGTCGCGGCATTTTCACTTTCTCGCGGGTTTAAGCTGGGCTTAACTCTCGGATCCCCATGTTGAACAGAGTGAAGGCGTATAGGTCTGTCGACAGATCGATCATCTTACTCATTGGCATTCCCGCACCATGTCCCGCATTGACATCAATACGGATCAGAACAGGATTCTCTCCCGCCTGCTTTTGCTGTAGTTGGGCGATAAACTTGTAGGAGTGGGCAGGCACAACGCGATCATCGTGATCAGCGGTGGTCACCAAAGTCGCTGGGTAATGCACGCCCTCTCGCACATTGTGCACCGGTGAGTACCCCAGCAGATAGCGGAACATCTCTTCACTTTGCGCCGAAGTACCGTAGTCATATTTCCAACCTTCACCAGCAGTAAAGGTGTGATAGCGCAACATATCCAACACCCCCACCGCAGGCAGTGCGACTTTAAACAGCTCGGGCCTCTGCGTCATACACGCGCCGACCAACAAGCCACCGTTGGAGCCGCCGCGAATTGCTAAGTGCTCACTGTCAGTGTACTGCTGTTCAATCAAGTATTCGGCCGCAGCGATGAAGTCATCAAACACGTTTTGCTTTTGCATTTGCGTGCCGGCGTTGTGCCACGCTTTACCATATTCACCGCCGCCACGTAAGTTGGCCACCGCGTACACGCCGCCCAGTTCCAGCCAGCTTGCCACCATACCGGAAAACGCAGGCGTGAGGCTGACATCAAAACCACCGTAACCATAAAGGATGGTCGGGTTTTTCCCGTTGAGCTGAATATCTTTTTTGTAAGAGATAATCATCGGGATCAAGGTGCCATCTTTTGAGGGGTAGAACACCTGCTCAGAAACAAAATCCTCGCGCTTAAATGGCGCGCTCGATTCGCGATACACCACCGATTCGCCACTGTGTACATCCAAGGCAAAAATGGTCGGCGGCGTCACGTAGTTGGTGAAGGTGTAATAGAGCGTTGATTGCGACTTTTTCCCTTCCAGACCGCTCGCGCTGCCTTCGCCGGGTAGCTGGATCTCTCGGATCAGCTCGCCTTGGTAGCTGTACTGCACCACTTTCGACAGCACATCGACCATGTAAGTGGCAAACAGATAGCCGCCAGCTGCTACCACCTCTAAAGGCTGCTCTTGCTCGGCGATCACATCGCGCCACTCGCCGCTGGCTATATCCACTCTGACTACTTTGCCGTTAGGTGCATGTAAATTGGTGTAGAGGATAAAATGGCTGTCGGTTGCGTCGAGCAGCTCGGTGTCCGAGTCGACATGCTCCAGCAGCGTGAAGACTTGGCGCTCCTCGCTGTGCAGATCGATATAAAACAGCCGGTTACCTGAGGTTGACTCGCGGCCGCTAATCAGCAAATAGCGATCATCGTCTGTCGTTTGACCAGAGACATAGCGATGCACTTCGCCCTCATTTTCACCAAACACCAACACATCTTCTGATTGCGGGGTGCCGAGCTGATGATAATAGAGCTTGTGCTGCTCAGTGCGCGCCGAGAGCTCACTGCCTTGCGGCTTGTCGTAGCGAGAATAGTAGAAACCTTGGCTACCGAGCCACGCCACGCCGGTAAATTTCACATCGACCATTTCTGGTTCAATCTGCTCACCGGTTTGTGCATTGAGCACAAAAATCTTGCGCCAGTCACTGCCCCCTTCGGAAATGGTGTACGCCACCAGCGAATCATCTTTAGAAAAATAGACCTGATCTAACGAGGTGGTGCCATCTTGTGAAAAGCGGTTGGGATCGAGAAATACCTGCGCTTCATCCTGCTCGCCTTTACTGCGATACAACACGCTTTGGTTTTGCAGACCATCGTTTTTATAGAAGTAGGTATACTCGCCGCGCAGAAACGGCTGAGAGTATTTGGTGTAATTTTGGCTGGCCGCGATTCGCTCACGCAGCGCATTGCGAAACGGGATTTGCGCTAAGTAATCGAAGGTCACGGCGTTTTGCCGATCCACCCATTGTGCGGTTTCCTCGCTGCGATCGTCTTCCAACCAGCGATAAGGATCGGCGACTGGATGGCCAAAATAGTGTTCGATAAGCTCTTGTTTTCGTGTGTTTATATATTGCATAACGTCCCTGTGGTCTTTCTATGCTTGGAATGAAAGGAATCGCCAGCCATCGGCTATTCCTTGCTAATAAGAATAATTTTCACCCCTTAGTTCGGGGTGAGAGGCGACTTTTTCAAGGTTAAATTGGCAACAATCCTCGAAATGCTGAATAGATCGCAGTTCAGAAATAGTGCGAGATGGTGAGATAGCGCGCGCGAATGTGTTCAATTAACAGGCGGACTTTGTTCGGTGGTTGACGCGTAAATGGATAGACGGCGTAGATACCAAGCTTTTTACCCACTTGCTCTGGAAAAATATCCACCAGCTGGCCGTTGCGAAAATCGTGGTAGACCAAACAACGTGGCACATAAGCGATACCGTGGCCACCGAGCGCCGCTTTGCGCAGTGCGGTGGCGTTGTCTGTGGAAAAACAGCCAGAGACTTTGACAATGTAGTTGCCTTTGCTGCCTTTAAACTCCCAATCTGACGCGCCCGTGGTTTGATAGGCGTATTGCAGACAGTTGTGGTTGGTCAAATCATCCGGTTTGATCGGTTTACCATGCTTGGCGATATACGAGGGTGAGGCGCACACCACCCACTGCGAGTCGAGAATGTGACGCGCGATCAGACTGGAATCTTCCAAATAGCCTGTGCGGATCACCAGATCGTATCCTCCAGCGACTAAGTCAACAAAGCGGTTGTCCAGCGACATGTCAACGGTCAGCCCCGGATGCAGGTTGCAAAACTCAGCCACCGCGTCGGCTAAAATCAGATCGCCCGAGATGGTCGGCACCGACATTTTGATGTGGCCGCGGACGTTTTCGCCGAAACCGGAAATCGCGTCCATCGCTTCCATCGTGGCTTGCTTCACATTTTTAGCACTGTGTAACAACGCCTTGCCTGCTTCGGTTAACGTCAATTTTCGCGTGGTTCGATACAATAGCTGCACGCCTATCTCTTCTTCCAGTCTGGCAATTCTTTTACTAACTACTGAATTTGTAAGGCCATTTTCTTCCGCCACCTTACTAAAATTGCCCTGTTCTACCACTTGGCAAAACAAAATTAGGTCATCTGCTCGCATCTTATTATGTGATTTTTGGAAATAATGAATTTCATTATTTCCCTATATCAATAAAAAATAAAGGGGTAAATTCACCACAAATTAACAACCCCATTACAAAAACAATAAAGGATTTTCAAGATTTCAGCCGAACTCGCCTGAGATTGGAAAGTCAGAGTACGAGGAAGTACCCATGAGTGAAACCATACTTGCCTTGGTGGCCTTTTCGCCGATTGTCGTCGCCGCCATCCTACTTGTTGGCCTTAACTGGCCAGCCAAAAAAGCCATGCCAGTCGCCTTTGGCCTGACCGTTATCATTGCCCTATTCTTCTGGGATATGTCCGGTACACGCGTGCTGGCGTCTATCCTACAAGGGCTTGGCATCACAGTGTCGGTGCTGTGGATTGTGTTTGGCGCCATTTTCCTGCTCAACACCTTAAAACACACGGGTGCCATCACCACCATACGTAACGGCTTTACCGACATCTCCGCTGACCGGCGCGTCCAAGCCATCATCATCGCTTGGTGTTTTGGCTCTTTCATTGAAGGCGCATCCGGATTCGGCACGCCCGCGGCGATCGCAGCTCCGCTGCTGGTAGCGATAGGCTTTCCGGCGCTCGCGGCGGTGTTAATGGGGATGATGATCCAATCGACACCCGTCTCTTTTGGCGCAGTCGGTACGCCGATCATCGTCGGTGTCAACAAAGGCCTCGATACTCACAACATCACTGAAAGCCTGCTCGCCCACGGTTCAAGCTGGGATATCTACCTACAGCAAATCACGTCAAGCGTCGCGCTTATTCACGCCGCCGTTGGCACGGTAATGCCAGTGCTGATGGCCATGATGCTAACCCGCTTTTTTGGCAAGAATCGCAGTTGGAGCGAAGGCTTGGACATTCTGCCTTTCGCCCTGTTTGCTGGCTTGGCGTTTACCGTGCCTTACGCGCTGACTGGTGTGTTCCTTGGCCCAGAGTTTCCGTCTCTGATCGGTGGTTTGCTTGGCCTAGCCATCGTGGTTACTGCGGCAAAAAAAGGCTTTTTGGTCCCTAAAAGTCAATGGGATTTTGAAGCGGAAGATAAATGGCCAGCGGAGTGGTTGGGTTCACTAAAAATCGACCTTGAAGAGGTCAAAGGCAAACCGATGAGTTTAGCCAAAGCGTGGACACCTTACGTGCTACTGGCGGTGATTTTGGTCGCCAGCCGTGTCAGCTCAGAGTTCAAAGCATTTTTGACCAGTGTCAGCATCAGCTCTGGCAACATTCTCGGTGAAACAGGCATCACTACCGCGTTTCAGCCACTCTATCTGCCGGGTGGGATCTTAGTCTTCGTCGCACTGTTGGCCGTGCTTATCCAATCGGGCAGTGTAAAACCGATGGCGAAAGCGTTCGGTGAATCAAGCAAAACCTTGGTTGGTGCTGGCTTTGTTCTGGTCTTCACTATCCCGATGGTACGTATTTTTATCAACTCAGGGGTTAACGCTGCGGATTTGGCCAGTATGCCCGTCACTACCGCGAACTTTGCTGCGGACTTAGTCGGCTCGGCGTTTCCGGCACTGAGTGCGACCGTCGGTGCACTGGGCGCGTTTATCGCCGGCTCCAACACTGTCTCTAACATGATGTTCAGCCAGTTCCAATTTGAAGTGGCGCAAACCCTGACCATTTCCAGTGCCGTTGTGGTGGCGCTACAAGCGGTGGGCGCTGCCGCAGGCAACATGATCGCCATTCATAACGTGGTCGCTGCGTCTGCGACTGTCGGCCTGCTTGGGCGTGAAGGTGCGACACTGCGCAAGACCATTATTCCCACGTTCTACTATCTTGTGATGACAGGCATCATAGGTTTGGTGTTGATTTATGGTTTGCAACTGACCGACGCCCTGATGATTCCATAACCACCATGTCACTGCACGGCATCGCGCGCCACATTGATTCGGCGCGCATGCTTGGCAAGCTTACTTCAGATGTCGACTGCGACTTGTCGCGCAGTCAGTGAAAGCGGATTGAGCAGTGTAACACGCTCAAATCGCGCCCTTAGATTGACAGCTAGGAACCCAATATGATTATTTCTGCTTCGACCGATTACCGCGCTGCGGCAAAAGCCAAATTGCCTCCGTTTCTTTTTCATTACATTGATGGCGGCTCTTACGACGAGCGCACGCTCAAACGCAACACCGATGACCTCGGCGACGTCGCACTGCGCCAACGCGTACTGCGCGACATGGCTGATCTCAGCTTAGAAACAGAAATTTTTGGTGAAAAATTGGCGATGCCTATCGCGCTTGCCCCTGTAGGTTTAACCGGCATGTACGCGCGGCGCGGCGAAGTGCAAGCAGCGAAAGCGGCGGAGAAGAAAGGCATTCCGTTTACCATGTCGACCGTTTCCGTCTGCCCGATTGAAGAGGTCGCTCCCGCCATTCAACGCCCAATGTGGTTTCAGCTTTACGTGCTCAAAGATCGCGGCTTTATGAAAAACGTGCTTGAGCGCGCCAAAGCCGCAGGCGTAACCACACTGGTGTTCACGGTTGATATGCCAGTACCGGGCGCGCGTTATCGCGACATGCACTCTGGCATGAGCGGCCCAAATGCGGCGATGCGTCGCGTGTTTCAATCTATGCTGCACCCAAGCTGGGCGCTGGACGTTGGTTTGCTGGGCAAACCGCACGATCTGGGCAATATTTCCACCTATCGCGGCACGCCAACTAAGCTGGAAGATTACATCGGTTGGCTGGGGGCAAACTTCGACCCTTCAATCTCGTGGCAAGATCTCGAGTGGATTCGTGACTTCTGGGATGGGCCGATGGTGATTAAAGGCATCTTAGATCAAGAAGACGCAAAAGACGCGGTTCGCTTTGGTGCCGACGGCATTGTGGTGTCGAACCACGGTGGCCGCCAGCTGGACGGTGTCTTATCGACCGCCAAAGCGCTGCCAGGGATTGCCGATGCCGTCAAAGGCGACCTGAAAATCTTCGTCGATTCAGGCATCCGTACTGGCCTAGATGTGGTGCGTATGCTGGCGCTTGGCGCCGATTGCACTTTGCTTGGTCGCTCGTTTGTTTACGCACTGGCGGCGCAAGGCGGTGCTGGAGTTGAGAACCTGCTGGATCTCTATGCTAAAGAGATGCGCGTTGCGATGACGCTCACAGGGGCGAAGACCATTAGCGATCTTTCGCGCGATTCTCTGGTAAAAATGCCTTAAGCGATTGATATAAGAAATGGTGCTGGAAAACGTGAGCCCAGCACCGCAGCCATTTCAACCATAAAAGCACATCGGCTGCACTGAAGAAGGAAGCAATGATGGCTAACACCCTTTCCAACGCCACTTATCAACAACTCGAAACGCTATTTGCGACACGCATTGAGCCAAAGAGAATCATCACTCAAGAAGCCAAGCGCCTCGCTTACGGCACCGATGCCAGTTTTTATCGCTTGATCCCCAAGATTGTTCTGCGACTCAAAGATCTCGACGAAGTGATTTTCGCCATTCAAAGTTGCCGCGAACTGGGCGTGCACTGCACCTTTCGCGCCGCTGGTACCAGTTTGTCTGGACAGGCAGTCTCTGACTCCGTGCTCATTACCCTAACCGACGACTGGCGCGGCCATGAAATTATCGACAATGGCCATAAGATCACTCTGCAACCCGGCGTGATCGGCGCAGATGCCAACAAATACCTTGCACCTTTCCAGCGCAAGATCGGCCCAGATCCCGCCTCAATCAATACCTGCAAAATCGGCGGCATAGCGGCCAATAATGCCAGCGGCATGTGCTGCGGCACCGCGCAAAACTCTTACCGCACCGTGGATAGTATGAAGATTGTGTTTAGTGATGGCACCGTACTGAACACCGCAGATCAAGCCAGCATCGCGGCCTTTATGCAAAGCCACGCTTCGCTCCTCTCCGGCATCGAAGCACTTTGCCAGCAAGTGGCTGATAATAAAGAATTATCAGATAAAATTAAGCACAAATATCGTCTTAAAAATACCACAGGTTACGCTCTTAATGCCCTGGTGGATTACCAAGATCCGATTGAAGTGATTGAACACCTGATGATTGGCTCAGAAGGCACTTTAGGTTTTATTGCGGAAATTACCTACAACACTGTGATTGAGCACCCCAATAAAGCCTCGGCATTGTTGGTCTTTGCCAGCATCGAAGAAGCGTGTCGCGCCGTGACCACATTATCTAAGTTGCCCGTGGCCGCTGTGGAACTGATGGATGGCCGCGCGCTGCGCTCTGTTGCCGACAAAGCGGGCATGCCGAGCTTTATTCCATCGTTGGATCTCGAAGCCGCTGCTATTTTGGTTGAGTCTCATGCAAGCGGCCAAACCACGTTAGATTTACAATGTAAATCTGTGATGGATGCACTAACAGAGTACACCATTATTGAGTCGGTGCCCTTCACCAGCGATGCTGCAATCGTTGCGACACTGTGGGGGATTCGCAAAGGGATGTTCCCTGCCGTGGGCGCGGTGCGCGAAGTCGGCACCACGGTGATCATCGAAGACGTTGCTTTTCCAGTGGAAAACTTAGCCAACGGCGTGCGTGACTTACAAGCCTTGTTTGATCGCTTCCAATACAGTGAAGCGATCATTTTCGGCCATGCGCTCGAAGGCAACTTGCACTTTGTATTCACTCAAGGGTTTGATAGCCAAACAGAAATTGACCGCTACGGCAAGTTTATGGATGAGGTTGCAGAGCTCGTCGCAGTCAAGTATCAAGGCTCGCTTAAAGCGGAACATGGTACAGGCCGTAATATGGCCCCCTATGTCGAGCTAGAGTGGGGCCGTGAGGGCTACCAGTTGATGCAGCAGATCAAAGCACTGTTCGATCCGCAGGGCCTGCTCAATCCTGGGGTCATCATCAATGATAATCCCCATTCGCACATCGAAAACCTCAAACCCATGCCAGCCGCTGATCCTTTGGTCGACCGTTGTATCGAATGCGGCTTTTGTGAACCAGTTTGCCCATCGCGTACGCTCACGCTGTCGCCGCGTCAACGGATCGTATTGTATCGTGAGCTGCAACGACGTGAACGAGCAGGCGAAGATATTCAAGCGTCGGATTTAAAGAAAGTCTTTGACTATCAAGGCATTGACACGTGCGCGGCAACCGGATTGTGTGCCGATCGCTGCCCAGTTGGCATTAATACTGGCGATTTGGTGAAAAAACTTCGTATCGCCAAATATGAGAAATTTACGCCGATCGCCAAATGGACGGCGGAGCATTTTTCCACCACCACCGCATTGGCGCGCACTGGTCTCAAAGCCAACCAGATCGCCACTAAGGCGCTCGGCGCAAAAACGGTCGGTAAACTGACCAACGGACTGCGCTCGCTTTCCAAAGGGACCACGCCTATTTGGTTTGCAGAATATCCGCAGGCCAATACGCATGACTTAGGTAAAGTCCCACTGGCGCAGCGCTGCGACGAGAAGAAAGTGGTTTACATGCCCTCTTGTGCCAGCCGTAACATGGGGCAACAGAGCAGCGCGGCAGATCAACGGCCACTGACCGAAGTGACATTGTCACTCATAAGCAAGGCGGGATACGAAGTGATCATCCCTGCGCAATTGAGCAATCAATGTTGTGGCATGCCATACGACAGCAAAGGGATGAACGAATTAGCCACAAACAAAGCTAAACAGTTGGAAGAAGTGCTGTGGCAAGCTAGCCGAGAAGGAACCTATCCGGTGCTGATGGATACCAGCCCTTGCGCCAAACGCAGTATTGAGCAGTTTAGCAAGCCGCTGGAAGTGCTTGAGCCTACGGGTTTTGTGCGCAAGTATCTGCTGGAGCATCTGCACATTACTCCGCTCAACGAAACCGTCATGTTGCACGTCACGTGCAGTTCACGCCGCATGGGACTAGAAAACGACATGTTGGCACTGGCCAAAACCTGCACCAGCCAAGTGATCGTGCCTGAGCATATTCAGTGTTGCGGCTGGGCTGGCGACAAAGGGTTTACTACGCCAGAACTCAACGCCGCCGCGGTTCATCCGCTCAAAGCACAAGTGCCAAACGATTGCACTCGCGGTTTTAGTAACAGTCGCACCTGTGAAATTGGTTTGTCGCATCACAGCGGCATTCCTTACCAATCCATTTTGTATTTGGTCGACGAAGTCTCTTCCCCGAGAGGCTAACGTTGTTTTCCCCCTTGGCCCTGTTTAGGGCCATTTTTTGTTGTTCGCAATTTCATATTGAGGTGGGCATACTAGGCCGAATTGGAAACTGAGCAAATCAGATGGAACAAAGGCCATGACCGAATCGCAGCAACTGATCGCTGAACTGAAAACCCAACTGAAATTACGTGGTGTGCACTATGCCGACATCGCCACCGCCTTAGATCTGAGTGAAGGCTCAGTGAAACGCTTGCTGGCAGAGGGCAACAACATCAGCTTGGCGCGTTTGGAACGTATATGCCAGCTTATCGACTTAGAGATGAGTGAGTTGTTTAAGCTCGCCTATGCGCAAAAACAGGGGCTGACCGCGCTCAGTTATCAACAGGAGAAAGAGCTGATTGACGACAAAGCATTGCTACTGGTCGCGGTGTGCGTCGTGAATGGCTACACCTTTAAACAGATCGCCGAACAGTACCAATTCAGTGAACCGGATCTAATACAAAAGTGCGTGCAACTCGATCGTCTTGGTATCATCGAACTGCAACCCAACAACCGCTTTAAATTGAAGATCGCCAAGCAGTTTGCCTGGATTGCCGGTGGCCCCATTCAATCGTTTTTCCAGCAGCAAGTGCAACACGCCTTTTTCAACAGCTTTTTTTCCGCAGAGGATGAGAAGCTGGTGATGGCGACGGGTTTGATGTCGTTACCCAGCAACCAGAAAATGCAGCAGAAAATGCAAAAACTGGTCAGCGAATTCTACGCCACCTGCCAAAGTGACAATGAACTGGATATCAAAGATCGTCACGGGACATCATTGGTGCTCGCGATTCGCCGCTGGACTTTTCCGCTGTTCGCCGAGCGAGAAGCAAACGCGACCCAGCGTAAAAAGTAACATTAGATTGCATATCGAGTAACAATATACGTTACTTATAACGCCGTTCTCGCGCCTAAATGGGATTTGCTGCACTCTGCCAGCCATTGGAACCTGGTTAAGCCACGCACTCATGGAGGCTACAATGTTATTTTCTCGTCGATTTTTTCCTTACTTTTGCACCCAATGTTTGGGCGCTTTGAATGACAATGTCTATAAAAATATCTTGCTGCTGATGGTCACTTACAGCCAGCTCGATAGCTTGCCAATGCCTGTCGATCTATTTGTCAACTTGGCTGCGGGTCTGTTCATTCTGCCCTTTTTACTCTTTTCTGCGCATGCTGGGCAAATCGCCGATCACATGGACAAAGCACGCCTGATCCGCCGTTTGAAAATCGCCGAATTCTTTATCATGGGCTGCGCGGCCGTGGCTATTTTGACGCAAAGCCCTATCGCCATGCTGGTGCTGCTCTTTCTCACGGGTACCCAGTCGGCGTACTTCGGCCCAGTGAAATACTCTCTGCTGCCGCAAGCGTTGCAACCTCGTGAGCTGGTCAAAGGCAACGCTTGGGTCGAAATGGGCACCTTTATCTCGATTCTTGCAGGTACTCTAACCGCCGGATTACTCATCGCGCTCGACAACGGGCTACCGATTGCCGCAGGGCTCGTGCTCGTTTTGTCACTAATTGGGGTGTTCACCAGCCGTTTGATCCCTTCTTTACCTGCCAGTACTGCGGGCAAGGGAAGCTTCCAGCCAATTTCTGCCTTAATCACCACACTCAAAACCAGCCAGCGTAATCGCGGCATCTGGATGGCAATCCTCGCCATCAGTTGGTTTTGGTTTCTGGGCGCAACTTATCTAACTCAGTTCCCTAACTTTGCGAAAATCCACTTGCACGCCGACAGTACTGTGGTCTCGCTGCTGCTGGCCCTCTTTTCTATCGGCATTGCCGCTGGCTCTTGGCTGTGTGAAAAGCTCTCTTTTGATCAAGTCGAACTCGGTATTTTGCCCTTTGGCATTGCTGGTTTAACGCTGTTTGGCATTGACTTGCTGCTTGCTCTTCCGCAAAGCCAACCGTTGACTGATTCATACTGGCAAGCAGGAGCATTTATCGCTCAGTCTGAACACTGGCGAGTTATGTTTGATCTCTTCATGGTTGGCCTTAGTGGCGGCCTGTTCGTTGTGCCACTGTATGCTTTTATCCAATCACGCGCCGAGCATGGGAAATGTGCGCAAGCAATCGCCGCCAACAACATCATGAATTCGCTGTTTATGGTCGCGTCAGCCGCGTTGGCCATCCTCCTTTTAACGGTGCTCGGGCTCTCTATCGTCCAGTTGTTTGCTCTGCTCGCGGTCGTCAATCTTATCGTGGCGGTATACGTTTATCGCCAAGTGCCTGAGTTTACGCAACGTTTTGTCAGCTACTTACTCAGCCATCTGATGTATCGCGTGACTATTCGTGGCCGAGAGTTGATCCCTCAGCAAGGAGCCGCCCTGCTGGTGGCGAACCACGTCAGTTACGTTGACGCGCTGATTCTGATGGGGGTGTCACCAAGGCCAGTTCGTTTTGTGATGGCGAAAGAGATCAGCGAAATACCACTGCTCAAACCTCTGTTCCGACACGCTGGCGTTATCCCTATCTGTTCGCCGAAAAAATGTCGTGACACCTATCAAAACGCTTTTCAGCAAATAGACCAAGCGCTCAACAATGGCGAAGTGGTGTGTCTTTTCCCTGAAGGTCGTTTGACCACCGACGGGTTGTTGGGTGAATTTCGCCCCGGAGTAGAAAAGATTTTACAACATAACCCAGTCAAGGTGATTCCAGTGGGTTTAGTCGGACTGTGGGGATCGTTTTTCAGTCATAAGAATGGATATGCTTGTACTAAGCGACCAAGCCGCTTCTGGTCAAAAGTCAGCGTCAACATTGGCGAGGTCGTGTCTGGTGATGTCACTGACCGTCACCAATTATTTCAGCAAGTACAAAACTTGCTTGCTCAAGCAGAGTCACAGTAACGGAATAAATCGCATGCGATACTCATCGCAGCCACGAAAGGAGTCGAGATGAAAATCATCATCTTACATGGGTTGTATATGCATGGCTTGGTCATGCAGCCACTTAGCCACCGCTTGCGAAAGCTGGGCTATCAAACGCAAACCCTGACCTACAACTCAGTCAAGATTGATGAGGAAAAAGTCTATCAAACGATCGATCAGGCGCTCGACCCCTTATCTCCCAACGTGTTAGTGGGTCATAGCCTCGGCGGGCTGATGATCAAACATTATCTTGCGTCGCGACAGCCTTCGATAGCCTGTATCTCCCATGTCGTAACCATAGGCTCGCCATTAAAAGGCGCATCCATTGCTGAGCGTATTAAAGAATTAGGTTTTGGTGCCATGCTTGGTAACGCGCCTAAGCACGGTTTGGATCTGCACGATGACCGTTGGCGATGGCCGCAAAAACTGGGCAGTATTGCGGGCACCCTGCCTTTGGGAGCAAGACCGCTGCTGCTAATGGACGATCACACCCTATCTGACGGCACTGTCACTGTCGAAGAGACCAAAATCGCTGGCATGACTGACCATTTCATGGCACGCAGTAGTCACACTGGCCTAATCTACAGTCGCTTCATTGCCAAGCAGATTGACCACTTCATTCGCTACTCCTGTTTCAAACACAACAAGAGTTGGGTTAAAAATCGCCATCTAAAATAGACAGCATCTATAAATCCCACCTTGCCTATGGCTATTACTATGAGATTTATATATCATCACGCCCACTATAAAACAGTGTTCAAAATCAGAGCACAGAAAGTGTTGTGGGTTGCCAGAAAAAAACAGCAAGCAACTCCTTAGACCAAAGACCAACTTAGTGGGAATAACAATGAAAATGAAAGCGATCGCGATCGCCATATTGAGCCTAGCCGCCGTGTCTGCAGCTCAAGCTGAGTCGAAAGTGTCAGGATTTTATGTTGGTGGTGGCGTGGGTTCTACCGATTTCGACAGCGATGAAAGTGTGGATGGCAAAGCCGATGGCAGCGCGCTAAAACTTAGCGCTGGCTATCAGTTTAACCGTATCGTGGGCATTGAGGCGCAATACAACAAATACGGTGATATTAAATTCACTAATCCCGTGAATACTTGGTCGCCTACGACATTGTCGATCAACGCTAACCTAGGATACAGCTTTGACAACGGCTTTCGCCCGTACGGTTTAATAGGTCTTTCAGCGCTTGACCTGAGTGAAACGACACAAACACTCGAAGACGATCAAGGTAGTGCAATCCATTTCGGCCTCGGTCTAGAATATGCGCCGCCAACACTGGATGGATTAGCGTTGCGCGTCGGATACGATACCGAGATCTTCGGTATCAGTACCACTTATGTGCAAAACAGTACTGTGGTCACCAAAGACGTGGCTTACAGCATCGGCGCGGTTTATGCAGGTGTCACTTACAAATTCTAACTGCCCAGCAGCAGAAAAAACGTCACGAGCCGGAGTCACACCACTCCGGTTTTTTTATCTTTATTATTTGAACGCATACTTTGCGACGGAACGTCGCGGAAAAAGAGATCAAGCGCTCAAAATCACAGCGAACAAGCGCTTAAATGGCGATAAATCAAGCAATTGAATTTTTTTCGCTTTACAAGCGAATCGCTTCCCCCTATTATCGCGGCCTACGGAGAGATGGCTGAGTGGTTGAAAGCACCGGTCTTGAAAACCGGCGTACGTTAATAGCGTACCTAGGGTTCAAATCCCTATCTCTCCGCCACTTTTGCACTGTTTAGCTTCTGCTAGATAGTTTGCCTCGATAGCTCAGTCGGTAGAGCAGAGGATTGAAAATCCTCGTGTCGGTGGTTCGATTCCGCCTCGAGGCACCATTTAAAATAGCTGGTGTTTTTTTGTTGAAAACCCCGGTCAGTCCTCTGGGCGAGCCCGTTATTCCGCCTCGAGGCACCATATGTCACTGGTGATTTGTAAAAAGCCCAGTTAGTGCCGAGCACTATACACGAATAGTTCCTCCTTAGCTCAGTCGGTAGAGCGACGGACTGTTAATCCGCAGGTCGCTGGTTCGAGCCCAGCAGGAGGAGCCACTTTTAGAAAGCCTTATCGCAAGATAAGGCTTTTTTTTATGCTTCAGCAATCGGGTAACCGCAAGTCAACGCCGACGTCAGCAGCTCTTGCTTGACCGCATTACCACATCCTTTATCCATCAATTCTCTGTCTTCCCCATGGCACTGCCATTTTTTCCCCGAGCGACGTTGCGTTTGACCACACCTTTCAGTCTAGGCCTCGGCTACGCTGCTTCAAGCGGACAGAGACAATTCCGATTCTTTCTTTTCCTGAGTTTTAAAGCGTTCTTCGTACGCATGCATAAAATCCTGGCGTATCAAGTGTTCCAGATGGGTCGCTTTATCGGTCGGGCAAAAGATCATGTAGTGCACAACTTGCTCACCAGCGGCGGTGGTCGTAATGTGGATGTGCGGTTCAGAGCCCGGTAAATCGACACCCGCATGCTTTTCAATCATGGCGTTGTAGCGGCGAGCCACGTCACTGAAATAGTGGCAGTGTTCTTCAATCTTTTCGGTTAAAAGAGGGATAAGCGGATACAAGTTGACGAACTCCGGCACCACAATGGAAAAATTGTGGTAAACGTAGCGCTTCATAAAATTGAGGTTTTTCACCGGGTAGGTAAAAAACATGCTGTTCGGCAACGTCGCGGTTTTTCCAGTAAAGTGATACTGGCCGTGGTGCAAATCGATCTCTTGAATCACGGTTGCCATCATATTGTGTTCGATCACTTCACCACAGATCTTGCCCACTTCTATCCAATCTCCGACGCGAAACGAGCGCGAACTCGCTCTTTGAATGGAGCCAGTAAAACAGAGGATAATCTCTTTCGAAGCGACCACGATTGCCACCGCAATTGCGGTGACAGAAAGAGCGAACTGGTTGATTTCCGCTTGCCAAAGGGTAAACAGAATAAGAAGTGTCGCAGCGAATGTGCCATTTTTAGTGCGCGACATCCAGTTACGCTGTTTTTGCGTGATTAACGCAGCATCACCGCGGATAATTGACAAAGTAAAACGACGAATCGCGATGACGAATAACACAATCAACACGGTAAAAACCAATTTGTGCTGCAAAAGAAAATCGACAACCAGCAGTACGTTCTCCACAAAATACCCCATAGAAAAAAGAGAACTCAATCCCTCAGTTTGCGTAGGCGCACACTCTATAAAACTGGTCGCCAGAGCGCAAACGGCGGCCACAAAAACGTTAACTCACCAGAGTTATTTACTGTTTGCTCAGACGGTACAGGTCAGCCATTTGCCCGGTAACGCGCTGCCCTTGTCTATCGAGCATGAAGAGGACATTTTCTCCGACGAAGAACTGATTCGGCGCATCTTCACCAGAAAGAATCACCACACTGCCGCGCTCATCCCAATGAAATCGGTCTTGCGAGATAAATTGCCCGCTTATTTCGCCAACATAACTGCGAATGAGCTGATAAGTACCATCTTGATTCAGTGTGAGAGAAACCTCAATGCCCTCGCAATCAGCACAAGGCAGTGTACCTTGGTAAGTGCCGTTCCAATCGAGCGAATTTCTCGCATTATGCGCGCTGTCAGCAACACTCATCTCTGGCTCACTTTTCGTGGCTTGGGCATCCGCACTAAGATTCTTGCTTGACTGACAACCAAACAGTAGTGAGGCAACTCCCAAGGCTACGATTACATTCAGTTTCATTTTCTCTCCTCAATTCGTTGCTTTCGCCTCATCTTAGCCCCTTTGCTAAGAAAAACAGCGTCGTTTAGCTATTATTGACTCAATATTGGCAAAACGGATTCTGGTTTAACCAGTAGGTCTGTCTGACAGATCGGCTTAAAACTATACAAAAGAGCAATAAAATAAATTTATATACATTTTTATTGCATAGATCAGCAAAAATGCTAGCATAAGCCACATAACAACTAACGCAGAAATGAGACATGACGATTCAGGTTAATGGCATCAATAAGTCTTACGGTAACACCCAAGTATTGCACGATATTCATTTTCGTTGTGACAAAGGCGAAACCTTAGTCTTACTCGGCCCAAGTGGTGCGGGTAAAAGTTCTCTTTTGCGCGTTTTGAACCTGCTTGAAAATGCCGATAGCGGGCAACTGAACATCGCCGGGCAAACGTTCGATTTCACCCATCCAATGAGCGAGCATCTGGGTTTGCAGCTCAGACGTCAAGTCGGCATGGTTTTCCAGCAATACAACCTTTGGCCGCATATGACTGTGCTAGAAAATTTAGTGGAAGCCCCGGTCAAGGTCTTAGGTTTGAACAAAACCGAAGCCAAAGAACAAGCGACACAGATTTTAACCACGTTGCAATTGGCTGAAAAAGCAGATGCTTGGCCGTTGGAACTCTCCGGTGGTCAGCAACAGCGTGTCGCTATCGCCCGCGCCCTGATGATGAAACCCGAGGTACTGCTGTTTGACGAACCAACGGCGGCGCTCGATCCTGAAATCACCAATCAAGTCGTGAAGATTATTAATCAGCTGAGTGAAACGGGCATCACCCAAGTGGTCGTGACACACGAAGTCGATTTTGCAAAAAAAATTGCCAGCCATGTGCTCTACCTTGAGAAAGGGAAGATAGTCGAGCATGGCACTAAACAAGCCTTTACCCAGCCACAAACTAGCCAGTTTGCGGACTATTTAAAGCACTAAACGAACAATAGGCTGGCTCCAGAGGGGGCATCAGCGCATAAAAACACGGAGTATTACAATGAAAAAGATTTTACTGGCATCCCTTATCGGACTCGTCTCTGCCAACGCAGCAGCGCAGCAGGAAATTAAATTCGCCATGGAAGCCACTTATGCGCCGTTCGAATACATGGATGAGAACAATCAAATCCAAGGTTTCGATGTGGATTTAGCCAACGCGCTGTGTAAACAGATGCAAGCGAAATGCAGCTTCCACAATCAAGCCTTTGATAGCCTTATTCCTGCCCTGAAGTTCAAACGTTACGACGCCGCGATTTCCGCAATGGACATCACCGAAGCCCGTCTTGAGCAAGTGAGCTTTACGGATGCTTATTACGATAACTCAGCGGCATTTGTTTCCATCGCAGGCAAAGTGGCCGATCAAGGTGCTCTGAAAGGCAAACGCGTTGGGGTGCAAAACGGTTCAACTCACCAAAGCTACTTACTTGAGCAAATGGCAGGTGTGACCGCCGTACCTTACGCCAGCTATCAAGACGCCTTTATTGACATGAAAAATGGCCGTATTGATTCGGTGTTCGGTGACACTGCGGTTGTCGCAGAGTGGTTCAAGAAAGAGAACAATCTCGCTTACGTCGGCGAGTATGTAACCAACGCACAGTACTTCGGTAACGGCTTTGGCATCGCGGTCAATAAAGATAACCAGAAACTGGTCGCTGATCTGAATGCAGCACTTCAAGCTGTGAAAGCGAACGGCGAGTATCAAACCATTTTTAACCAGTACTTCGGAAACTAATATGGGGCTGACGGGCTACTCACTTTCACTGGTTCAAGCAAGCTGGATGACCGTTCAGCTTGCAGTGGTCAGCCTGTTGGTTGGTCTGGTTCTGGCGGTCATTTTCGCCAGCGGCGAGATGGCTCGGCTTGCCGTCGTCAAGTGGCCAACAACGCTGTTGGTCACCTTGCTGCGCGGCCTGCCTGAAATTCTCGTTGTCCTGTTCATCTATTTCGGTTCAACACAGGTACTGTTTTTGCTCACGGGGGATTTCATCGAAGTCAGCCCGTTTCTCTCTGGTGTGGTGGCGTTGTCACTGATTTTCGCTTCTTATGCCTCGCAAACCCTGCGCGGCGCACTCAAAGCGGTTGGCAGAGGACAACGTGAAGCGGCCAGTGCGCTGGGCATAGCCAAAAGCCATGCGTTTTTTCGTATCGTACTGCCACAGGCCATTCGCCACGCGTTGCCTGGATTAACCAACCAGTGGTTGGTGCTGCTAAAAGATACCGCTTTAGTTTCCTTGATCGGCGTGACGGACCTGCTCAAACAGGCGCAGTTAACGTCAGCCGCAACCCATGAGGCCTTTACTTGGTATGCCACTGCGGCGGCGATTTACCTGCTTATTACACTAATCACCCAACGCTTGGTGAAAGTGCTCGATAAGAAATTCTCCATTCAAGGAATGAGTATCAGCGAAGGAGGTAAAGCATGAAAGAGCAACATGTTTGGCAATTGCTGCAAGGCTTAGCCACCAGCTTAGAATTAACTGTCGCTTCGCTGCTTGTGGGCTGTCTCCTTTCTCTGTTGATGACCACCACATTGATTTTAAGAGTGTCCGTGGTGCATTGGCTGAGCCGGGGCTTGATCACCCTGTTTACTGGCACGCCGCTACTGGTACAGATTTTCTTAATCTATTACGGGCCCGGGCAGTTTGATTGGATTCGCGACAGCTTTCTATGGAACTGGTTTAGCCAACCTTGGTTTTGCGCCATGCTGGCACTGGCTCTCAATACGGCGGCCTACAGTACTCTGTTGTTTAAAGGCGCATTTAACGCTATCCCTTCCGGACAATGGCAAGCTTGCCGTGCATTAGGCATGGATAAAATCAGAACCTTACAAGTATTACTGCCTTATGCGCTAAGACGTGCTGTACCGGCTTACTCGAATGAAGTGATTTTGGTGTTCAAAGGGACGTCGCTGGCCAGCACCATTACCATTATGGATTTGATGGGTTATGCACAACGCATCAATGCACAAACCTACGATACCTTGACCGTGTTCGGTGTCGCTGGGGCGTTTTATCTCACCATCAATGCGATCTTGACCTTGCTTTTCCGTCAGATTGAGAAAAAAGCCCTCGCATTTGAAGCGCACTAAGTGGCCAGCTCTCAATGCTTATCCGATTGTGATATATCAACGGCAGAAAGCCATATCGCTCTCTGCCCTTTCTATTCCACCTAATTTCCCACCCAGATCACTCTTTGCAATGAAATCACACTAAAGCCACAATTCTAGTGGCAGAGCAATGCACTTTTTCCCTACAGTATCCAACATCAACTCACCAAAGGAACTGTTTATGGAATTTCCAATTAGCGCCTGCTGTCAATGTGGACAAGTCGAATATCAACTGCACAAGGCTCCTTTTAAAGTGCTTGCTTGTCACTGCACTGAATGTCAAAAACTCGCTACCAGCCCCTTTAGTGTTACAGCGCTGGTTCATGTGCAAGACATTGAATTTAAAGGTGAGATGCATGAGTGGCAACGCGCCTCCGAAAGTGGCAATATCAACGCCGCTAAATTTTGTCCCGGCTGTGGCAACCGAATATATCACTTCAACCCCGCGGCACCAGAGGTCATTAAACTGAAACTCAAGCCCGTTGCGCCTGATGTTCAGTCCCTGTTTCAACCGACTACCCATGTTTGGATCAAGGAGAAACAGAGTTGGTACGAGATCCCACAAGGTGTTGAGGTATTTGAAAAGCAATCCTAACCTAGGCTGTCACACAGAATGGGCTGAACCAGCCCATTTTCTCTCTAGGCCGAAAACGTTCGGCTTTGCTCTCCCTTCCCTTTGATCGTATCTAGATTTTCATTACTAACATCCTTATCACCAATGTGGCGACTTTAGTCTAACCTAAATAAAGCGGTCTGTTGTTTACCGCCATGGATTCAAGTATTCAGTCAGATTCACTAGTCAACCTCGACGAATAAGTTTATCGCTAACACAACTTTCATCTAGGTGACCGGAAAGGAGACACGGCATGAACCGATTAACCACCACTTTTTTTCCTTTTATTCTTATCGCACTGTTTTCATCCAGCAGCTTGGCCAACACCGTGAGGCTCGCCAATGGCGAATGGGCACCTTACCAATCCAAATCACTCAAACATGGAGGTTATATCTCTCATTTAGTCACGGAAGCCTTCGCCGCAGAAGGCTACAACGTTGAGTTTGTTTACTTACCTTGGAAACGGGGTTTTGAACAGACACAGGACGGTGAGTTAGACGGCTCATTTCTGTGGAGCAGAAATGACGAGAGAGCGCAGCATTTTTTCTACTCAGACAAAGTGCTGACTCTAAAAACATCCTTATTCCAACGCAAGGGCGCACAGATTATGTGGAGTAAACCAGAAGATCTCGCCAAATACGCTATCGGTGGTGTCATCGGCTATGCCTACGGCGTTGAGGATTTAGAAAAGCAAGGTGTGGTGAAGATCTCTCGCATCTCCGATGCCGACGCGAACTATAAAAAGCTTGCGGGCGGGCGTTTAGACATTGTTTTGGAAGACTCCAATGTCGGCCAAACGACCGTCATGCGACTCGGCTTGGCCGATCAAATCGAAATGAATGACAAACCGATCGTCGAGAGGGACTACTTTCTCATCGTGCCGAAAAAATCACCCAGAGCGCAAGAGATCTTAGATGCTTTCAACCGCGGCCTAGCTAAAGTACTGGCTGAGGGTAAGCTAAACGAATTTGAGCAAGAGTCAATCAAGGGTAATTATCAGTAACGCTACTACTTCGATGTTCCTCTAATAAAGAAATTTAGGGGAACATCAGGCATTAACTGTAATTCTATTTTTTATTCAAATTAATTATTCTAACTCTTCCTTACTGCCATGATTTTTATTATCTTCAAACATGGTTTACATTATTACCATACGAAAATCGAGTCTGATTAATTTTTCAAGTATTTTAAACACAGATAAGATAGTCAAATAATACTTATAAATACAGTATCTCGCTGCATAAAAAAGTGAGCGCATTTATCATCGCTCACTTTTCCATTAAGAGAATTATCACATTCCAGTTTTATCAGGCGTCAGACTAGAAAAATAGGTGTCGATCAATTCAAAGTAGCGCCCTGTTTGCTTCATTTTCTGCAATTCCACATCAAAGCGATTTCGTAATTCTTCACTCTGGCGCTTTTTAGAAAATGCAATATAACTCAAGGTGGTTTGCATCGGTGGCAGCATGATTTCCAGTTTGTCTTGTAGGGCTAACCGAGCGATGATACTGCGAGCACCAAACTCATTCGACACCCAAAGGTCGACTCGGCCAGCACTCAGCATCAGAGCACATTGCTCAGCGGAGTTCTGCCTAGCAATGGTTTTAAATGCGCCAGATTTGATCTTCGAATCGATATACTCTCCGTAGCTCACTTTATTGACCACACACAAACTCAAACCATCAAAACGCTTTTGCTCTACATCATTAGAATTTACCGAACTATCTTGATTACGAATCAAGCTGATATTTTGCCTAAACAAAACCTGTTCACTGAAATAAGCAAACTCTTCTCTCTGTGGCGTTTTAAATATCGTAAATATGGCATCGACTTCACCTATCTCCATATAGTTAAGTGCTCGTGCCCAAGGAAGAATGGTGATTTCAACGGGAACCTCTAAGTTGTTAAATATTTCTTCAACTAAACTCACGGCTATGCCAGATACTTGCGAGCCTTTACTTTCAATATAAGGCGGGTATTCAAGCGTGACTACATGTAGAGATTCGGCCGCCATTGATTTGGGTAAAAAGGTTAACAGGAGCAAACCCGTAGCTGTCCATTGTTTCATATTAAATCTCTCCAGAGACAAATATCACTGTTAGTTATAGTTCTGCCTATCAAGATAAATCAAGAAATCAGTAAAGTGAGAAAGATGAACTGCCGACAAAACAGATAACAGGCTATTTTCTATCAAATTAAGCGATGATTGAATTTGCATATTCTCTCGCATGACACTACTTTTTTAAGAAGCATCCAAATCGAGAGTGCCTGCCGTGAAAAGTTTAAAAATCGTATTTCTCGCCCAAGTCATTTTCGCAGTCACCTTAGTTCTTCTGGTTTCTGCCTTTATTAAACATCAGAACTTTAAACAGACTTTGACTTCTGAACTGATGCTGAGTGTCAATAACACCAGCCAACGCATGGCCATCAGCCTCCCCAAAGCGGTATGGGATTTTGACCTTGATACCGCGAAAAGAGCGATTTCTGCCGAGTTGAACTTGCCAGAAATTTCAGCGATTCAGTTGCAAGACACGCAAGGGAGCGACTTGGTGTTCTTGCAGCCCAACGAAGGTGAAAACAATCAAGTTGGTGTGGAAGTCAAGGACAAAAGCGCATTTTCAGCCGAGATGATGGTGAGTAAAGAGCTGCTTTTCTCCGACTACGGCGAGGAGAAATCGGTTGGTAAGGTGAATGTCTACTACAACACACACGTACTAGATGAAAAACTGGCGCAGTCTCTACTTCTCAATCTTGTAGAGCTTGGCATCGTTGCTCTGATTATCAGTATCGTTGTTATCGCCGCGCTGGTGGCTACCGTTTTGAAACCGATACGCCAGCTCACCAACGTGATTCAATCGCTCTCATCCGGCGATGGCGATCTGGCTAACAAGCTCGCCCCGGCGAAGTACAAAGAGTTTGATGAGATTACCGACGGCATCAACACCTTTACCGAAAGCTTGCGTGTGATTGTTCAAGATGTCAGCCATTCATCCGTCACTTTGGAAGAGAAAGCGCGTGAAAGCGGCAGTAACGCCCGCGAGAATGCCAACAAGCTTGAGCAGCAGAAACATCAACTGAGCACCGTCGCAGCGGCGGCAACCGAGCTCAACCATTCAGTCTCTATCGTCGCAGACACCGCCGCAGAAACGGCCGATCAAGCTCACACTGCGACCTCCCTTGCCAATCAAGTCAATCAGGCCATCGAACATTCTGCGAATGAAATCATTAACATGCGCAATGAAATGAATCAGGTAAACGACAAGATGCATGTGTTGGTTAACGAAGGAGAGAAGATTACCACCGTGCTCAATGTGATTAATGATATCTCTGAACAGACGAACCTACTAGCGCTTAACGCGGCTATCGAGGCGGCTCGCGCTGGAGAGCAAGGCCGTGGTTTCGCCGTGGTCGCCGATGAAGTACGCAATTTGGCGGTGAAAACTAGCCAGTCAACCGAGCAAATCCAGAAAAACATTGCCACCTTGGGCAGTGCAACCACCTCGGTAGAACAAGAGCTGTCACGCATTGCCTCTTTGTTAGAGAAAACGGCAACCCGAGTGAGTGATTCACAAGATTCGGTCAATCAAGTGCAAGAATTGATCAGCGTGATCTCTGATCGTAACGGCCAAATATCTCAAGCCACCGAGGAACAAAGACAAGCGGTTGAAGAGATCAGTCAAGCGATCGTCGAGGCATCTGAAGCGTCCAATGAAGTCTCCTCTGGAGCGATTCAAAATGCCCAACGCACCGAAGAGGTACTCGACTTAAGCCAGAGCATTGCTCGACACATGACCAAGTTCCGTACCTAAATTTAATTAGTTTCTTATAAAAAAGAGGGAAGCTTATGAAAACGCTTTTGCTTACAGTCAGTGCCTTATTACTCTCCTTCTCCGCCCATGCTGCGACCATCACGGCGGCTCAAGATCCTTGGCCACCGTTTGTTCAGCAAGACAACATGAACAAAGGGATTTCAGTGGAAATCGTTACTGAAGCCTTTAAAACACAAGGATATGATGTGGATTTTAAAATCATGCCTTGGACACGCGCGCTCACTGACGTAAAAGAGGGGCGAGTAGATGTGCTGGTCGCGACTTGGTTCACTCAAGAGCGAACTTCCTACCTCAATTACAGTCAGCCCTATCTGGAAAACTCGCTTAAGTTTATAAAGCGTAAAGGAGACAGCTTCGAGTATCAAAACATGTCCAGCCTGACCGGAAAGAACGTTGGCATCGTACGCAATTATGGTTATGGCGATGAGTTTCTCAATGCGACAAATTTCAATAAACCTGAAGCTAACGATCTACTGACTAATGCGAAGAAACTTTTGGCGAACCGAATTGATTTGACCTTAGAAGATGAGTTGGTGGCTAAATCCACCTTGTCAGGCGCAGGAATGAATCTAGATGATTTCGAGTTTACTCAAAATGCACTTTCAATTAATCCTCTCCACGTCACCTCTGGGGTAGCGAACGCTCGAAATGGTGAGATTATTGCGGCGTTTAACAAGGGTCTGGCCGAGATCAAAGCAAACGGTACGTTCGACAACATCTTACGCAAATATGGCATTAAGTAGTGTCTACCTCTCAAAGATGAAAGGGATTTGATGAGAAGAGAGACCCAAGAAACAAATAGACAGAAATAAAATGGCCCCTCGAAATCGGGGCCATTTTTGACTGCGGCTGACTGAAAAAATGCGATTAGAGCGCAATTTCTCCACCATCTTCACGGCGAATCACGACCGTTGCGGCGCGAGGCCTTACCGTTTCGCCCGTAGGTGTTACTTCTGCTGCATCATCGGTATATGGCCAGTTGCCCGGATGTTGAATGTTCACGAACACCGATTTGTAATCTGGACTAATGGCAAACCCCGTCACTTCACAACCGTTTGGTCCAACAAAAAAGCGCTTCAACTGCGTTTGGTTGTCGGCACCAACCGTCACCTGCTTGCCATTTTCGTCGACCATACGTGAAGGTACGACAGCCAACATTTGATCATTGGTGTAACCGGTGACTTCACTGGCACCGTTATCCGTTTGGATCCACAAGATACCGCGGCCATCAAAGGCCAATCCGTCTGGGCTGGCAAACTGGTTCAAATCCGTCAAACCAGAGCGGTTGGTATCGGCATTACCATTGGCAGGAGAACCAAAGACAAAAATATCCCAGCTAAACTCAGTCGCACTTGCGCCTTCTTCCCAACGAATTACGTGACCAAACTTATTGTTCAAACGTGGGTTAGCCGAGTTAGCTTCTATGCGCTTGGTATTGTTGGTCAAAGTGAGATAAACGCTGCCTGTGTAGGGATCCACCGCACACCATTCAGGGCGATCCATAGGCGTCGCGCCAACCAAGTCTGCAGCACCTGCGGTATTGAGAATGATATCGGCCAGCGAAGCAAAACTGTCTGCTAGTGTGCCTCCGTCTGTTGTCACACTCTCCAGAGTAAGTGGTAGCCAAGTACCTGTTCCATCTTCGTTGAAGCGTGCGACATACAAGGTGCCTTCGTCCATGTATTTATCGCCAGTTGCTAAGCGGTTAGCGGGTTCAGCATCTGCTGCATCCCACAGCGCTTTCGATTCAAACTTGTACAGATACTCGAAGCGAGAATCGTGGCCGGAATAGAAGACCACTGGTTTACCCACTTGCAGCTTACCAAACGTACAACCTTCATGACGGAAACGGCCAAGCGCAGTACGTTTTACCGCTCTTGAGTTCGCGGTATATGGGTCAATCTCAACGATGTAACCGTGACCACTCGCTTCATTGCGGTAGTCATCCATCGCGCTTGCCCCAGTTGGTGCAACGCTAAAACGGGTAAATTCGTCTAGGCGCTCTTCTGCATGTCCAGCTAGCGTTTCCCACGCGTAACGCGTTGTGCCACTCTTTTCAATACCGATACGAGACTGCTCTGCGGTCAAAGTGTCTGTATTGATAAAGTAACCCGGCCAGTTTTCTTCACAGGTAAGATACGTGCCCCAAGGTGTGTAGCCGTTACCGCAGTTGTTTAGCGTACCGCGCGCTTGGCTGCCGTCTGGTGAGAAGCGCGTCACCAGATGTTCGGAGTACGCCATTGGGCCGGAAATGTCCATAACCGTCGCCCCTGTGTAGCGGCGGTTAAGCGGATCGTTGTCCACCATTTTCCACACATTATCTTCGAGTTTGATACGCACAACTGAAACGCCATGTGCGTTAATCTCTTTGCGCACTTCATCAACGATGGTACGAACGCCATTGACAAAAGTTTGACCATTGGTGTGCAAGGCATCTTCATCAATGTATTCGTGGTTGATACACAGTAAACCATCATTAGGATTGCCATTGAGTGGGAAGAAATGCATCCCATCATGGTGCATGCCGAGTGAGTATTGCTGATCGTCTGCGCTGTTGCTGGCATCCGATTTCCATGCAGCCGCTTTACTATTGAGCGGAGTTCCCCAAGGAACTAGAACTTGTGCTTTGTACCCTGGTGGTACACTCACCGCATCGGTTAACGATCCAGCAATTGAGTCAAAATTAAGTACCGCCGCCGCCTTACCTGCCCCTGCGTTACTGCCAGCCGATGCAGCCGTTGAAGAGCTGTTACAACCCGCTAAACCAAATGCGCCAAACGCCGTCATCGCACTGATACCCAGCCCCCCTTTGAGGATGTTACGTCGAGTAAGACTCGCTTCTAAAACGTCTTCAAAAGGCTTGTTTTGGCTATGGTTATAACGCGTCGCGTCAAATGTTTCCTTACTCATAAGTTTATTGTCCCAAGTGTTAATAATTAGAGTTGAGCGGGAACATAATGAGATAGAAAAATGACAAATTTTGTCTATCTTTATGAAAGTTTGTTTGAATAAATGTTATGAATTAGTCAATTAGAAGCGAATAAGCGCAATAGTCTTTGGTTTCTCGGACAAACAACGTTATAAAGACGCACGCCTGAACAAGCAAAGCATACTCAGTTGTTTTTGCCGTATGGGCTTTTTATCATTACAACCCTAGCGAGAGAACATAATGAAACTAGATAAAGTGGAAAACAAAAACCGTCGTCTTCGCAAAAAACTGTTTTTAGGCGAGTTCGCTATTCTTGGTTTCGAAATCAGCTGTGAAACCGACATCCACGACTTTGATCGCTATGACGTTTTTGTCGATGACTTCATTGATTTCATCGATGCGTTGGGTCTGTGCTTTGGTGGCGGCGGTCTAGAGCATTTCGAGGGTTTTATTTGTGCCAAAGAGCGTTACGCGAGCGCGACAGAAGAGCAAAAAGCGCAAGTACTTGAATGGCTAAACGCACGTGCAGAAGTCAAATCGGTTCTTGCAAGCGATCTAGCCGACGCAAACTACCTGTAAGATCTATTTAAGATCTTGATACAAATTCGGATTCTGGTGAAATAAAACTGACTAGATGAAGAGATATTTGAGCTGGCAGTTCTGGGGACCACTCCTCCAAGCGCCAGCTCGATTTCTTTGGTATAGCTTATTTATTGCGGTATTAACTTTACGGTTTGCGGTTGTAACTACTTAGCAAGATTTTTTAGATGCATCTTTCACATCTTTCCAATATTGGATACGGATGCGATGAAGCTGAGCTCTTCTCACTTTTCTCATAGCAATCTCCTTAAATTATCTGCCTAAATATAGGCTTATCTATTTTCTCTGAGGTTTATTTGCCTCGATAACATATCGAGTAACCTCGACTCTGGCCGTGATTGACTTCACAAGTTAATGACAAAGCACCAAGAGTTGCAACTCATTTTTTGAACCCTAATGTGCATATTGTCATGGCTCTGACCAATCTACTTAGCTCATATGACAGAAAAATGGCAAATTTGTTCCGTTTTCCTGATGATTAAAACTCATACAATTCTCATGCCAGTCCATCAGCCTCATTTTTAGTAACGGCACACCCACTCCGCATTCATCCATCGGTGAGAGTGTGACAGCCGCAACATCTTTTCCCATAACAATAAAATGGTTAATAACGACTTTTGCCATCTAGTTTGTGCGAGATCTCTTACACGGAATGTAAGCCTTTCTACTATTCCCAGCTAAGACCATAACCAATAAAAACTACAACTTATTGTTTTTATATCAATTTTATTCAAATGGTATTTTTTCTCACTAATTATTTTCCACAACAGCAATTGTCAGCGTTACGTAAAAAATCAATACTAGGTTCGTCAACAGGATGTTGGCGGGAACAGGACAAAGCCTAAAGGATTGGGTATCTTCAGGATGAAGATTTGATGACTTAGGATGAGTTATCAGCAAGGAAGTGACACTCTGGGATAGAGTTACGCCCGTCAGGATGACAGGCCAGGAAGGACACCGCTAGGAAGGCGATGTAGCAAGGATTAGGTTAAAGGATTTAGCCAATATCATGGATAGATGCAGGGAGCACTATCAGTAGCTGGATTGCTGCGAAAGAGAATAAGCCCCGTCTGGGAAACCAGGCGGGGTTTTATTTTTATCCCTAAACAAGATCGCTGCACAAAAAGTTGTGTTTTTGCACATTTTCAACCATCAGTGCTAGAGAACCTTGCAGAGATCGATTAAGTTGCTACCAGTGGTTACTAAACGTTCAAGAAATGAAGGGCTGTTTGGCAAGATCGATTACCGATAACGCGCTGTCACCCTAGCTGAGAACATAGGTAGAAGAAAAAAACAATCGCATCGGATGAGTTTCCTCTTCTATTATTACTAAACAGGTAGCCCGCCACTTGTTGCATTTTCCCGATTAGATGGTTATTTTCAGACGGCCAGAAGTCTAATCGGACCAGTTGTAACTCACGCTACCATAACCAATTTTTCTAATATCCGACGCCTTTTTCACTTGACAATCATTAGCCGTAAGGGATGCCACGTTGATAGAATATTTTTATCATTACGATGATTTTTTTTCGTTTTCATCGCTAGTTAAAAAAATCTAAGGTGCGCACCTCAAAAACGATGTGGTGTTCTACCACAATCCTGAATCGTGTGAACGAATGGTTTTTGCCCGCATTATTTAAGGGGTATGTCACATCATTTAAACCCGTTCGCTTTATTCTTAAATGATTTGAAATTGGTAATGACTTACTAAGGAAATGCCATGCGTATTGCTATTCTTTCTCGTAATGAGAGTCTATATTCCACCACTCGCTTAAAGCAGGCTGGTGAAGCACGTGGACACCAAGTGGATGTCATCGACACGTTGCACTGCTATATGGACATTACGAGCAACAACCCTAAGATTCGCTACAAGGGTGAAGAATTGCCGGAGTATGACGCTGTCATTCCACGCATTGGCGCTTCAGTGACTTTCTACGGTACCGCAGTGGTTCGCCAGTTTGAAATGATGGGTACATTCTGTATCAACGAATCGGTTGCCATTAGCCGCTCGCGCGACAAACTGCGTTCTTTGCAGTTGTTATCGCGCAAAGGCATTGGCTTACCACGCACTGGTTTTGCACATCATCCAGATAATATCCAAGACGTAATCAAAAACGTTGGTGGCGCTCCGCTGGTGATCAAGCTTCTTGAAGGCACTCAAGGCATTGGTGTGGTATTGGCTGAAACCAGCAAAGCAGCTGAGAGCGTGATCGAAGCCTTTATGGGTCTGAAAGCCAACATTATGGTGCAAGAGTTTATCGAAGAAGCCAAAGGGGCTGACATTCGTTGTTTTGTGGTTGGCAATAAAGTGATTGCGGCGATGAAGCGCCAAGCGAAAGAAGGCGAGTTTCGCTCCAATCTGCACCGTGGCGGGACTGCACAGCTGATTCGTCTCAGTAAAGAAGAGCGCGCGACCGCCATCAATGCGGCGAAAGCAATGGGACTGAACCTTTGCGGTGTGGACATTCTCCAGTCGAAAAACGGCCCTGTGGTCATGGAAGTGAACTCTTCTCCTGGCCTAGAAGGGATCGAGAAAGCCACGCAAAAAGACATCGCTGGCATGATCTATGAGTTTATCGAAAAGAACGCGAAGCCGAATGCTAATCGCACACGAGGCAAAGGATAATCATCCGCGGTGAAAGCGAGCCTTTCACTATACTTAAAATTGCGTAGCAAGCTTGGATATATACTATGACTCAGAAATTGATCATCGGAAATACTGAAGCTGTCTGCTTACCAGAGTTAGGGATTACTCACTTAGAGACGCGAATTGATACTGGCGCGCAGACTTCTTCTCTGCACGTTGATAATCTACTTTGTCTGAGAAAGAAAGGCAGAAAGTACGTCGAGTTTGACCTTCATCCTGATGTCTATCATTTGGAAAAAATTGTGCGTTGCAGTGCGCCTCTTAAAGCATGCAGAAAAGTGAAATCTTCCAACGGAACCTTTGAGCACCGCTGTGTGATCGAAACCCTGTTGCGAATGGGAGACCAAGAGTGGCCGATTGAAATCACGCTTAGTAACCGCCAAGATATGACCTACATGATGTTGTTAGGCCGTCAAGGCATGTCAAATAAAGTCCTAGTGGACCCAAGTCAGTCTCACATTTTGGTATCTTGAGCTGGTAGGAGGAGATTTTCTCCTCCTCACTCTCTTTTACGACCTTTCTTGCTGCCTACCGCGAAACGCCATAGTGAACCAGCTAATCCTCTCAGCTTGACTTGCGTTACACGCCAATGTGTTGCTGGGCTGCGCGGCGCTGTACTCAGAATGTGCTGATAAGCAATTTCATCAAATACCACCTGTCCTCCATGCGCAGCAAGTAGCATTTTCGGCTGCATTTCGAACACTCGCTTAAGCGATGTACGATATTTATTGGGATGAAAAACTGGAAAAGGCGCGATTAGATGCTTTTTCACTTCCACCATTAAATCTGCGACATAGAGAATATCTTGCTGAGGATGATAGACCGAGAGATCGCGATCGGTATGCCCCGGCGTTTCTAAAATTTGCCAATCTTCAAAGCCCGGAATCGGTTGACCGTCACACAAGCGGTAGTCCGGTTTAAGCCGCCTCGAATACCAAAGATTACGCTTTGGCTTTTTTAGTCGATTAGCCATCCAACGTGCTAACGCTAGATCGGTTAAATGCATCAAAAAACCATCCCAGCCGTGATACCAATCGTGCGTTTTGTCAGCCGAGACCAGTTTGCACCCTGTCAAACGTCGCAGAAGATGTGCCCCACCCGCGTGATCTGGGTGCATGTGCGTCACCACCACCACTTTGAGGTCAGAGAATGACTTTCCCAACTCGTGCTCAATAAATTGCTTAAGATAGGGAATATCGGCCCGGCTTGCTCCATCCAAGAGCATCAGTTTGTCAGGGTATTCCGCCAAATACATGATCTGGATATAACCTTGAATTGTATGTAATCTCACCAAAATTTCCCTTTATTGCCTTTAGTTGGGCATCTTATCCGTGACTCAATCTGGTCTGACCAATAGATTAGCAACAAATTTGTACAACGTCAGCTATGCGCCACATTAACGGGGAAATCGTGTGGACCGAAATTTAAGACTCCTCGCTAAAAACAAAAATCCCTCAATCAACGCTGAGGGATTTTTTAATTTTTTGGCCTGAAAAACGCGTTTAAGTTAACTCATTTCGCTCAGTGTTACTCACTGTCCATTTCGCAATCGGTACAACTTTGTAGGGCAATTTCGTGTTCGAACACGATTGTCTCGTTACCTTGTACGGTGAGATCGGCGATTTCAGCCGCGACTTCTTGTTCATCTTCTTCTTCTACTTGATCCACCAGCTCTTCTTCTGAGTAGCCGTAGAAATTAAGCAACAAGTAATCACGCGCTTCTTCTTTGGTGCAAGTCACGTTGACCGCCAGATCAGGTTCAACATTGTCTTGTGCAGTAATTACTGCCACTTGCGCTAACACATCCTCTTTCATCGCTGCCGTTAGCCAACCCAGATCCGTGCTGACGGTGGTTTTTTTACAGTTAAAACAAGGAAGTGGATGAAAGTAATATTGGAAATTAGTCATAAGTCATTTCTTCTGTGAGTGTTGAATAGCAGGATTATGCGCGATTTCTCGCAAAATACTATCTCAATAGAGATGGAAATCAGAATTGCTGTTCTGCGGCGAACTCGCGCTAACACGATGAGGCAAAATCCTCCTATAGAACGCTTTTATTCTTGACCTTCCCCTAGGGTTAAGCTTTAAAGTACAGCTAAGTTTTTCATTAAAGGCACGACATGCGTTTCTCTTCTGTTCGCATCTTCTGGATATCCATCATCAGCATGTTTGCCATGCTGACCTCTGGTATTGTTTCCAGCGCGCCTTTAATGACTTTTCAGATGCTAAGCGCAGTGCAATCTCAAAGTACGGTGCAGTCTCAAAGCACCATGACATCCGATTGTGGTATGAGCGTGAAGGTGGTTGATCCCCACGCGATGCACTCTGGAAGCCATCAATCGGCAAACTCTCAAGCCGAAAGCAATCAAGCAGCTAAGACGCCAACCAACCACTGCGCCACTGACGCCCCATCGATACACAATTGCTGTACTGCGGCCTGTGTCAGTGTCTTTGCGTTTTTGCCCCAAACTGCGCACTCCTTACCTGTCTCTTACAACATGGCGCTGATCCCTCGTGAATCAACGGCTTGGTCTATTGAAAGACAGCAATCTCTTTATCGCCCTCCAATAGCGTAATCCGATCATCAATATGTCGTATCACAAGCTCTAACGAGCTGTGGTGTGTATTTTCACGTCGCTTTTTGACGTGCAGATTGGATTATGAAAATGAAACCAAGCTTATTGGCGCTGTGTATCAGCGTTTCCGCTCTGGTTGCAACTCCAGTGATGGCGCAGTCTTCCACTGCCCCAACAGGTCAGTTGCTCTCACAGAGCGATCCTTTAACCCTGCTGATTGAACAGGCTCTGGCGAATGACGCCAGCCGCAAGCAGATTTTTGCCCAATCACAAGCCATGCGGGAAAGCGGCGTTGCAGCCTCTACCTTGATGGATCCCAAACTGAAAGTGGGCTTTGGTGGTTTACCGGTCGATAGCTTTAAGTTCGACGAAGACCCAATGACCAACATTTCTGTCGGTCTAATGCAGCAGTTTGAACGAGGTTCAACGTTAGACTTACAGAGTAAAAAAGCCACTCAGCAAGCCGATGGTATGGCGCTTCAAGTCGACACCCGCGAACGGGAAGTGGCCAACAGTATGACGCAACTTTGGCTGGAACTCGGCTATCAGCAGCAAGCTGAACGCGTTCTGCTTGAAAATCAGCGCTTAATGCGTGAGCTAGAAAGTTTCATTAGCACCAACTATTCGATTGCTAAGAGTGAAGCCCAGGACCTGCTCAATGCGCAGTTGCAAGTCAGCCAATTAGAAGAAAAGCTGCAAGCCAACCAGCAGATGCAACGCCGCATTCTGGCACAAATGTCCGAATGGCTCGGCAGCGAATGGCTGTACCAACAACGCGATCTCAAAGCGAGTAATCAACTCAATTGGGATGCGTTAGAGCGTTTATTGTCGGCGTCATCCACGACTCAGCACTTCGCCCTATTGGCCCAACATCCGATGGTGCAAATGGCCAACGCCAATATTGCGGTCAGCCAAACGCAAGTAGAGCTTGCCGAGCAATCTTACACCCCTCAATTTGGTGTCGAAGTGATGTATGCCTACCGCCAAGCCAACAATATGAAGGGGGAGCCCGCCTCCGATCTGGTTAGCGCGTATCTCACGATGGATATCCCACTGTTTACCGGAAATCGTCAAGACCGAGCACACGCTGCGGCCCAATATCAGGTGGGTGCGGCTCAATCGCAAAAAGATCTCCTCCTGGCGCAGATGAACGCCAAAGTGAACGCGTTATTGGTGGATAGAAGCAATCTCGAACAGCGCTTTGAACGCTACCAAAATACCTTGCTTGAACAAGCCAAAGCGCGCACCAAAGCTGTTGAGCGGGGCTACCAAAACAGCACTGCACAATTTAACGACGTGATCGCCGCAACCAGAGATGAATTGGCAGTGGAGTTGGAGTCGCAGCGCCTTCTCACCGACCTCAATCAAGTGAACAGTAATCTTGCGATGTTGCTTGGCGGCTTCACCTATACCGTCACCCAACCCGAACTCGCGGATATTGACGCGAACCGTCGCTAATTTGCCAAGGAATTACAGAATGAAATCACTACAAATCGCAACGGTTGCCCTACTGATTGGCGCTGCACTCGGCTTTACGGCTAATCAATATTTCAATGCTCATGACATGAGTGCCATGGCTGCTACCGACAACAAAGCAAGTCATGAGCCGTTGTATTGGGTTGCGCCAATGGACCCAAATTACAAACGCGATAAACCCGGCAAGTCACCTATGGGTATGGATCTCATTCCCGTCTATGCCGACGATCTCGCAGGGGCAAACGACAAGCCCGGAACGGTGAAGATCGACCCTTCAGTTGAAAACAACCTAGGGGTAAAAACGGCCGCAGTCGAACTGGCCAAGCTATCACCACGCATCGAAACCGTGGGTTACATAGCGTTTGACGAAAGCCAGCTGTGGCAGACCAACGTACGCGTGTCTGGCTGGGTGGAAAAACTGTATATCAACGCCGTAGGTGAGCAGGTGAAAAAGGGCGAGGTTCTCTTTACCCTCTACTCTCCTGAACTGGTCAAAGCGCAAGAAGAACTACTCAATGCCAAACGCACTGGCCGTGATGGGCTGGTTAAAGGCGCGACAGAGCGATTACTTTCTTTGGGCGTCGACCGCGAACAGATCAACCAAGTGATTCGACGTGGTAAAGCATCACAAACCATCGAGATCAAAGCGCTCGCTAATGGCGTTATCGCCAGTCTCAACATTCGCGAAGGTGGCTACTTATCACCCGCACAAGCGGTCATCAGTGCTGGCCCTCTCAATGAAGTGTGGGTAGATGCGGAAGTGTTCGAGCGACAAGCACACTGGTTAACTAATGGAAGCCAAGCGAGCATGACGTTGGATGCACTGCCCGGCAAAGCTTGGCAAGGTGAGGTCGACTACGTTTACCCCATTCTTGATCCGAAAACACGCACATTGCGCATGCGTCTTAAGTTTGCCAACCCAAATGGCGAACTCAAACCAAACATGTTCGCCAACATCACCTTGCAGCCCGTCAGCGACTCCGAAGTGCTCACCGTACCAAAATCTTCGGTGATCCGCTCAGGTGGTATGACGCGTGTGGTTTTGGCGCAAGGTGACGGTAAATACCGCTCAGCACGCATCGAAACCGGCCGAGAAGCCGATGACAAAGTGGAAGTACTCCAAGGCTTAAACCAAGGGGATCGCATTGTCACCTCTGCGCACTTTATGCTTGATTCGGAATCGAGCCAAACGGCCGATCTTTCGCGCATCAATGGTGTTGAAGCGCCAGCAGAAACCGCGTGGGCCAAAGGCGAAATCACCGATCTTATGGCCGATCACGGCATGTTAACCATTAACCACCAGCCTGTACCAGAGTGGAATTGGCCCGGCATGACGATGAATTTCAACGCCGCGCAAGGGGTGGATTTAACCAAGCTTGCCAAAGGACAGGCCATCGAATTCGAAATGCAAAAAACCGCCGACGGCCAATACCAAATCGTCGCTATCAAGGCAGACAACAGCGCCATTGCGTCTGAAGTTTGGCTCAGTGGGGATATCTCCATGTTGATGGCGGATTTTGGCATGGTTACCCTCTCCCACCTTCCTGTCGCTGAATGGAACTGGGATTCAGGTGAAATGAACTTCTCTGTGGGTGAAGAGATCAATTTGTCGGGCTTTGAAGAAGGACAGAAAGTACGATTTCTAGTTGCTAAAGTGGGCTCTGACTACCAGTTGAAACAACTTGAAGCGATGGGAGGTCAATAATGATAACAGCGATCATTCGTTGGTCTCTCAACAACCGTTTTCTGGTGTTGATAGCCACACTATTTCTTACCCTGGGCGGGCTGTACAGCGTTAAAAACACGCCCGTCGATGCGCTCCCCGATCTCTCTGATGTGCAGGTGATCATCAAAACCAGTTACCCAGGTCAAGCGCCGCAGGTCGTGGAAGATCAAGTTACCTACCCACTCACCACCGCCATGTTAGCGGTGCCGGGTGCCGAAACAGTGCGCGGTTACTCGTTTTTTGGTGATTCCTACGTCTACATCATCTTCAACGATAAAACCGACATGTATTGGGCGCGCTCTCGCGTTTTGGAGTATTTAAGCCAAGTGGCGCCAAAACTGCCACCCAATGCCAAGCCGACACTCGGCCCCGATGCGACGGGTGTGGGCTGGATCTACAGCTACGTGCTGCAAGACAAAACAGGCAAGCATGATTTAGCTCAGCTACGAAGCCTACAAGACTGGTTCCTAAAGTATGAGCTGCAAACCGTCGAAGGGGTGTCGGAAGTCGCCACTGTTGGCGGTATGGTCAAACAATACCAAGTGCAGATCGATCCTGCGAAATTGCGTGCTTACAACTTAACGTTGCAGCAAATCAACATGGCGATTCAGAACGGCAACCAAGAAACGGGCGCCTCAGTGATTGAGGTGGCAGAAGCCGAACACATGGTGCGCACCACGGGCTATCTCAGCAGCGTTGAAGATATTCAGTCCCTACCGCTTAAGGTGACCGATAAAGGTACACCACTACTACTGGGTGACATTGCCGATATCAACATTGGCCCACAAATGCGCCGCGGCATCTCTGAATTTAATGGTGAAGGGGAAGCCGTGGGTGGCGTGATCGTGATGCGTTTTGGCGAAAATGCCAGCCAAGTGATCGACAACGTCAAAGCAAAACTGGCAGACTTGCAACGCAGCCTACCAGAAGGCGTGGAAATCGTGTCGACTTACGATCGCTCGACCCTGATCAATGCGGCGGTTGAAAATCTTTGGAAAAAACTCGCCGAAGAGTTCATTGTGGTGGCGGTGGTTTGTGCGCTGTTCTTGTTCCACATTCGTTCATCCTTGGTCATCGCACTGAGCCTCCCTGTCGGTATTCTCTCCGCCTTTATTGTCATGCACTGGCAAGGAATTAACGCCAACATCATGTCTCTCGGTGGCATCGCCATTGCGATTGGGGCCATGGTGGATGGGGCGATCGTGATGATCGAAAACGTCCACAAGCACATTGAACGCACACCGCTTACGGATAAAAACCGCTGGCAAGTGATAGGTAAAGCGGCTGAAGAAGTCGGCGCGCCGCTGTTCTTCTCACTGCTTATCATCACGTTAAGCTTTGTTCCCGTGTTCGCACTGGAAGGCCAAGAAGGCAAGATGTTCTCACCACTCGCCTTCACCAAAACCTACGCAATGGCGGCCGCGGCGGGGCTGGCCATTACCTTAGTCCCCGTTCTGATGGGGTATTTCATTCGTGGGAAGGTGCTTTCTGAACATAAAAACCCGGTCAACCGTGGTTTAGTTGCTCTGTATCGCCCACTACTTAACCTCAGCCTAAAATACCCAAAATCGATGATCGTGCTGGCATTGGGATTGATGGCATCGGCTTACTACCCGACCAGTCAATTGGGCAGTGAATTTATCCCGCCATTGGATGAAGGCGACTTGATGTACATGCCAACCACTTATCCGGGCATTTCCATCGGTAAAGCGCGTGAGCTGTTGCAACAAACCAACAAGCTGATCAAAACCGTACCGGAAGTGGAAACGGTGTGGGGCAAAATTGGCCGTGCCGATACCGCAACCGATCCCGCGCCACTGACGATGATCGAGACGGTTATTCAGCTCAAACCGCGCGACCAATGGCGTGAAGGCGTGACGACAGAATCACTTCGCAAGGAGTTTGATAACCTTGTTCAGTTCCCGGGCTTAACCAACGCATGGGTGATGCCGATCAAAACCCGCATCGACATGCTTGCCACAGGTATCAAAACACCGATCGGCATTAAGATCGCCGGTCCTGATTTGAAAGTAATCGAGCAGATCGGCTCACAACTCGAACCGATCCTCAAAGGCGTGCAAGGCACCGCGTCTGTTTACGCTGAACGTGTTGCGGGTGGGCGCTATGTCACCATCGACATCAAACGTAAAGCGGCAGCACGTTACGGTTTGAGCATTAAAGATGTTCAACAAGTGATTTCCACCGCGGTTGGCGGCATGAACGTGGGAGAAACCATTGAAGGTCTGGAACGCTACCCCATCAATGTGCGTTATCCGCAAGACTACCGTGATTCCGTGGTCAAATTGCAAAACCTACCACTGGTAACGCCAAACGGAGCACGCATTGCACTCGCCGATGTGGCAGACATTCGCTATGAAGATGGTCCACCGATGATCAAAACCGAAAACGCGCGTCCAAACGGTTGGGTGTTTGTCGATATTGATGGTCGCGATTTGGGCTCTTACGTGCAAGAAGCGCAAAGCGTGGTGGAGGAGCAGCTTGAACTTCCCGCAGGCTATTCACTCGCTTGGTCTGGTCAGTATGAATATATGGAACGCGCTAAAGAGCGACTCAGTGTGGTGGTGCCCATTACGCTGGCCATCATCATGCTGCTGTTGTACTTCAGCTTCCGTCGCGTTGGCGAAGTACTGATCATCATGGCGACACTCCCTCTGGCGATGGTGGGCGGACTGTGGCTGATGCATTACCTCGGTTACAACTTCTCCATTGCGGTGGGGGTCGGCTTTATCGCACTGGCCGGGGTGGCGGTGGAAATCGGTGTCATCATGCTCGTCTACCTCAACCAAGCGTGGCATTACAAAAAGCTTCACGCTGAAGAAAACAAACAGTCGCTCGTTGCACAAGATCTCACCGACGCGATCCGCGAAGGCGCTGGTTTACGTGTGCGCCCAGTCATGATGACAGTGCTAACAGTGATCATTGGCCTTATCCCAATCATGTACGGTGAAGGCACGGGCTCTGAAGTGATGCAGCGTATCGCGGCCCCAATGATTGGTGGCATGGCTTCAGCACTTCTGCTAACGCTGTTGGTTCTCCCTGCCATATTCAAGTTATGGAAGAGCACCGAACTGACCAAAACCGAATAAAAAATCACGGGCAGTACTGGCTGCCCCCTTAACAAAACAATCAACAACAGAAAACAAAAGAACACGACTTAAAAAGGAAACCACCATGAACAAGATGACAAAAACAGTGATTGCAGCCGTACTGACTTTCTCTGCCACCGCAGTATTGGCCAACACCATGGATCACTCCAAAATGGACCACTCTAAGATGGATCATGGAAAAGTGGACCACAGCAAAATGGATCACGGCAACATGAAAGAAGGCAGCATGAAAATGGATCACTCATCAATGATGGGTATGGAAGGCATGTCTGACGTTGGCATGCCAGCAAAAGGGGCGAAGCCTGATAAAGTGGCGCACGTAATTTTGAGCGATGACATGAAGATCACCTTCAAAAAAGAAGTGACGATTGAGCCAAACGACGTGGTGCAGTTCGTTGTGATGAACACAGGCAAAATTGACCATGAGTTTTCGATTGGCTCCGCGGCTGAGCAGCTAAAACACCGTGAAATGATGAAACAAATGGGTAGCCATGCACATGACAGCGGCAGCACGGTGACGGTTCAACCAGGCAAAGCCAAACAGTTGTTGTGGCATTTCCATGGCGATAACAAAGTCGAGTTTGCCTGTAACATCCCAGGTCACGCCGAAGCGGGGATGGTGAAAAGCATCGAGTTATAAGCACATCGTTTTACTTTTACCAATCGAGCGGTGGATATCTTCCTTAATGTGAACAATCTGCCGCTCGTTTTGCTCTGAACGACACATTTGTTGACATAGAGATTACAAATCTCCGTCTTGAGCCACTACTATTGGCATGAACCCAATTCTAAGTGTTTAGATCATGACCTTGCTGCTGAATCACCGCTGGTTAAGCCTCTTACTGTGTAGCTTATGGGCAGTGCCCGCACTGGCCAATATTGACCTGCCTGAAACTCAGCGCTGGTCGATTTTTTATCGCGCAGCGCTTGAGCAGCAAAGCACGCCACTGGTGGCGAGCCAAACCCTCAATCAATACCCGTTTGCGCTACTCAGCAGTCATAGTCAATATCCTGATTTTACTCAATATACTTGGCAAGAGATCGCGGATTTAGCCGCCATGGCCGAGCAGTGCCAGCCGCTTAACTCCTCTTCGCCGTATTTGGCGAAAGCGGTCGAATTTGAGTTGGCGTTATGTCGCCAAACGCCGCTCGGCGCAGAGTGGTTTCAGCGTGTTGCGTGGCAACATCCGGCGGGAGGCAGCTACGCAGATCGCTATATTGAACACTTACCGGATGCAGAACAGGCAAGCTTTGCTTCGACGCATCCAACACGTTTTACTTTGGCGAGTCGCTATCATCCGTTACATACCTTGTGGCAACGACCGGGCGCTGCCGGAGTGGATGCACTGCTCAACGGTTTTCGTCTCTATCTTGCGCCAAATGATGAGCTGTGGCTAAGCAGCGAAGCGGGCTGGCATATGCTTTCGAGCGTGCAGTGGCGCGCACTCACCGCACCACTGCCATTCACACTTGAGCCTTATCAAGCGCAAAAGCCTTGCGATGAACGTTACAGTAACCTCTGCTTTAATCAGCGCGTTAGCAGTCATGCGCTGCTGTATAGCGGTTTGGTTATCGGCGTGTTGCTTGCGTTTGGCGCTGCGCTGCGTTCACTTTGGCTGCGCTATCAAGAAGGGCGCGAGCGGCGCTTTATTTTGCAACTGCTGACTCACGAACTGCGCACGCCCATCACCAGTTTAGGGTTTACCGTCGAGTCACTACGCGGCCAATTTGATGAGTTATCCCCCAAGGCGCAAGAGAGCTTATGGCGATTAATGGCCGATCATCAGCGGCTAGCACAACTGAGCGAGACCAGTCGCCACTACTTGAGCCCGAGCCACGATACTATGGCGCGCTACCCAGCGCAGTTGAGTGACTTTATCGAGCATTGCATTGAGGACTTTGAGGTTGAGCTTCATCTCAAACACGACCCAATACTCGCACTGCCCTATTACTGGCTTGGGCTGTGCATCACCAACTTACTCAGCAATGCCAAACAACATGGCGCGCCGCCCATTCGCCTGACGGTAAGTGTGGTTGCACAAACGCTGCGCATTGAAGTGGAAGATTGCGGTGAATTTCCCTCTTTCTACCAACGTCTGTGCAAACGACTTTCGAGGCATCAAGACACTCACTCGCGCCCAAACACAGATAACATGGGCGTTGGCTTACAGTTGGTGCGAAAACTCATCACCCAAATGGGCGGCAAACTGGTTATCCGTCGTCATCCAACCCGTTGTATTTTGGAGCTGCCGCTATGAAGCGTATTTTGCTGATTGAAGATGACACCTTACTCGGCCAAGGTCTGCGCGATTATCTGCATGACCATGGTTATGCATGTGAGTGGGTAACGCAGAGCCAACAGGTCGAAAAGCACTGGTTCAGTACCGATCTGGTGATTTTGGATCGGCAATTGCACGATGGTGACAGCCTGAAACATCTGCCGCACTGGTTGATGCTTAAAGCCCTGCCAGTGATCGTACTGACCGCCAAAATTGAAGTGGAGCAACGGATTGAAGGGCTCAAAGCGGGGGCGAAAGATTATGTGCTCAAGCCCTTTTCCCACCAAGAGTTGCTGGCACGCATCGAAGCGCAACTGCGCCCGCTCGGCAGTAGCGTACTCAGCTACGCGGATATTGTGGTCGATGTGGCTAATCGATCTGTGCTGCATAACCAAACGCCGGTTGAGCTCAAACCGAAAGAGTTTCAACTGCTGTTGATGCTGTTGCAAAATCCGGGGCGCGTTTATCACCGTGATGAGCTGCTCAATCTTATTTGGGGTTATCAATATTTCCCAACCACGCGCACCGTGGATAACCACATTTTGCATTTGCGACAAAAGCTGCCGCAACTGGATATCGAGACCCTGCGTGGCGTGGGTTATCGCCTCAAAGGAGCCTCCGTATGATCTGCGCCTCTTTTCGCAATCACGTTACGCAACTTGGTATGCTCAGCGCGTTAGTAAGCGGCGCCGCGATAGCGGAAACGCCTCCAAGCCCCACCCATGCTTGGTTTCGCACCACACCGCTGCAAAGCAGTTACCAGCTATTGGTTGAGGGGCATCCCACGCAAGCGTGGCACGAGCTCATCCACACACTGTCTACCACGCCCGTAGCCGAGCCTTTTTGGCAACCAATTAAAGAGGTCATTCTCAGTCAAACCCAATGCGGACAAGCACTTCCAAGCACATCGCCTAACGATCTCGCGATTGCGGTGACTTTTATTCATAAGTTCAATCAGACATTCCAAGGCTACCAAGTGAGGCTGAGCGCCGAAAACCTCACCCAGCCGCTGGCGGTGCGTCTGGCTTCTGCGCAAGGTGCAACCTTGTTAGCAGCAGAGCTTGCGCCTGCCGATTACGCCGAAGTGGAAAGTCGCGATCTGCTTTCGCCGTATGCCGCAGGTGTCTATTGGCTCACTCTGGGCGAGCAACGCATGGCGTTGCTGATTTCGGCCCCTTCCAGCACACCGTGGATTGAACAATCCAGCGCGGCCGATCTCACTATCCGCTTCCCCGCCACGCCTTCGGGCTGCGCATCGTCACTGGCTCGTTGGCAATTTTTTGATCAAAACTTTACCCTGCTGCACTCACAAACCGTCAACCGTGATCAGCCTCCTGCCCCACCCACAGCCCCTTCTCAAGCGCGCTGGCGTAGCCTCAGCGTTATCCAAAGTGAATACCAAGGCACCATTCGCGTGGAGCAAATGCAGCGCCTGACGATACCCATTGACTAAGTTCAGGCAAAAGAGGGAAAGACATACTGGTGACAAAACCTATCGATGGACGAGGTTAAATATCTGGGTTACTCGATAGGAGACCGATATGAAATTGACCTTTTCCTCACTGGGGCTACTGCTGCTGGTGAGCGCGCCGAGCTTTGCGTTGACCTTAAAACAGGGCGATCAGCACTGGCAGATTGACCCCGACACACTGGCCATCAGCCTCAAGCAAGACTCACAAACTTTCGCTATCAACCAAGGCAGCCTACAGATTGACGGGCAGACACAACAGGCAACGCAATTAACCCAAAGCGCCGAGCAAGCAACATGGACACTCAAGCCAAGTGGCGTGCAAGTGTCTGCACAGTTACAACAAGGGTTGAACATCGATTTTCGCTGGCCAAGTGCTCGTGGGATTGAACGCCAAGCTCCTAAAGCACTGCGCTGGTTTGATCTCAGTGAAGCATCGACCCAAACGCTGTTACTGCCGTTTGACGAAGGAATGCGAGTGCCGACCGATAACCCGACTTGGACACGTTATTTGATAGACAATCATTCGGGTGCCAATACCACGCAAGATCTCAAAATGCCGTTCTGGAGCGCGCAACAGGGCGAACACTTCATCAGCTATCAACTGCTCAACGCCACCAATAACCAGCTGAACTTTAGTGAGCAGCAAAACAAGTTGGACTTGCAAGCCGAGCACTGGTTTACCCCGCTGAACCAAAGTGAGCCTTTTAGCGTGCGCATCACCGTGGGCGATGAGATGCTGGCAGGAGCCAAAGCTTATCGCGACTGGCGCGAAGCGGCGGGGCTGCGTGTTTTACTTGCAGAAAAACGCAAGGCAAATCCGCAGATCGAAAAAATGATTGGCGCAAGCCACGTCTATCTATTCGGGCGTGATTTAATCGCAGTGCAAGATGTGCGGGATTGGTGGGGACTGCGCGATTGGTTTTGGCGCTCTGAATTTACCCCTTCGCCAGCGTTACAAAAGGAATTGGCGAGCCTAAAAAAAGGCCAAGACTGGCTTAATCAGTATCAGAAAAAATTGCTGGTCGGTGAGATAAACCAAGCCTTGAACCAGAAGTTCAAGGCCGACCCATCGTCCATTCAAGCGCAGTACCAAGCCGCGCAGCAGCGCAAAGCTTGGCTGACTGAACACGCTGGCGCATACCTCAAACCAAGCGATCACTGGGGACAAGGGTTAGCGCAACCCATGATCAGCACCCTTCAGCAAGCAGGATTAAGCAAACTCTGGCTAGGTCTTGATAACTGGATGCCAGCCTTTTATCAGCCGCAAGTGGTCGATAGCGCCAAACAAGCCGGCTATTTGATTGGCGTGTATGACTCATACAATACCGCGATTGAAAAAGGCATCAACGACAGTTGGCTGACCGCGCAGCTGCCGGATCGCATGCGCGAAAACTGCGCGATTGAAAAAGCCGATGGCACGTTGCAACTGGGCTTTCGCGGTAACGGCTTTTATCTCAATCCCGCCTGTGAACTCGGTTACGTTAAACAGCGCGTGCAAGATATTCTCCATTTCGGGCGCTTTAACAGCCTGTTTCTCGATGTGGATGGCACCGCCATGGCGCGTGAAGATTACCGCTCGCGCAGCAACGAAACCGCGATGCTAGCCGCCTTTAACACCCGAATGCAGGATATTGCAAACACGCCGAAGCTGATTTTGGGATCGGAAGATGGCAATGCCCTGACCACTCAAGGGCTGGTGTTTGCTCATGGTATGGAAACAGTCGGCTTTGGCTGGACAGACCAAGCGATGAAGAGTGACAAGCAGTCACCTTATTATTTGGGCAACTGGTATCCCGATGAAAAGCCGGATTTTTTCTTTAAATCAGCGCAAGTCAAAGAGCCTTATCGCAGCTTACTTTTTGCCCCAGAGTACAAAGTGCCGCTCTATCAAGCGGTGTTTCATGACGAGCTGATCAGTAGCCACCACTGGCACAGCGACAGTTTGAAGTTTTCGAATATCAAAGCCGTGCGTGATTTGCGTGCCATGCTGTTTAACACTCCGGCGATGGTGCATTTAAGCCGCGATGAAACGCATAAAAACTCCGCGCGTATCGAGCAGCTCAAGCACTATCAACAAGGTTTTTTGCCCTTGCATGAGCAGTTGTGGGATAAAGCCTTGGTCGATTTTCGCTGGCTGGATAAGCAAGGCCAAGTGCAGCAAACGCGCTATAGTGATGGCTCGATTCTCAGTGCAAATTTTAGCGCGCAGCCGTTTAAGCTCGCAGGAGGAGAAGTGATCGCGCCACACAGCCTATTGGCCAAGCGCAGTGATGGGCAAACACTGACTTGGGCACCAATGCCATAAGTGCGGGATCAGCGCTTTGTATCCAAGGCAAAAAAACAAAGCCGCCATTTACTCTGTGGTGTAAACGGCGGCTTTATTTGTATTCATATTGACTGTTTGACCACAAACTTGCCCATAAGCATTCTCAATGCTTGTGCTTGCTGCGCTAAGTCCTCACTGGCTTGGGATGTTTCATTAGAACTCATCATCACAATTTCACCAGCGTCGCGAATACCGTTGAGGTTGCTACTTATTTCTTCTGCAGATACTGCCTGCTCTTCACTCGCCGCTGCAACTTGGGTATTCGCTTCCATCAATTCAGCAAGAGCATTTGAAATCACATCCAGCTGCACTTTCGCTTCTTCGATAGACGCAAAACTGCTCTCGATCTTTTCATCGCTAGAGTGGATCATATCTACCGCCGTGCCAGCGCGCACAACTAGGGTGTTGATGAGATTACCGATTTCTTGTGTCGCGTGTTGGCTTCTCGAGGCAAGCGCACGCACTTCATCGGCCACCACAGCAAAACCTCGTCCTTGTTCGCCAGCACGAGCCGCTTCTATTGCCGCATTTAGCGCGAGCAAGTTAGTCTGCTCAGCAATGCCTTCGACCACCATGACAAAGTTTTGGATCTGCTCGGTACTAGTTTGTAGCTCTTCTATGATTCTTTGCGAACTTTGCGCGCTTTCCACTAACTCTTTAGACAGGGACTGGGTTTGACTAATCACAACGCAAGTGTGTTTGACATTTTCATCCGCTCTTGCTGTCGAGGTCGTTGCCTCTTCCGCACTGCTGGCAACCTCGGTAATGCTCGCGGCAATTTGATGCATCGCACTCGCCACTTGATCCATATTCTGCTGTTGTCGCTCAACAGAGCGACGGTTGCTATCCGCCACAGCGGTTAGTTGGGTAACCGTAGATGCAATCGTGTTAGCACGATCGATAACCTCTCCTACCATGCTTTCAAGCGCTTGAGCCATGCTGTTCATGTGTGTTAGCAACTGACCGATTTCATCTTTGGAATCCACCTGAGCTCGTTGAGTGAGATCGCCATGAGCGATTTTGTAAGCGAGATTTCTTGCATAGGCCACCGATTTAACGATCTGCTTGCTAAACAACAGACCCAATGTTGCGCCGAATGCTAACGCAAACAAAGAGAGGAGCAACATACCACTCAGCGCTTCTTTTTCTTCCTGTTCGGCTATGTGAATCGATTGAATCGTTGCCGCTTCAATTTTGCCCAACACCTCAATTAAATGATGATCCAGTTGCTCTGTATAGGCTTCTAACTCTGCGGCTAAGGTAACGAGTTCAGCCGCAGCAACGCCTTTGTGCAACTCTGCCAGCAGTTTATTCAGTTGACGCTCAAAACTTGCTTGTTCTTGCTGCAACGCTTGAAAATCTCGCTCTAAGTTTTGTAAATAACGTTGAACTTCTGGCATGACGTTTTGTTGTAAAGCGATGTTTAGCGCCTGGTTGGCTTTCTCTAGTTCTAGCCGCCCCTTGTCGACACCGAGCCGCAACTTGTTGAGATATTGCAGTTGTTCGTTCGCAGAGGACTCAAGCGGGATCTGAGAGAAACGCAGCAACTTTTCCAGCATTACCGCGCTTTCAAGCTGGTGAACGGTTAAGTCAGTGACAACTTTGGTCAAAGGAATATTATTATTGGCGATACTGTCTATCTCTAGAGCAACTTTCTCCATTTTAGTGACCGCAAACGCAGAGACAAGGATGATGAGGCTCAGTAGTGCGCCGACCAAGCTACTCATTTTTTGCGTTATCGTTAAATTGTTCAGCCATTTCATATTCATTCGTCCTTGCGCAAAATAAAACCAACTTGGTAAATGCTAGCCCCATCTCCAAAGCTCGAAAAACTCTATAAGCCAGACGACTGAAGTCGTTCTAATTCACGCATCATCCAAAGTGTGGATCGTCTTCCCATCTCTTTTTTGATTCTTTCATTTTAGACCATGATTAAAGTAGAACAAGCTAATTAAGTGATGAATGAATAACTCTTTAGGTTAAGAAAAAGCCAGTCACCGGGACTGACTGTCATTGGAAATGAGACTCAGGAGACGAGCTTTGTCGCAATTTACGCCGCTGCTTCTTACAAAGATACATCGCCTCATCCGCTTCAGAGAGCAATGCTTCAACCGAGTCTCCACAGAGATGTTGCAACCGTGTAGCTGCTCCCCAGCTGTATTCAATCGGCGGAAAACCCGATTCACTTTGTGATTTCAGGCTCTCCTCCAAACGCGCGATGGTGCTAGCCACATCATAATGGCCGCCATGTTGGATCAGAGCACTTACCTTTAAGTACAACGCCTTACTAGCCAAGCGACTCCACGCGGCACTCTTTGTCCAATTTTGCGGCCTCAACGAAATAGTCGTCGTGACTGACGAGAATCAAAGCCCCACGATAATCGCGCAACGCAGAGGCTAACACCGATTTCGCCTCGATATCTAAGTGGTTATCGGGTTCGTCCAATAGCAGCAAAGGATCGCCGTCAACATGGCTAACCATCAGCATCGCCAGTTTCATTTTTCCCCCGCCACTCAGATGTCGCGCTTTTCGATGTACCGAGTCACCACGAAAACCAATTCCTGCCAACAGCAGTCGCGCATCGTTGTCATTCAAGCCTAAACAAAAATCGATGAGGTTTTCCAGCACACTGCGTTCAAGCTCAAGCAAACGATAATCCTGATCTAAATAAACTACCGATGTGTTGAGCTTGATTTGACCTTGATACTCTTGATGCAACCCCGCAATCGCTTTGAGTAAGCGACTTTTACCACAGCCATTGGCACCACTTAGGCACAGGTGCTCAAATTGCCTAACTTGAAAGTCCAACAACGGATGATGTGCACCGCCAGAGCGATAGCGCTCAACACTCAGCAGCAGCCGATTTTTATTGCTCTCAACATCAGCCAGATAGATTGCGGTTGGCGATTCGAGCACTCTTTTTGCTGACAAACTCAACAACTGCTGCTGATTACGTTTCAGTTGATTTTTCCCATTGATGACAGTTGCAGAGCGACTTTTTTCCGCACTGTTTTTTTTGCCGTCCATCAATATCTTCGGCTGGCTACCTGTTCTTAGCGCTTTTCGCCCTTGAGTTGCGCGCTGTTGCGCTTTTTCGTGGCTTTTTTGCAACTCTCGCGCTATCGATTTCTGCTCGCTTTTCAGTTGGGCGACTTTTCTCTCTAGTGCTTGTTGCTGTAATTGCCACTGGCTATGGTACGCCGCATAGTTACCTTCAAACCAATGTAACCCCTCTGAAGTCAAACGCGCTATACGATCCATCTCCATCAACAAGGCACGATCATGACTGGCGACTAAAATTGGACGCTGTTCTTTTCGTAACTGAGTTATCAGCCACTCTCTGCTCAATGTGTCGAGATGATTGCTGGGCTCATCCAACACTAAGGCATCACTTGACGCCAGAAACAAGCGCTTGAGCTTTAAAAGAGTAAACTGCCCGCCGCTCAATTCACGGCAGCTCGCCTCAGCTGGCAGCGTGATTCTCAGCTCATCTAATATGCTTTGTATCGTTTCAACGATGTTCCACTGCTCACCAAGCTGGGTAAAGTGTTTAGCGTCCACACTCCCAGCCTCAATGGCGCGCAAGGCTGCCAGTTGTTCTGCCATGCCTAAGTAGGTCGCGATCGTTGTATCACGTTCTTGCTCGTGAATATTTTGATCAAAATAGCCTATCGTTGCGCCAACATGGACATGGCCTGATGTTTCGGTGAGTTTACCGATGAGTAGTTGTAGCAACACCGATTTTCCGACGCCATTGCGCCCGACTAAACCACTCTTTCCAGCAGGCAAATGAAAATCCAGCGAATGGAATAACCATTCACCACTATTTAATTGAAAGCTCAACTGATGAGCATGAATATTGGGCATGAGACCCCCTTACTATTAAAAACAGTAAGAAGTCAGTCGGCTAAAATTACCCTCAGACCCGAGTGCTAATCCCCGCAAAAAATAGCACGGAGCATCGAGTAAACAAGGTTAAACTAATTTAGATTTTCAGATAGACGGAAACGCAACTACGCCAACTAACTCCAAGAGCCGAATGAAATATCATCGGTATAAGAAAAGTTAGATATCCATGTTGGCGTCATCTCCGAAAGAAAGGATGTCGGGAGGTTAACAATTGAACAATGGCGATGTCAAGCGTGTAGCAAAATAGGGATAACAACCTGCAACAAAAAAACAATATTATCAATAACCAATAAATTTGTGATTCACCATTGATATTTAGAATAATCATAAAATCAAGCAATGAATCACATGATATTTTCCTCATCCTATCTATGCATCACAAATACAACTACAAGTGATCGTAATGTGTATAGATATTATTAAAACGTTAAATATCAATAAGGAACTATCTGTGAAAAAGTTGGCTTTATCTAAAGTTTTTCTCTTGGGCTTAATCGCGTCTTCTACAGTGAATGCAAACGGCCTATCAGGCGTGCTAGGCATTGGCTATGGGTTCGGTGGTGATGACCTGTTTAAAGGCATTTACGATAACGGCGATAGTGAAAAAATCAAAGCGAACCAAGGTGTTTCTCTCTTCGGTGGCGTTGATGTAGCGCTTCCGCAAGATTTTCTTTTACGCGGTACGATCGGTTACAAATTTGATAGCATCACCGCTTCAAATGGCGATGTGAGTTTCGATCGCATTCCGCTAGAATTCACCGCGTTTAAAGCGTTCAACGAACATAAAATTGGCGCAGGTATCGCCTACCACACGGCGGTCACACTAGAGTGTAAAGTAACCAATGTTTGCGATGGCGAAGTCGAGTTTGATGACGCAGCAGGCTTTACCGTGCAGTACGAATACGCTTTTGCTCCTCTAGCGATCGGTCGTTTTGCCGTTGGCGCAAAATACACCAACATTGATTACAAAGTCTCTTCGACTGGAGAGAAATTTGATGGTAGTGGCTTTGACTTTCATCTGAGCTACTTATTCTAAATAGATATCCTCTAAGCAAAAAGGGGAGCGTTGTTCATTGAGTCAACGCTCCCTGTGAAAAATTTCAATGTTAGGGATAGACAATGAAAAAACTGTTGCTTCTTCTCTTATTCTCGGTTAATTGCCACGCATTGGGTGAAATAGCCCTCACCAACTCAGACATCGATTTTGAGCCGTTTCTCTCTGACTCTCTGCAAATCCCGCTTTCCCAATATGCCGAACAGCCATTGGCTTTTACTCCAGATTTAGTAGGAACAAAGCCTTACATAATCAATAGCACCACTCAGCAAAATTGGAATGTTGTATCTAACGAGGTCATCCCGATGCTACTCATTGAGTCGGTAGCGGCGGCTTATTCTTATTGGGCCTCTAAAGATCCGGCCACTGCTGGAACCTTTTTAGGCCTCTCGGGCTTATTTCTACTCGATATGGAAAATAGAAAAGTTGGCGCCATTGGCGCATTAACTCTAGGCGCTTTAGGCTTGTACAATATCAATATTGATGAAGATGAAAAAAGTGAAGGTGAGATTTTTCGCGATAATATGATTGGGGTAAATCTCATCTTCTTGTCGATGGCAACGACCCATCTCCTCTTTCCTCGCCTGCAGGGGGATATCAGTATCTATCCTCAAGGCAAAGATACGTGGTTTATTAACTACCAATATCGCTTTTAATCACTAAAACCGTCAGCCCGCTGATTTACGGGCTGACTGATTTCTAACGCATCACAAATTTTTCGGCGTGGAAAACTTTATCAACATTCACTCGATAAGGTTTGAGCGCTTTTTTCAATGCGTTTGAAAACGGCGCAGGTCCACAGAAATAGAACTCGAACTGACGCAAATCCCCACATTGCTGGGCAATGGTTTGCGCCGAGAGTAGTAGGTCCTTGCTTGCGTCAATGATCGTTAATGACACTCCGGCTTGTTGCGCTTTTTGCTTAAGTTCATCACACAAGCTTGGCTCTGCCTGCTGACAACAGAAAAACAGATGCGTGTGCGGGTGAGTCTGTTGACTGGCGAACCACTCTAGGCCCGCCATAAACGGCGCGATACCGACGCCCGCACCAATCCAGATTTGAGGCCGCTCAGCGGTAAACTCAAACTTGCCGTACGGCCCTTCTATTTGCAGAACATCCCCCTGACTTAAGCGTTGATGTAACCCGGTTGTAAAGTCTCCCAGCTCTTTGATCAAAAACCTGAGCTGAGAGCCGTTCGGTGCGCTGGCGATGGTGAAAGGGTGCGGCTCTTCCCCGGCAAAACAGAGATAAGCAAATTGCCCGGCCTGGTGGCTTGGCCACTTAGCCTCGGCTTCCAACGTGAGATCCAGTGTCTGACTTAACGCACAGTAGCGTAACGCTTTTACCGACGCAGAGTAACGCGCTCGGCGTCCGACCAATCCCGCAAGGCTGTACAAAGCGGCTAAAGAGCCAACCACAAGAAAACTGGTGGTCAACCAGTAGATAGGCTCTCCCCAATAGGCACGTTTTAGCAGCACAAACGAATGAAAAGCCACTAGCAAGTAAACGACAGCCATTAAACGGTGAGTGAGACGAAAAGGTTTATACTTGACAGCAGACCAAAGCGAGAGCACAAGCAGAGCGAGTAACAGATAGAACCCCCATTCGCCACCTTCCAGTGCCACTGGTTTGAGTTGTTTCAACCACTGTGCCCAGCCTGTTAAGTTCGCATTCGGGCCAGAGCCATTAAACCGGACAGGTTTTGATATCACCTCTAATGAAATCAACCACTTGGGCAAATGATATGCCAACCAGTGGAACGCTCCAAGCAGCACAGCGGCAATGCCGAGCCATTTGTGAATGCGGTATCCTTTATCCAGCCCTTGCGTCCAAGTCTCGATTATCGGCAAGCGCAGCGCCAGCACCATCGCAGTCGACATCAGGATGAGAGACAAAATGCCAGAATACTGTATTAATCCCGATCGCCATTGGAAGAAATTATCCGAGGTGAGTAGTGATGGCTCCGCTTGAATCCACAGCAGTGTGACAAGCGCAACCACGCTAAAAATGCCATATTTAACCCTATCCATAACCAATTCCGCTTTTTTATTAAGGTTATTTTAGAGTAACCAACCTAATGTAAAGCAGCGTTTCATCTTGGTAAATTTGGGTAAAGAAAAGGCCACTCTTTACTAGTGGCCTTGTTTTCGCTTGAGTACAGCAGATTGGCGATTAACGCGCGCGATTTTTGACAAACTTCTTCACTTTCTTCATCGCCATTTGCTGTTTGAGTGGCGACAAATAATCGATAAACAGATTGCCGGACAGGTGATCAATTTCGTGCTGCATCACAATGGCGAGAAAGTCACTGCTTTCGATTTTAAGCGGTTTGCCGTCACGGTCTAACGCTTCGACCACTACAGAGGTGTAGCGCTCAACATCGGCGTAGTATTCTGGCACCGACAAACATCCTTCCTGTCCCATGGCTTTGTTATCACCACTGACAACAACCGGGTTAATCAGTATCAAAGGCTCATTGCGCTTTTCCGACAAATCGATCACCACAATCGCCTCTTCGCGGCCCACTTGAGGTGCAGCCAGGCCAACGCCATTGTCGGTCGCGTAGAGGGTATCCAACAGATCGTCGATCAGTGTTTGTACTGCAGCAATATCGGTTACAGGTTTGGACTCCACGCGAAGTCGCGGATCGGGTGCGGTCAGAATGTCTAAAACAGCCATGGGTTCCTTAAATCATCGATTGAATAAAAATAGCGCGGCGTAAGATAGTGTTTTATCACTCACTTGTAAACCTATGCTTGGCTAGGTGCTGGATATTCTTTAGGAGAGAGGAAGAAAGCGCAATCCTTCATTGCTCGCTTCATCTATTCACCACTTGGCGCTAGAATACAGCTGGTAGAAGCGAACTCGATCGCATTGCTGACAACGAAATGCACACCCGCTGTGGCCGAGTCTCGTTTCACCTCCTTCTTATTTAAGCAAACAAGCCGCCAACCCGTTTCTCCTGTTCCATTCGGTTGGTGGATTTTATTGAACGCTACTTGGACACTCATCATGAGTTTATTTGAGAACTTCTCAATCATCATTGCGCTGATACTAACCAGCTGCTTTTTTTCTATGTCTGAAATCGCCTTGGCCGCGGCAAGAAAAATGCGTCTCCGCCAATTTGCTGAAGAAGGAGACGAACGCGCCACACAAATCCTTGATCTGCAAAGCAACCCCGGCAACTTCTTCACCGTGGTGCAAATTGGCCTAAATGCGGTCGCCATTATGGGCGGTATTGTCGGTGAATCGGCGTTTACTCCGCATATTAAAACACTCTTAGAAAGCTGGCTGCCTGTCGCTTGGGTTAACCAGTTAAGCTTTTTCTTCTCTTTTATTTTGGTCACTAGCCTATTCATTCTATTTGCGGATTTGATGCCAAAACGTATTGCCATGGTGATGCCGGAAAAAATCGCCATGACACTGGTTCGACCGATGCTGATCTGCATTTCTCTGCTAAAGCCTTTTGTTTGGTTCTTCAACGGCTTGGCAAACACCATTTTCCGCATTTTTAGCGTCCCTGCTGAGCGCAATGATGACATTACCTCAGACGATATCTACGCAGTGATGGATGCGGGCGCGGAAGCGGGCGTTCTCGATCGCGGCGAGCAGAAGATGATGGAGAGCGTATTTGAGATGCAGTCGGTCCCGGTGACTTCGGCGATGACGCCTCGTGAAAGCCTGACGTATCTCTCGATGAAAGATGATGAAGAGCTCCTGAAGAAGAAGATTTCCGAAGATCCGCATCATAAGTTTTTGGTCTGCGATGATCAGTTGGACGCAATCAAAGGCTACATTGATTCAAAAGAGCTGCTGACGCGCCTGATTAACGGCCAGCCACTTAACTTAAAAGATGGCAGCATGATACAAGCCTGCCCAATCATTCCCGACACACTCAGCCTTTCTGAAGCACTGGAATACTTCAAAAACACCCGCGCTGATTTTGCGGTGATCATGAACGAATACGCCTTAGTACTTGGCATCGTCACGTTCAACGATTTACAAAGTGCGGTCATGGGCACTTGGGTACTGGCCGAGGGGGAAGAGCAGATCGTTGCCCGCGACCACAACTCTTGGCTGGTGGATGGCGTCACACCCATCACCGACGTGATGCGCGCTCTGAACATTGATGAGTTCCCTCACCCGCAAAACTACGAAACCATCGCCGGTTTTATGATGTATATGCTGCGCAAGATCCCACGCCGCACCGACTCCATCATCTACTCAGGGTACAAGTTTGAAGTGGTCGACATCGACAACTACAAAGTCGACCAGCTATTGGTCACTCGGGTTGAAGTAAACTGATCGCACTAGAAAAAATCCCTTTGCAATGGCAAAGGGATTGTTGTTTGGTCTTTCTGTTTTAGCGCTTTGGTTTTCACGCTTTGCTTAGATTAGAATAGATTGCTCAGCCAACGCTTAAACCAATCCACTAAGCGCTTAAACAGGCTACCTTCATCCACCGATTCCAATGCCACCAAGTCTACCTGTTTGACCACCTTGTCATCGATTTTATACAACACCTGACCGACCACCTGCTGCTTTTTCACTGGCGCGGTGATGTCGCTGGTGTACGTTAGTTCGGCATGCAGATTCTTACTCTCACCTTTAGTTAACGTTAAAAAAACTGGCTCGGCGATGCCGACTTTCAGCTCATCTTGACTGCCCATCCAGATCCTTGGTGTGGCTAACACCTGGTTTACATCGGTAGGAGAAATCGTATCGAAAAAGCGAAAGCCATAACTGAGCAATTGCTTGCTCTCAATTTCCCGACTGCTGGTGCTGTTTGAGCCCATGACCACCGAGATAAGACGCATGTTGCCACTGGTCGCGGACGTGGCGAGGCTATAACCCGCACCGCTGGTAAAGCCGGTTTTCATTCCGTCCACATTGAGGCTGCGATCGCGCAGCAAACCGTTGCGGTTGTACTGGGTGATGCCGTTGTAGGTGAACGAAGTCTCACTGTAAAACGGGTAGACAGCGGGTAAATCGCGAATAATCGCTTGCCCCAACTTGGCAATATCACGCGGGGTTGAGTAGAGCCCTTCGCTGTCGAGCCCGTGCGGATTGGTAAACGCACTGTTTTGCAGGTCAAGTTTTTTCGCCCAAGAGTTCATTAAGCTGACAAACGCCGCCTCGCTGCCGGCAACATGCTCGGCAATCGCCACGCTGGCATCATTGCCAGACTGAACAATAAGCCCGCGATAGAGATCGCTCATGCTGACTGAAGTACCAACTTCGATGAACATTTTTGAAGAGTCAGGGAAGTTTTTCGCCCAAGCATTGCGGCTCACCACCACTTGATCGTCAAAACCAATGTTGCCGCGATTCATCTCCTGCCCTGCCACATACGCGGTCATCAACTTGGTCAAGCTGGCGGGGTTCATCTTCACGTCGGCATTTTTGGCGACGATCACTTCACCAGAGTGGTAATCCATCAGCAGATAGCCTTTGGCGCTCAATTGCGGAGGATCGGGTACGACGGTAGGCGCAGCGATAGACGCCACGCTGCTCAAGCTGGCAAGCAGCGTCGCACTGAAGGTCACAAGAAATTTTCTATTCATAGCCATCATCTGTAGTCAAAACTTACCTGAGTATATTCAAGTACGTCTTTGTTACAGCGTTTGTGTTACGAATCGTTACCTTTCTTCGAACAATGTCGCAATCTTCTATGAAAACCAATAATTTAGCGGCAAACGTAGCGCTAAATTATTGATAAAAAATAGTTTATCGCAGAGGAGGACGTTAGAGCAGCTCTTTGGCGATCAAGCGTAGCAAGAAGGTCTCTCGCTCGACGCTTAATCCCTTTTTCGAACTCTGCGCCATGGTTTGCTCATTATGCGCAATCGCCTGATGAATATTGATCCACATTGGTCGCATGCCGTTGATGATTTCATACTGCTCAAAGCGCGTCTCACCGAGTTCTCGGTCTATGTTGCAGGTATAACAATACGAGTGCATGTGCATCACATTCGCCTCTCCTTTATACCAAGGACGAAACTCTTCATAGATACCAAATGGCTTGATGTTATGAATATTCGTCGCACCTGTCTCTTCTTGCAGCTCGCGGATCATCCCAGCAATCACATCTTCCCCTTCGTCCAAACCTCCACCGGGAATGGTATAGTCATGATAACGCTCGGTGTAGAGCAATAGAATGTCCTCACCATCCAGGCAAATTGCTCGGGCGGCATTGCGCTTGAAAATGATTTTATCGTCCAGATGATCGATATCCGGATGAACGGCGGTTTTCAGATGTCTCATGGCGTCACAGCTCTGGGTAAACAGTGGCAGGGATACTAGCAAAAATCGCTCTGTAATCAACCGTGATCACAGAGCGAAAAAGAGAGATTGCGCTAAGCCAATCGCGATGGGGAAAATCCATTTAGCTCACGGCCTGCGCTCTTGGCGACACCATAAGTATTTGTTGCTGCTAATATTTGTAGCTAAGGTGCAGCTTAATTTCTCGTCCGAGCGCTGGCACCCCGTTCATCAAATAGGGTTCGTAGTAGCGGTCAGTTAAGTTCTTCACCACGACTCCGGTGCGCAGCCCAGGTACTTGTTTGACGTCCCAGTAAAGATAAGCGTCTTGCAGCGTGTATTGATCGCTCGGCAGATTCGACAGCATATTGCCCGGTTCGGTTTTGTTCTGCACATCGTACCAACGTACCTTCCAGCCGGTGCGTAACCCTTCCATCCACTCATAACCAAGGCCGAGGTTGATGTTAAGCGGTGGTATGTTCGGGCGGTCCTCATCGGCACCCGTCGAATCTTTCAAGCTGCCTTTGTTTTTGCCGCGAGCATAACTGGCGGAGAAATCGGAATAGAAATCGTGCCAACGAAGTTGCGAAATCAACTCGAAACCATAAATTTTGTAACCATCGAGATTGGTATTCCAACTTTGCAGCGCGTTACTCTCTTTATCCAAGTTGGCTCCCTGTCGGTTACCAACGTTGTTGCTGATGTCGTTGAAAAAAATCGTCAGTTCTGTGGCAAGTGCACTGTTGTCGCCAAACAAATCCTCGTCAATCTGAATAACACTGCCCTGATAAGCATGCACGCGCGACACGTCTAAATCTCGCGCAGAGGCGGGAGCGCTGGCCTTGGCAAACTGCACCGAATAGAGATCGTCAATCGTAGGCGCTTTAAGTGCGTACGCGTAAGAGAAATTGAGCAGCGTACTTGGGCTCGCTTGGTAGTTGATTTCTAAACGTGGACTAAAGCCCTTATGTGTGGTTTTGCTGTAGTCATGCCCTGCATCAGGGTCATTGTAATCGGGCGCCGCGTTGCCTTTACCCTGGCTTTCGATGTGCTCGTAACGCAGTGACGGAATAATCTGCAGCGCATCACTCAGGCGATAGTGATCCGCCACATACACGGCATAAATCGATTGCTCGCCCGACGGTTCAAAGTAGGGCGTGTACCAACCGTAGTTTTTCTCCGCTTTGCTTTTGTACGATTCGTTGTACACCAGCGACTGACGATCGGTTTTTTCGTATTGCAGCCCCATCACCAGATCGTGGTCGCGAAAACTCGCGCGGTTGGACAAATCGACGTAGTCACGTTGGTAACTGAGCCATGATTCGTGCCCGTAATTACCAACCGACACAAACATTTTTTCAAAGGCGATATCCGGGCGAACCCAGTGCCGTTCGTTTTTGGAACGCGCCGCAGTCAAGGTAAGATCGAGGTACGGATTGGAGGGCATGTAGCGATAAGACAAGGTGGTGGTGTTGTCTTGATAGGTGTTGTATGCCGTATTGGCGTACTGCGCCGCTTCAAGTGAACCATATTTTTTGATGTTGTAGTCGGAGATCTCCGGCATTTTTCCGCGCCGGTTTGCCCAAGGTTTGCGTCCTTCATCACGATAGCGTGTCGTGATCACGTTCAACTGGTGATGATTGCTTAGATAACCGACTTTCAACAGCAAGTTATCTTGCTCAAACGCCGAGTAATCGACTGTTTCGCCGCCGCCGACTTGCACATCTTGCGAATCTTTGAGTGAGCCATTGGCTAAGAAGTAAAACCCTGTGTCACTGCGCCCGTAAAAGCTTAAGGTTTGGCTACTCTCATTACCATTGGTGTTGTAACCGGTGGAAACGCGCGCGCCCAAGTTTTGCCCAACCTCTAGAAGATCATCAACCGTTTTGGTTTTGATGCGGATCACGCCACCAAATTTGCCGTTCAACGCTTGATAATCATGCGCCCCTTTGATGACTTCGGTTTCTCCGATCAAGAATGGGTCAAAGAAAAAGGTGCCATAGCGATACTGCTGAAAACCGATCGGTGCGCCGTCGACGTAAACAGCAATATCACTTGGATCGCTAAAACCGCGAATGTTGATCCGTTCGCCACCAGAACGCGCTCCGCCATCCAGCGTCGCGCCGGGCACAGAGCCAACCAGCTCAGCAAAATTAGCGTACTGCTGCTCTTCAATCTGATCAGAATCGACGATGGTTTCTGCCGGCTTGGCGACGGTAATGGGTTTGGCGTAACGCACCCCAAGTACTTCCACTGATTCATCAGTTTGTTCACTAGCATGCAGAGCGAGACTGTGGAAAACCGCTAAAGAGATTAGGCTTACTTTACAATAAATTGAAAAATGAGGGTTCATAGCAACCGCTTATCGTTGTTATCGAAGCGACTGATTATATGAATCTCTCCTCATTTTACAAATAGAATTGATATTTATTATCATTTAAATTTTAACACCAAAGTGTATAACTTCCGACGGGAAGGGAGAGGGACCGAGAATAGTCGCCTGCGTTGGCTTTTCTCACCAGCTCGCATCAAGAGTTCTCGATTCCTCGTGTTCTTTTTCTATCCGTCTCGATTGATCTGAGCAATCAACTCCGCTTGGACGCGATCGGCGTCTTCCACTTTAATTTGGCAAGTTCCCGCTGCGTGGTGGCCACCGCCGCCATAGTTGAGCATCAGCGCGCCAATGTTGGTTTTTGAGCTGCGATCAAAAATAGACTTACCCGTGGCAAACACGATGTTCTGCTTTTGGAATCCCCACATCTTGTGGATTGAAATGTTACATTGCGGAAACAAAGCGTAAATGATGAAGCGGTTGCCCGCGTAAATGGTCTCTTCACCAGTCAAATCGAGCAGCACCAAGTTGTGGTAAACCTTGGCGCAGCGCTGGATCTGCTCTTTAAACTTCACTTCGTGTTCACGATAGAGATCGATACGCTCTTTCACATCCGGCAGCGCTAGAATCTGCTCAATGGTGTGATGTTTACAGTACTCGATCAGATCCATCATCAAGTTGTAGTTTGAGATGCGAAACTCGCGAAAACGGCCTAACCCGGTGCGCGCGTCCATCAGAAAGTTAAGCAAATTCCACCCTTGGGAATCGAGTACTTCATCGCGGGAAAACTGCGCAGAGTCGCCTTTATCTACCGCCTCCATCATTTCCAGCCACTCATGCGGGAAAACTGATGTGCCGCCGTAGTAATCCCACACCACTCGCGCCGCCGAAGGCGCATTAGGGTCGATGATGTGGTTTGCACGCTCGCCACGGTTACGAATCGTCTCTGATAAGTGGTGGTCAAACACCAAGTGCGCTTCCGCTACGTAAGGCAAGTTGGTCACAATGTCGTTTGCCGTAATGTCAATCAGCCCGTCTTGCATGTCTTTCGGGTGCACGAACTTTATCTCATCGATCAAATCTTGCTGCTTGAGCAAAACAGCGCAAACCAGACCGTCGAAATCACTGCGCGTTACCAGTCGGAATTTTTGTTGTAACATTTACATTTCCTTTGCCAATGATGGATTGCCATACGATAACCGGAGAGAGAAAAGCGGCGCAATAACCCGGTAAATATCAATGACAAAAATAAGAACTTCGCCACTTTCGAGCTAAAGTAAGGATAGTCGAACCCCTTATAACTAACAAACCTCTCACTTAATTGAGGCTAAAGATTGGGGTTTGTTCCGGATCGAGCCGACGATTAAGCGAAATAAGCTGTTGGTTGAACACGCGAGCAATTGCTTTTACCGACTCAATATTTGCCTCAGGTGGCGTATCACCAATCCAGCCCTGTAAGCGTGCAAAGTCAAAATTCAGCGCAGCATAATCAGCCCGCTGGGCAATGATCGCCCCAATACGCGTCAAGGCGCGCGTCGCGCTTTGCAATGGCAGCGCCCTTACCTCGGCAAGTGGCCCATGGAAAACGCCACGCGCTACCCCTTCCAAATAGACCCGATAGGGCGTTAATTCGTCGATCAACATAAACAGTTCCGCCTGCGGGCCATCGTGTGGATACGGTACGCACAGATGATCTTGCAGACGATAGCTGATGGCTAGCTCGGCACCAAGCACCGCGCAGCGCTCTCGCAAAACGCGCAGTAGGCCTTGCTCGTCCATCGATTGCTGGATCTCAAAGATGCGCTGCAAGTGGTAATTGTTCGAAACAAACGTCACGCTCAGCTGCCGACCCGACTGGCAGATCCCGCTTTCGATCAGCACCCGCGAAACTTGCAGAATATTTTCTACCGTACTGGTTGATTGCTCTTCTAAAAGAATTCGCTCAGGCGCAACGGTCAACCCTTGCTGCTGACAAAGAAGAGTGAAGTATTCAAGCATCGCGTTCGCTTCTGAGCGAGTTTGCCCTTGGGTCACGCCACCACAAAAAGCGATCAAGCACTGTTCGTCCAGCGCTCCTTCGCTCAGCGCGGCCACTAGCGCCTCCACGCGACTGCGCCCTTCTTCGGTTAATTGGTTAGCAAACAGTCTCTTACCAAGGACTATCACCACGTGGTTTGCATTCATCTTTTCTCTGGCTCTCAATTTTTTCGCAGCGGCTGTATGGACTGCTGTACTTTTAGCCCTTTTGGCGCTACTTTCACCACACAACAAGCCATTAACAAAATAACAACATTAAAACTGTGGTGGTGTTGGTGAATCACACTAATCCATCTTGAGCACTGTCAATAGGACGTTAATCATGCTGTCAATTTTCGATATCTTCAAAATCGGCGTCGGGCCTTCAAGTTCTCACACCAATGGCCCTATGATTGCCGGGTATCAGTTTACCCAATTGTTGGGCGAGGATCTTGCCAAAGTTCATCGCGTTCAGGTGGATCTCTACGGTTCACTATCTCTAACTGGACGCGGTCACCACACCGACAGAGCGGTCATTCTTGGTTTGCTGGGTAATCGACCAGATACCATTCGTATGACCAGCGCCAACCTCGCGCTGCATCAAGCGATTAATGAGGAGCAACTCTCACTGCGTGGTGAGCGTTTTATCACCTTCCATTTTGCCAGCGATATTCTGTTTCATCGCGACAACCTGCCATTACACGAAAATGGCATGACCATTAGTGCCTTTGACTCGCAGGGTGAGCGGATTGCCTTCGAAACGTACTATTCGATTGGCGGCGGGTTTATTGCCACCGCCGATGAACTCCTTAATGGCAAGAAAGAACAGGGCGTAGCAGTCGATTTTCCGTTCAAAAATGCAGAGGAAATGCTCGAACTGGCGGAGAAAAATGGCCTTAGCCTCGGTGGAATGATCCTACGCAATGAACAATCGTTCCATGATATGGCCACCATTGATGCCAAAGCAGAGCAGATCTGGAAAGTGATGAGTTTGTGCATGAAACGCGGCTTTGATACGGAAGGCATTTTGGAGGGGGGATTGAACGTCACGCGCCGTGCCCCCAACCTGCTGAAAAAGCTTGAAGCCAATGCCGCGATTGAAAATGACCCGATGGAAATTATGGACTGGATCAACTTGTTTGCCTTCGCAGTCAGCGAAGAGAATGCAGCGGGTGGCCAAGTGGTGACCTCCCCGACCAATGGTGCGGCTGGCGTTATTCCTGCTGTTCTGATGTATTACCATAAATTCATCAAAGAGTTAGATACAAAACAGCTCAAAGATTTTCTCGCCGTTTCTGGCGCGATTGGCATCTTGTACAAAACTAACGCTTCCATCTCTGGGGCTGAGGTCGGCTGCCAAGGCGAAATCGGTGTCTCTTCTTCGATGGCTGCGGCCGGATTAACCGCGCTGCGCGGTGGCAGTAACGAGCAAATCTGCATTGCCGCGGAAATCGCCATGGAACACTCACTCGGCATGACCTGCGATCCGATAGGTGGTTTAGTGCAAGTACCGTGTATCGAACGTAATGCCATGGGGGCGATGAAAGCGATCAACGCATCACGCATGGCTCTGAAACGCACCAGCAAATGCCTAATATCATTAGATAAAGTTATTGATACCATGTATCAAACTGGCAAAGACATGAACAAAAAGTATCGGGAGACTTCACTCGGTGGATTGGCGTTAATCCACATGGCGCCACCATGCGAATAGTTTTTATCGACGCACTTCACACCACTAAAGGGCAGAATTTCTGCCCTTTTTCTTGCTCATTCGTCAAATTTCACACGTTCAACTGATTTGAGTTTAACCAGAGATTAGTTCACTCAATCTCTCATCACTGCGAACTTTTGATCTAAGACAACGCATTAGCAAAGCAATCGTTTCGCATTAGAAAATGTAGTGAAAGGCATATTTTTTCTGCGACAATTGTTTCAAAATATTACTAACCGGTTAAGTAGAATAAAAGCAGTTATAAACACTGCCTATAAATCAAATATGAGCAATTAATTATGTGGAATAAACTAAATAAATCCATGATGTTCTGCCAAATGATGTTTGGCTTATCTTTCTACGGCGTGATGGTCATCCTGACCCGATTTTTCCTCGAAGAGCTAAATTACAGCGAAGCGGACACCATGATGGTGGTCGGTGCTTTTTCCGCCATCGGGCCGCTGTTTGCCATTGCGGGCGGCTTTATCGCCGACAAGTTCCTCGGTGCTTATCGGGCTCTGACTATCGCTTATTTCGGCTTCGCCAGTGGTTACACTTTGCTGGTGCTCGGCGCCACAACGCAAAATGTACCGATGGCACTTAGTGGTATCGCTTTGGCAAGCTATTCACGCGGTTTGATGTCTCCTTCTTATCCCAGTTTATACAAGCGCACTTTTAACTCTCAGGAAGACTTTGAAAACGGCTACCCAGTGAACTACTCGGTCAACAACATTGGTGCCTTCCTCGGCCAATACCTGTTTCCGATGTTTGTGTTGGTCGTTGGCTTTAACGGCAGCTTTATGCTCTCGTCGGTGTTGGCCGCATCTGCCGTGATCACCCTAGTCTTGATGAATAAAGGGCTGCGTGATGTAGCGACGGAAATCGACCAGCAACCCGTCAGCAGCAAACATTGGGCGGCATTTCTTACCTTATCTTTAGGCATGATCGGTTTAGTGTTCTTCATGTTCTCCAACATGGCGATAGGCCAGAACATCGTTTACGCCATCGGCGCTGCGGCCATTATCTATTTCATATCACTGATGCTGAAATCGGATAAGAGCGATGCGTTGAAGATGGGTACGATTTTGATCATCACCTTCCTCACCACCTGCTTCTTTGTCTACTACGGCCAAATGATGACCTCGATGAACATGGTGGCGATCAACACCATGCGCGGCGATCTGTTTGGTTTTATTCCGGTTGCGCCGGAAGCGGCCATGGCGATGAACCCACTATGGTGTATGGTGGCGGGTCCTGTGATTGCACTGTTTTTCTCTAGCCTTGAAAAACGCAACATCAACTTCTCCACCGCGACCAAAGTCGGCTTCTCGTTTATTCTCACCGCGATTGCGTTCGGTATTCTTACCTTAGCGGTAACCACCGTCGGTGAAGATGTGCTGATCCGCCCTGAAATTTTCTTAGCCATTCACTTCTTCCAAGCTTTTGCTGAGGTGATCGTCGGTTCAATGGTGGTGGCCTTTATCCTTTCGGTTGCGCCGAAACACATAGAAAACTTCTCGGTCAGTCTCTTCTCGGTGGCGATTGCGCTAAGCGGCATTGTTGGCGCGGTGTTCTCCACCTCAATAGCACTGGAGAAAGGCCAAGCCATCACACAAGAGATTGTGCACACGGTGTATGGCGACTACTTCCAGTTACTCACCGTGCTAGCAGTGGTGATGGTCGGTGTGGCACTGGGCGCCTCTTTGGTAATTCGCAAAATGTTGCAAGCGGCAGAAGCGAAGCAAACCCCAACGAAGAGTATTGAGCTGGAAGCGCGCAGCTAATTTGCCCTCACCTCGATTGATATCTAGCCCGCATTCGCGGGCTTTTTACTTTTTCACAAGTAACCATTTCGCTATTAACTATTTGAACTGTTAGTTAAAAGTCGAAACTCGCTCTATCCTCAGCACGGCTCCTTACAAATCCATACAAAAGCTCCGTGCTTTTTCTCATAAAATAAACAAATGCACAGCGTTCAAAATTTACCGCTTATGCTTTAAACCGTACAGGCGAGACGCTTTGGTGAGTTGACCGAAACATGGCTTTCATCATCAAGCCATTCGAAAAGGACAATCGGCAGTTATGCCAGAAAGCAACACAACGACGTGGACCCAATATACGCTGCACAACTAAATTATTCGAGAATTCGGAGATCTTATGTCTTACAAATACGCTTTCGCTGGTTTGCTGTCTGTCCTTTCCTTAGCGGCGCACGCTACGCCTAACAAACACGTGATTGGTGGCAGTTTAGGCTATGGTGACGTTAGCTATAGCACCAAAGTTGGCGACCAAGATGGCGATATGTTTCTTGGCGATATCTACTACCGCTACATGTTCAATGAGTACTTCGGCATCGAGCCAGGTTTAAAAGGGGCGTTTAATGGCATTGGTTCAACGCTGATAAGCCCCATTAGCGAAGTGAAAGATGTCAGCTATGGTGGAGAGAGAGTGAGTGGCTACGCCAGTTACCCACTGGGAGCCGGTTTTGAGCTCTACGGAAAAGGCGGCCTCACTTACTACACACTGAGCTACACAGTGAAAACCAGTGGTCAGAGCAACACAGAGTACAAAGAATCAAGCCTTGGTGGTGAAGCGGCGGCGGGGGTCGCTTGGGCCTACAAACACTTCGGCTTAAACCTCGAATACAACTACGCCAAAAACAGCGACTTTTCTTCCGGCGGGGTGATGCTTGGCGCTCAAGTGCGCTTTTAACCTGTTGTCATTCAGAGATCAGTGTCATTAAGAGATAGGCTAGGTAGCTCCCCATCTTCCCCCAGCGAGAGCTATCTGGCCATTTACAACCTGCTAGCCCAAACCAAGCGAGAGAAGAATTTCCAGCAGGATCAGTATCACGCCTCGGGTAAAAAATCCATTCAATCTCCTTAAACAAAAGGCTCCCAAACAGGAGCCTTGCTAACCCACCTTGGGTTCTATTGAGACAGTTGCGCTAACGATTCAATACACAATGCATCATGGCGCCAGTACTGAATATGGCAGTCAATCAACTCGCCTTGCTGGCTGTAGTTGACTCGCTCAACCACCATCGCTGGCGTACCCGATGTAGCGCGCAGCGCTTGAGCCACCTCGCCTAATAAACTGCTGGTGGTAATGCGGTAACGAATTTTCTGATACACCACGCCAAAGTGATCGCGGTAAATGTCCGTCAGCGATTGCGACAAATCGAAATCCAAAAGGTTAGGGAAGCGCTCTGGGCGCACATAATTGGTCACGTACGCCACTGGGCGATCTTCAAGATAACGCACACGATCAACACGATAAACATCGGAGAACGGCTGTAAATTCAGCAGACGTGAGGCCACTTTATTGGCCAAGATGGCTTTTGCCAGCAGCAGTTCGGTTTTCGGTTGGCGATTTTGCGCCAAAGCCATATTGGTAAAATTGAGTGTTTGCGTCGGGTCATAACGCAGCGGCGCAGGCGAGATAAACCAGCCTCGGCGATCTTCGCGGTAGATGCGCCCTTCCGCTTCAAGCAGGCCCAGCGCCTCACGCAAAGTCACGCGCGTGGTATCAAACGATTCCGCCAATTTACGCTCTGCGGGCAGTTTCTGCCGAGGTGATAACATGCCCGCTTCAATCTGCTCTACGATGGCATCTTTAATTTTTACGTATTGCACTGGGTGTCCTTATTTTTTCGCCATGGCTGCCAGAGCTCGTTTGACCTGCATCGCCCATATTTAATATCGACACAGAGACGGTAATAGTGTCGCTCCGCAGGGAATACTACCGCAGAAGTGGTGGCTAATGCATTAACAAACAAATAGCTAGCGATATCGAGCAGTGCTGGTAAACAAACGGGTTAGGTCACATTGAAAAACCGTTTGTACTGCGACAATCTGGCTTAGAAAAAGCTGATTGGCAGATAGAAATCGAGTTCAAACGCTTCGTTTTCATCGACAAAATGGTTGCGGTGATAGTGCACGTAAGCCGGGGTTGAGCGCAGTTTAAAGCCCGAATCGGGCAGCCATTTTTCCAGTACTTGACTGATTTGCGGCAGCAACTCCCCATACACACCGTGCAAACGAAAGACCGCATGCAGCCCGCCAGGAATGACCATCTGGTTGACGATACCTCGATATTTCAGCGGTTTATCGATGCCGATACAGGCAACATAGCGACATTTATCCAGTTCGACCCAAGCTGGATTGGAGTGATGTAAGCCAAATTGCGCCGCAAATGGCCGCCCTTCCGCACTCGCCCACGCTTTTAAAATTAGCCACGACTTCTTGATTGAACGGTTGTAGCCGACATGGCGCACATACGCAGCCAATCTTTGCGGCACCTCTACAATTTTCGGCTCAGGCAAACTGCGTTTCGCGACCCGATGGTAGCCCGCCGCCACTTCTGGATCTTTCAGGTAGGGTTTGTCCGAGACATGCGGATCGTGCCCTCGCCACTCCCCCGGAGCCATATGAAAAGTGGCTTTAAATGCGCGACTAAAAGAGGAAAGCGACGTAAACCCGCACTTATTGGCGATATCCAGCACCGATGAGCGCGTATCAAACATCAATTGATTGGCGGCGTATTCCATACGAGTGCGGCGAATATATTGGTGAATCGATTCACCCACCACCTGTTTAAACACACGATGAAAATGTTGCTCCGAATATGCAGCGATTTCGGCCAACTCGCGAGCAGACAGCTCACGGCTAATGTCTTGATGAATGTAGTAAAGCACATCATTGATGCGCGAAATGTGCTGTTTACTCATGACGAAAAGGCGGCCTTGTGAACGAAAATAGCATAAATGGACATATTCAACAGCATAAATGGACACACCATAAAACACAACCGGATGTACTATCAGTCGAATAACAAAATCAAAGCACAGACAGGAAACCCCATGGAAATCGCTCGCTCATTACAACAGATTCAATCTTCCTATATTCGCGAAATCCTCGCCGCTGCCAGCGACCCTAGTGTGATCTCTCTTGCTGGCGGTTTGCCAGACGAGCAGACTTTTCCAATCGAGCTAATGAAGCCGACCTTGGAAAAATTGTCTCAGATGCCTGAAGTGTTCCAGTATGGCGCAACGGCGGGTTATGCACCTTTGCTGCGCTTTCTCAAAACATACATGGCGCTGCCAGAGACACACATGGCGATGGCTTGCACCGGCTCGCAGCAAGGATTAGATCTGATCGCACGAGCTTACATCAATCCGGGTGACACCGTCGTGATGGAGGCGCCAAGCTACCTCGGCGCGATGCAAGTCTTTGGCTTAGTGAGCGCGAACATCGTCACCGTGTCGCAAAACGAATACGGGCCAAACCTTGATGAGTTGGCAGCCTGTTTCAAACAACACGCGCCAAAGATGTTTTACGCGGTGCCAGATTTCCACAACCCAACAGGGGTCTGCTGGTCACTCGAGACACGTCAGCAAGTGGCTAAGCTGTGCATTGAGCATAAAGTCGCCTTTATTGAAGATGCGCCGTATCGCGAGCTACGCTTCCAAGGGGAAGCTCTGCCGCTGGTATCGGACTTCTGCCCGCAAGATTCTATCGTGCTGCGATCTTTCTCCAAGATAGCCTCTCCGGGTCTGCGTATCGGTATTGTCACTGGCAAAACCAGCTACTTAGAGCCACTTATCAAAGTCAAACAAGGCGCAGATCTGCACTCCAGCGTACCAATGCAAGCTCTGCTGCTTGGCTTATTGCAGCATGAGCAGTTCCCTGAACATATGCAAAAAATCCGCACCCTGTACCACGCTCGCTATCAAGTGCTCGCGCAAGCGCTACAAGAGCAGCTCCCAGCAAACTGCCAACTGAAGCCCGTTGATGGCGGTATGTTTGTCTGGGTCACTTTGCCACCATGCGATACCTTCGCATTGGCTAAAGCGCTGCTAGGCAATGGTGTTGCCGTGGTGCCTAGCCCTGTTTTCTACCCTGCCGGACAAGCTGCACCTGCCGCGCTGCGTCTCAACTTTACTAACGCGACCCCAGAGCAGTTGAAAGAAGCCGTGACCCGATTGGCCGAAGGGCTTAAACTGGCCTTGGTTTAAGTCAATTCCATTAAAATACAGTGACATGAACCGCCTTCGGGCGGTTTTTTATACGCGCTAAAAGGTGACCTGTGGCAGCTAAGAACAAACTCATCCGCTATCTCAGCATCGAGGCTGACGAGCTTTTCCAACGCGAGGCGGCGTTAATCAAACAAGTGCAAACGGGTGAACTAGAGCAAGCGCTGCTGCTGTGGCAGGTCAAACAGCCAACGCTTGTCTTGCCAGCGGGGAACAAGTGGCCACAAACTGAGCAGTTACACCGAGAACTGGCCCAATTGGGCTGGCAACTGACGGCCAGAAAAACCGGTGGCGCGCCAGTGCCGCAAGTGCCCGGCATTATCAACCTTTCGCACCTCTATCATTGGCCGCACGATCAAGCATATGACATTCGCAGTGCGTACTTGAAACTGTGTGACATCTTACGCCACTTCTTTCTCCACTATGGCTTAGAGGTCGATGTCCACGCCACGCCGCGTTCCTACTGCGATGGCGATTACAATCTCAATATTGGCGGACAAAAAGTGGTTGGCACCGCACAGCGAGTGCTGCTGAAAAAAGAGGGCGGGCAAGTGATACTGGCGCAAGCGTGCATTTTGATTGATGCCGATATGGCGCGGATTGTACAGCCGGTACAACTGTGTAATCGGCTCAGCCAGCGTGACGTAGAGATCAAAGCCGACGTTCACACGCCACTCTTTTCTCATCTACAAAAAAAGCCCTCTATCGAGAGCCTGATGCAAACCTTAGCGGACTGTTTTCTGCGTTACGCTTAAGCGAGCAAAATGGCATGCAGTTCAGCCATGGAACTGACTGTATAGCTCGGCGCAATACGTTCATCGGCCGGGTTACCTTGATGGTTCAGCCAACACGTCTCGATGCCGAAATTCATGCCGCCGAGGATGTCGGAATGCAAGTTGTCCCCAACCATCAAGATCTTGCTTTTACACGGCTGCCCAGCCACTTGCAGCGCGTGATCAAAAATCGCCAGATCCGGCTTTGCCACGCCCACCTGCTCGGAGATCACCACCTTATCAAAATAACCCGCCATGCCGGTGCGCTCGAGACGAATCGCCTGCAACTCAGTAAAACCGTTGGTGATGATGCCCATTTTGACTTTACCGTTCAGCGCTTCCATTAGCTCCTTGACCCCAGGCAACAAGGTACAAATATCGGCCATGGCTTCAAGAAACGCACTATTGAGTTCCAACGTGGTGGTATTGAGTTTCTCGGCCCACTCCTTAAAGCGGCGATGTTTGATCTCATCGGCGGTGATTTTACCGTCTTGATAGTCGACCCACAGCGGCTTGTTGACTTTTTGATAGTGGTGAAAATCTTGCTCGGTAAAATCCACCCCTTTACGGGCAAACATCAACTGCATGCCTTTGAAAGCGTCAAAGTGAAAAAGGGTTTCGTCGGCGTCAAACCATATCCAATCGTATTTCATTTCTGTGTCCACTACTGCGTTTTATTACCGGGGTAGTTTAGATTGTTTTTAATATGAATATAATCTCTCTCAATAGAAAAACATTGTGTCCATCTGCTCAACAATTTTGCTTATGATCAATCAATTTGCCGATCTGCCCGTGTTCGTCACTGTGGTCGACTGTGGCAGCTTTTCGCAAGCAGCGAAACAGCTCAATCTGACCAAATCGGCGGTGAGTAAACGCATCAGCCATCTTGAAGATGGCTTGGGTATTCGCTTACTCAACCGCACCACCCGCAAGCTGAGCCTGACCGAAGCGGGACAACGCTACTACGACTATGCATCGCAAGCACTGAGCCTTGCCAAACGTGGCGTCGACGCCGTTTCTGAGCTGCATGGTTCTCCGCAAGGTCGTTTGAAAATCACCGCGCCGATGACGTTTGGTGTCTTACATGTCGCGCCGCTGATCAGCGAATTTCTTAGCCGCTATCCTGAAGTGGAAATCGATCTGCAACTGGAAGACAAAATGGTTGATCTGGTGGAGGGCGGTTTTGATCTCGGCATCCGTATCGGTCACTTGCCGGATTCCAACCTGATCGCCAAACGCCTTGCGCCATGTCGCACCGTTTTATGCGCATCACCGAGTTACGTCGCGAAGATGGGTGCGCCGCAAAAACCCGCCGATCTCGTGGATCACAACTGTCTGCGCTACAGTTATTTTCGCGGCGGCAATGAGTGGCTATTTCTCCACCAAGAGCAGGAATTTAAGGTGCTACCAAGAGGCAATTTCATCGTCAATAACAGCGAGGCCATTCGCCGCGCCCTCATCGCAGGCATTGGCGTGGCGCAGATGCCCACCTTTATTATTGGCAAGGAACTGCGCTCCGGGGCGTTGGTCAATCTTATGCCAGAGTATCGTTTACCAGAACATTTTCTCTACGCTGTCTACCCACAGCGTAAACATATGCCCTTGAAAGTAAGAATGTTTATTGACTTTCTCAGCGAGAAACTTGGCAGCGATACGCCGTATTGGGATTAGGCTACTGACATCTTCTGACAAAGCCACGCATTATGCTTTCCATGAACTCAGACAACAGGAGAGAATCTCATGGAACAAGTTATTGAAATGGTCAGCTTCAAACTGATTGAAGGTACGTCAGCACAAACTTACATCGCAGCCAGCGAGCAGAGCCAAGCTTTTGTCGCCAACCAACCCGGCTTTTTGTACCGCTCGCTGAGCCACGACGCTGCAAGCGACAGTTGGACGGATGTGGTTTACTGGCAAGATATGGAGGCAGCAAAAAAAGCGGGTGAACAGTTTAAGAGCCACGCGGACTGCCAACCGCTGATGGCGTTAATTGAACCAAACTCGGTCGACATGCGTCACCAATTGATCAAAATGAGCAGTTGCAACCTCTAAACGCAAAGACCAAAAAAGGAACCCCATGAGCAAATCGGAACGTCTGTTTGAACTGTTGACCTTGTTGCGCTCGAAGCGTTATGCGGTGACCGCCAAGCAACTTGCGGAAACCATGGACGTCAGTGAACGTACCATCTACCGCGACATTCAGTCGCTGCTCAGCTCTGGGGTTCCTATTTGCGGCGAGGCGGGGGTGGGCTATTTGCTGCAAAACGGCTCACACCTGCCGCCATTGATGTTTAGCGAAAAAGAGATGGTGGCGCTTGAACTTGGCATGCGCATGGTCAGGGCGTGGTCCGATGCCGAACTGGCTCAAGCCTCACACTCAGCGTCTGCCAAAATTCTTTCTGTGCTGCCCGACAAACTGAAACGGCAGGTGGAAGAGTTCCCTATCTTGGTGCCCGATTATCACATCCAGTCCGACACCGCCAAACGTGCTCTATTGCTTCGTCACGCTACCGACAGCCAGTTTATTGTCGATGTCGGCTATCAAGATGAAAAAGGGTCGATAACCAAACGCCGTCTGCATCCGCTCGGACAAATCTTTTGGGGAAAGCATTGGACTCTGGTGGCATGGTGCGAACTGCGCAACGATTATCGCCACTTTCGCCTCGATCGAATCGAATCGCTATCCGTCAGCGAAGAAACTTTTACCACCAGCGAGAGCAAATCTTTGTCTTACTATCTGGCACACTGCGTTCCCCCCACTAGTTGAGCACGCGGATCAATTTGGCTGGTGTTCCGCCATACAAACAATCAGGCGGTACGTCGTGATTCACCACCGAATTAGCAGCAATGACCGAACGGGCTCCAATGGTAACACCTTGATTGATGACACAGTTTCCGCCGATCCACACATCATCCTCGACCACAATTGGCTTGCAGAATGTTTCCCAGCGGCGGCGACTGCGGTAATCGAGCGAGTGAGATGCGGTATAGAACTGACAACTCGGCCCGATCAATACGTGATCGCCAATGGTGATCTTCGCCCCGTCAAGCATCACCACATTCATATTGATAAAAGTTTGTTCACCAATATGAATGGTTTGGCCAAATTCACACATGAACGGCGATTGAATAAAGCTCTCCCCTACATGGCCAAATAACTGCTGCTGTAAAATGGCGCGCTGATCGCCTTGTGTCGTCACATTCAAACGCAGTAAAAGCTCCATAGCCCGGCTGCGAATGGCATCAATCTCAGGGTCTGCCCCATCAAAGATCAAGCCGTTCATCATTTTTTCAAATTCTGTCATCAGATTCTTCCTATTCACCAACGGCTTTATCCTACTTGGCCCTATAAAGGAAAAAAGAGAAAAGCAGGCGCTTTTCTCTTCCTCTTTGTGATTTTGTGGCGAGCTTGGCGTTCAGACGATTTCCCAACTGTGAGTCATCTCAACACCAGCACCCAACATCAGGCAAACGGAGCAGTATTTTTGCAGCGAATCGGCGGTGACCTTTTCCACTAACGCAGGATCTAACGCTTCCCCAGAAACGCTAAAATGAATGTTGATCGCAGTAAAAATGCGCGGCGCGGTGTCACGGCGCTCAGTCGTCAGCTTCGCACTGCACGCGGTCACTTTCTGTCCTGCCGATTTCAGGCCATCGACCACACCCCCCGAGCTGCAACCGCCAGCAGCCATCAACACCATCTCCATTGGGCTTGGTGCTGTGGCACCACCATTGCCATCCATCACTACCGAGTGCCCCGATTGCGATTGACCCAGAAATTTAAAATCTTCAACCCACTTCACTTCAGCTTGCATGGCTTCCTCTTTTTTATCGTGACGTTACAAGGGCCTAATTTAGCTAGCTGGTGAGTGAAGGCAATGGAAATTTTCTTTTCGCTGTAATTTTTTTGCTGCCTCTTCGTTCTTATTACGTACAACAAGCGAAAACCTTGAGGTAAGTATGAAAAAGTTGACTAAGTTCATTTGGCTGGTGCCGATGATGTTTTCACTTCTCGTCATCGGCTACAGCAATATCGGCGTGGCCGATACGATGAAAAATGACGCCCACGGCAAACTGCAAACCGCCACACTGGCGGGCGGCTGTTTTTGGTGTACGGAATCAGATATGGAGAAACTCGACGGCGTCTACGATGTCATTTCGGGTTATTCGGGCGGCGATGTGGTCAATCCAACGTACCGCCAAGTCTCTTCGGGCAAAAGCGGCCATTTAGAAGTCATTCAGTTTCAGTACGATCCAAAAGTGGTGAGCTACGAAGCGGTACTGGATTACTTTCTTCGCCACATTGACCCCACTGACGATAAAGGCTCCTTTGTTGATCGCGGCCCACAATACCGTCCGGCCATTTTTTATCACAATGCCGAACAAAAGCGTATTGCGCAGCACTTCTTAAAAGAGGTCGATGAAGCCAACATCTATCCCGCGCCACTGAAAACCGAGTTGATTGAGTACAAAATCTTCTATCCGGCAGAAGAGTATCATCAGGACTACTACAAAAAGAGCAGCCTGAAGTACAAGTATTACCGCTATGCTTCTGGCCGCGACAAGTACTTGGACGAGGTGTTTGGTGATGAGCGCAATGAGCAGCCGAAAACGCTTCGCCAGCTGATTGATGAACAGCAGCAGATCAAAAGCGCCAAGCCCTACAGCAAACCGTCGGATGCAGAAATCAAAGCCAAATTGAGCGAGCTGCAATACTACGTAACGCAAGAAGACGGCACAGAGCGCGCGTTCCAAAATGAGTATTGGGATAATAAACAACCGGGTATCTATGTGGATGTGGTCACCGGAGAGCCACTGTTTTCTTCAACCGACAAATACAAATCAGGCACCGGCTGGCCGAGTTTTACCCAGCCGATCAATCCCGCTTATATTGTCACTAAAACCGACTACAAGCTGGTGTACCCACGCACCGAAGTCAGAAGCCGCTACGGTGATTCCCATCTCGGGCATGTGTTTGAAGATGGCCCAGCGCCAACGGGCTTAAGATACTGCATGAATTCGGCGGCGATGCGTTTTATTCCGGCAGCCGAACTCGAAGCAAACGGCTACGGAGAATACGCTGCACTGTTTGAAAAATAAGCCCTTTTGCTGAAATGGCAGAATAGCGGTCAGGCGCGTCTTTTATCGTTGCCTGACCGCCGATTTTCCCATTCGCTATGACAATGCTCGTACGGTAACTTATTGAACTCTTCTATCTCCGTTGCACATTTTGTCAAGGCAATGCATTACCTGTGCACAAAGTCATAAAATACATTGATTGACTCAGCAATATTTTTAATAATCGCTGTTCAAAAAATGGCAAAAACTCCAGCATCTCAATCGTTCATCCGCTAATCTTAGCAGTATGATTGTTTAGCTATCGTTAAAAGCATAATTAGAATGACAAGCGACGACTTTAAGAAATCCACCGCCAATCTCAAAAAAGCGGTCCCCTTGATGATTAAAAATCATGTAGCAGCGACGCCTGCTAATTACGCGCTTTGGTATACCTACGTCGACAATGCTATTCCCCAGTTAAACCAAGAGCTAGACACGGTGTTGGAAAACTTCGGCATCTGCCCACCTGCCACCAGCGAACAGCTCTACCACAGTTATGTGGCGAGTAAAACGGAAACCAGCCTGCGAGAGCTCAAAGACAGCATCGAGATCTTGCTCGGTGAGATCGCCAGCTCCATGTCGGATACTCTCTCCGATACGTCCTCTTTTACCGCCTTGGTGGACAAAAATTTCAGCAAGCTGGAAAAAGTCGAAGATGAGGGGCTGAGTATTGAAGAGGTGATGGGGGTGATTCGAGAACTGGTGTCTGAATCACGAGAAATTCGCCACTCGACCCGATTTCTTAGCAGTCAGCTCAATAACGCCAGCACTGAGATCTCACGCCTCAAAGAGCAGCTTGCCGAAGTGCAAAAAGACGCGCTATTTGATGGCCTGTCGAGCCTCTACAACCGCCGCGCATTCAATAACGATCTGCGTGCTTTGGTGAACGCTGAACAGAACATTAGTTTGATCTTGCTGGATATCGACCATTTCAAATCATTCAATGACAACTACGGCCATTTGTTTGGCGATACCGTGATCCGCGCCATCGCCAAACGTCTGCAAATGAGCTGCCGCGAAGGGATTACCGCGTACCGATTTGGCGGTGAAGAGTTTGCGCTGATCGTTCCTAACAAGTCGCTGCGCATCGCTAGACAATTCGCCGAATCACTGCGGCGCAATGTCGAAAAACTGAAAGTCAAAGATAAACGTTCCGGAAAGCAGGTGGAAAACATCACCGCGTCATTCGGTGTGGCTGAATGGAAAACGGGTGAAACGCCAGACGATTTTATCGATCGCACCGATAAACTGCTCTACGAAGCAAAACAGCTTGGCCGAAACCGTGTGATGCCACTTTAATCACATCACGGCTTTAATCGCGTTGCTACTTTAATTACGTCAGTGAAATAACGCTGCTCAGCACTCTAACCAGCGATTTTCTACTCAGACAAAAAACCCCGGAAAAGCACACTTTTCCGGGGTTTTCTCATTTTATACTTAGATGCTGTAGCAGTAGCTCAGAATGTAGTCTTCACCATTTTTCGCGGTGTACTCTTTATCTTCACTGCTTGCCATTGGCTTACCATTCACATCCCCTTTCACAAGGCTAATCCAGTGACGCATCGCGGTGGGGGCATCGCCAGTTAACGACGGGCTGAATGTGGTGCGCGTTTCCAGTTGGATGTCATCGATTTCAATCAATTCAACACAGCCTGTCCCTTTGTGACAACCCAGCATCACTTCCACATGGCTACCTGTTTCATCACGCAGCAGGATAGAGCAAGGATCTTCTTTTCCACCAGTAAAGGCGACAAAGTGCTTGGGAGAGCGCAAGCCACTGTGCGTACCGTCCGCAAAATAAGCCATCAGGTGGCGATAGTCGATCACGTAGCTGGTGACGTCTTGATGTGAACCATTTTCCAGCGGGAAAAGGCGATCAAGCAGTTGTTTCGCTTTCAGTTGCTTCTCATTTTGTTCGCTTGAGCTCACCGCTTCGACGGCAAAGACGGCTTCTGCGATAAATGGGCGGTGTTGTTGTTGGATATCATTTTTATCGAATCTAAGCATATTCATCGTCTTTCCCTCTTAGAAAATCTCATTCCTTTTTTGCTTCTGGAGCAAAAACTTTAAACTTGCGTTTGGTTTCTAACAATTCTGTGAAGTGGAAGGTTTTTTTCCTTGCCTGCTCACTATGTAGACTAGCGAATTTTTTACTACAATTTCACAACAAAAATTTTACAATGTGAATTTTACAAAATGTCTGTGTCAAAAAGCTTGATTCGCCAATCGCATTTTCTCGGAACCAAGATTAGGAACCTAAGAAAAAACAACCATTTAACTATGGAAGATCTCTCTGCACGCTGTATTCGCATCAATCCTGAATACGCGCCATCGGTCTCCTACCTCTCGATGATCGAGCGCGGTAAACGGGTTCCGAGCATCGATATGCTGGAAGTCATTGCCGAAGTGTTTCAAAAAGATCCCGCTTGGTTTTTGGATGACGAGCCCGAATTAGAAGCGATCACGCCCAACAAAGGTAATCGTGGCGGGTTAAGTGGCATGGCGCTTGAGCCCAGCTTTTTGTTCTCCAATGACATTTTACAAATCGCAATTCCGGAAATGCTCTCGCAAACGGGCATCACTGGGCGACAGTTTGCTCATCTGCTGATCCGCGCTCATCAGGAAGCGAACCAAAACCACTTCCCGGATCTGGAACGTGCCGCGGAAGAGATCGGAAAAAAACGCCTCAATATGTCGGTGGAAGATCTCATCGATATCGCCAAAAGCTTGGGAATGGACATCCGCTGGATAAGCCGCACGCCGAAAGATGTGGTTGACGAGCTGGGCGTTAACGCCAAACAGTTGGTGACTTCCTTTATGGAACCGCCGAGCACCATTTATCTCAACAGCATGATGAAAGAGTATCCAACTCGGCTAAAGTACGATTTAGCGGTGTACATAGGTCATCGCATTTTGCACAGTGCCGACAGCGTGAAAAGCGTTCTCTCAATTGGTCATCAAAACCACTGGGACCAAGCCGACGATCTCTCTCCGACATCCGACCTCAACTCCCAAGATATTCTGCTGGCGTGGCGTGATTTTGAATCCAGCTTTTTTGCAGGAGCGCTGCTCTGCCCGAAAGTACCGTTTCGCCAATTACTCGATCGGAGCGGCTATGAAATCGACGTGCACAAGAAGGCCGGGGTTTCTCCCTCTGTTGCCATGCGCCGCATGACGGTAGTCTCGCCTTATCCTCATTGGCATTATTTCGATGCGTATGGCCCCGGTAAACTCAAAGCGGTGTATCGCGGTAACGGCATCCCGCTGCCTTGGGGAAACATGCGCACGGTAAACGATCCGTGTCAGCATTGGGCGGTGTTTCGTAAGCTGTCTGAATCACAACCGGGGAGCTCTGCTCAGCTTTCCATTCTCAATGTTGGCAATGAGCCTAGGTTGTACTGCTGCGAATCGGTGAATGTGGTTGATCCTGCTGGCAATAATCGCGTGCTTTGTGCAGGCATTGATCTCAACCCGGCGATCAACGCACAGGGTGGCGATGCGATTGAAATCGCAGAAGAGTTAAAGCGTTTGTGCGTTAACCATGGTGGCAGTAGCGAAGTGCCCTACCATATAAAGAAAGATCTGACGACGATTGCCAAAATACTCAATATCAAGTGGATAGAACGAGGTATCAACGCACCCGCTCGCTTGATCTGCTCCCGCGGAGCGGTGTGCCCGCGCCAACCAAGCTGCTACGCAAAATGTGGTGAGGAATAATTTTAAGCAAATCGGCAAATTGCAGATAAAAAAGAGGCCAAACACAAGCAAGGTGTTTGGCCGTTTATACGTGTGAACAATCTGTGTCCACTAACAACGTCAGTTGGCTAGGTGACCCTCGGCTTAATAAGGGTCATACTAGGTAAAGCACGATGCGTGCCAAAAAAATAATTGTCTAAAAGGTCTATTTTTGTGCTGAATATCGTTGTTTTACAGATATTATTTGCATATCGCATTCTCAATTTGCAAAGACAGCGCATTATGCCATCGAGTGCATTGTTAATAGTTAAAATTATTAGTTAATCGTATTATTATGCTCGTCTTATTTCATTCTGGAAATGTGTGACATTAACGACGTTCTCCCTTGTCCAGACACAACAGCCTTTTAACGTCACCTTTACTGACTAGGCAGGTCAAAATTCACCAATCGGCTTATTAATCAATAACAGAGAATGCCTTGCTGCCAGGCGAATGGCTTGAATGAGATAGTGAAAGGGTATCAATCTGAAATGCAGGAGATGCAAACTCAGCTCAGCGCGTTCAAGCTTTAGTGGCGTAACAAGCCAAAGCTCGCTTTTAGCTCACCAAAGAACTGGCCGCTTCACGCTGCAGCTTCTTCTCCAGATACATACGATCATCCGCTTCTTTGAGCATGTCATCAAAGTTACGCAAGTCGTGGTGGAAAAAAGCATAACCAATACTGACGTGCAGGTAGATCAACTCACTCTCATATACCACCGGGTTGGCGCAAAGAGCGGATTTCAACTTTTCAATCAGTTGTGCAATGTCTTCCTGCTTTTGCACTCGCGGCAAAATAATTAAAAATTCGTCGCCACCAATCCGGGCAATAATATCGGTGGAACGCAATGTGCTTTTTACTCGCTCGGCACAGGCAAGCAACACTTTATCCCCCGCCGCATGACCAAACGTATCGTTGATGTGTTTAAAGCGATCTAAGTCGAAATTGATCACCGCAAAAGTCTCATCTTTACCCAATTTTTGCGCGTGTCTGAAATAGCGATCCAGTGAATACATGAAGTAACGCCGATTGGGTAACCCTGTCAATTCATCGTGCAGGGAGCGAATGCGAGCAATGTCGTACAAACGATAAATGGTGATGAAAACCAGCCCAAGTAAAAGCAGAATTGGATAACCCAGCAAACGAACAATATTCAGCTGATACCATGGTACGCCCGCCAAGAATTGCTCATTTTTCGCCACAGCCAAAACCCAGCCACCATACGGAAAATTCACTTTTTCGCGAACAAACGCTAAGTCGTAGGTCTCTTGCTCTCCCCAGAAAATATCGCCATCCGCCCCTTGGCTATCGTAGCCTTTGATCGCCAATTTGTACTTGTAAGCAAAACTCACTAAGCCCACATCGGTGAAAAGGGAATCGAGGTTTAAGACTGCACTACACACCCCCCAGTACTGCGTATTGAGCGGCGGATCGCTAAAGATGGGCACTCTGGCTATCAAGCCTCTGCCACCTTGAACCAAGTTCACTGGACCAGCAATAAAGATCTCAGCGATGTTTTTTGCTTTCAAAATAGAGGCCCACTGCTTGGGCACCGTATGATAATCAAGGCCAAGCACTTGCTCGTTGCCAGACAGAGGATAAACGTAATTCACCACGTCATCTTTGGCTAACACGACGTTTTTGAGGTGGCGTCCTTTACGAATGATTTTGGAAGACGCTTCGTTGAGCGCCTGAACATTACTGCTAGGATGAAGTGAAACCAACGTCGCTAAACTACTAACAATATAAATGTCAGAAACAATCGTCGCTTCCAGCTTAGACCGAATCGCTGAAAGTTGATCTTTTGCTTCTCGCTGCAAATGATCTTCCAACACTTGCAACTGATTGCGATTGAGTACTTCAACCACACCTGCTGAGAGCACAACAAAAAGAAAAAACAGCAGTTTTATGCCCCACTGTTTATCGAACGTGTACTTCATCTAAGCCCCTGTCCACGCCTAAGAGATAGGTATAATGATCAATAAATCGTTATTATTGTTAAAAAAGTTACTATGTATAAGAATAAACCAATCTGGTTAATAATAGTAAGCATATTTCACGAGTTTGAATTTTCGGACAACTTATGACGCAGCAACCCTCTCTGTTCCATCACGATAAATGGTTTGCCATTCGATCTGCTGGGCTTTTGTACTGGGATCCGCAATTCCTTTCTCCTAGTCAGGCACAGCGCTATTTTCATCGGTTATACACTGAGCTCCCTTGGGCCCAAGAAGCGATCACTCTGTTTGGTAAACAAGTGCTCCAACCTCGTCTGCAGGCTTGGTGTGGGGATGCCGTCTATCGTTATTCCGGTTTAACCATGCAACCCTCCCCTTGGACGGATGGTCTTCTAGAACTCAAACAACGCTGCGAGTTGGCATCTGGGGCGCAGTTTAATTCCGTACTCGCCAACCTCTACCGCAACGGTCAGGATTCCATGGGCTGGCATCAAGATAATGAACCAGAGTTAGGCAAACACCCGATTATTGCGTCACTGACTTTGGGCGAATCACGCCGTTTCCTACTGCAACACATCGAGACCAAAGAAAAAATCGAGTTTGAGCTGCAAGCGGGTTCTTTGCTTGTTATGGCAGGCACAACACAAACCTATTGGCGTCATTGCGTACCGAAAACGGCCAAATCCAAGGCGGAACGCATCAACCTGACGTTTCGGCACGTCAATCCTACCGTTTATTGACCAAGCAATTACATTAACCCAAACCATAGCTGCTAGAGTTCAATTTATCAAAGTGATAACAGGACAAGGTTATGCGTTTTAAAATCGGATATTTGGCTGTGTTGGTATCGGCCTGTGCTGCATTCCACACCAACGCGAGTGAAGAAGTTACTCCACTGAGTTTTGAACAATCAGCACAGCAGATCAAAACAACCTACGAAAGCCAACTTTATACCTTACCCGCTTATGCCGAAGGCCATTACGGTCAGCGTATGTTTCGCCAAACCTTAGACAGCAAATACGCTGCCGCGGTTTGGAGCGATTTAGCCAGAGTGGCCAGTCGGCTCAACTACTTTGCCGCAGAGGTGCACAAACCTGAGCAAATTATTCTCTATGCAGAGAAACGTTTGACTGGCTATATGGACGAAACCGATGAGCGCAGCAGATTACGTTATACCGCAACCAAGCATATGCCAGAGTATCTCTATCTTGGCGTCGATCTTATCGGCTCAATGGCTCGCGCTGACGAATATGGATTAGCTCACCGACAAGACGACAAACTGCGTGAAGTGATCCGCCGCTATGATTTTAAGAAATATGCCACCGACTCAGACATGATTAAGGCTTGGGCTGCGCAGCTAGCAAATCAAGTTTACTGGTTAAAGCAGCTTGGTGAGCAAGATGTGGTGAATGATTTTATTCAAGCATTTCGCCGTACTTACCCAGATGCAAGCGATAAAAACTCACGCCTCAGCAATATGGCAACAAGTTGTATGGCATGACGCACATTATTTTTGCCGATTCTGAATATTACCAACATCAAGTCGATGAGAAGCAGCATCAGTGGATTTACGACTATTTTCGCGACAATATTGATACCATTTTGCTCCGGGTGAAAGAGGATATCATCGCCGAAGTCGGTATCAGCTTTCTGCTCGCTGGCCTCGAAAATGACCCTGTGGTCGAGAAGACCCGCCAAGCGATTCAAGCATCAATAAATCGCGAGAAGGGCATGATTCCCTCAGTTTCCGGTGAGTTCGACCTAAAAAGTGGTGAGCATCGCAATGTGTTGGCCATCATGCTGCTGGATTGGCAGCAAGTGAATGCAGCACCAACGGTGACGAGCAATCCAAAAGTATTTTCCTCCATTCCCTACGGTTTGGTCGCGAACAAAGAGAAAGCCAAACCTTAAACATCGCTTTCGTTCCACACCAGCAAGCGAGTTGGTGTGGAGCGATTGAATCGACTTTATCGATACCTACTTCAGCAAAAGTCTGCTCGATATTCCTCATCGCCAACTTCAAATAAATGAATGGTGATTCATCACCTTAGACATTCATCCATGAAATAAGTATGTGCAAAATTGCCTACACTAGTCGCACACTACTCACTGTAATAAAATGTATTTATTGAATAAAAACTGGATCTTAACGACTTTGAAGCGAATATTTTAATTATTAATAACGCATTTTCTAATCACTTTGTTAATATGACTCACCCGCTTTGTTGAGATAAGGATGGTACATGGCAGAGCTCACGGATAAAAAACTGCTGACCCTCATCACTTATGCCCCCGCCGCCATCGTCGCTGTTTTTGCCTTGCTATGGACGGCATTGTCCGTTCGCGATGTGATGTTGCATTCCGAGCAGGAGTTAATTTCTCTGCGCGCCGATTTCCAACAGCGACAAAGCACTCAGCTCACCAGTCAGGTCGAATACGTTGCTCAGCAAGTCGACTATGCGCGTGAACTGACTGAAGAGCAGTTGGAAAGTACCATCCGTGAACGCATTTACGAAGCGCACAAAATTGCCACGCGCATCTACGAAAGCAACCGCCATCTCCCTGAAGCCAGCGTGACGAAAATGATCACCGACGCACTGCGTGATATTCGCTTCAATCAAGGCCGTGGCTATTTTTTCATCTACAAAATTGACGGCATGAGCATCATGCACCCGCTGCTGCCTAAAGTTGAAGGCACCTCTTTGTGGGATTTTAGAGACGTGCGTGGCAGCTACATCGTGCGTGAAATGGGTGAGCAGGTAAAGGCGAATGACGAAGCCTTTTACCGCTGGTGGTTTGTCAAACCCGACAATAAAAACCACGAGTTTGAGAAAATCGGTTTTGGCAAGTATTTCGCGCCTTATGACTGGTTCATCGGTACCGGCGATTATGTGGTCGATGTGGAAAACGACATCAAAGCCACTGTTCTCAAATGGATAAACAACCTACGCTTTGGTGATTACGGCTACGTGTTTGTGATGGACGAAAAAGGCACTGTCTTGTCGCACATCGACCCGAACATTATTGGTCGTAATGCCCTGCAAGGGGAGAGCGAAGCAAGCCCATCGGATGCTGCGCGTCTTGCCAAAGCCGACCACCAATTTGTTACCTATCAAGCGGCCTACTTGCCATCGGGTTTGGATGATCAAACCAAAACCAGTTACGTAATTAAAATCCCAGCATGGGGCTGGACCATAGGCTCCGGCGTGTATGAGCAAGTCAGCCAAAACTACCTCAAGCAAAGAGAGTTACAGGCGAAAAGTGAAGGGCAAAGTACCTTTAGGCAAATGGCGACTCTGGGCAGTGCTACCATTGCGATTGTTGCGCTGTTTTCACTGGGGTTAAGCCGTGTGATAGCCAAACGCTTCCAGCGTTTCCAGCGGCGTATCAATCAAGATTTCAAACAGTTGAAACAGACCAAAGACCAACTGGAATACATCGCCCGCCATGATGAATTGACCGGGCTGCCAAACCGTTCTCTGCTCCATGAGCGCATTCGTGAAGGCATTGAGAAATCAGAACAGCAATGCTGTCAGTTGGCGGTGATGTTTGTCGATCTGGATGATTTCAAGAAAGTGAATGATTTGTACGGCCACTCGGCAGGCGATCGCTTGCTCAGTGAAATTGGCAAGAAATTTGAGGCGTTCCTCGAACCAGGCGATTTTGTCGCACGTTTTGGCGGCGATGAATTTATTTTCTGTTTCCCTTGTCTTGACAACTTGGCGCAAACCCAACAAAAAGTGGAAAAAATCAAACAGGTTTTTCGTCAGCAGTTCGTCATTGACAATAAAGTCCTGTTCACAAGTTGTTCGATTGGCGTTGCTGTGTACCCGTCCGACGGCCACGACCCTGAAGAACTGATTTCCAAAGCCGATATCGTGCTCTACAAATCAAAAGCGCGGCAAAAAGGCGATGTACTGTTTTTCGATAGCAGCATCAACTTGCAAGTCCAACATGATTTCTTACTTGAGCGTGAATTGCGTGGCGCAATCGAACGCGGTGAACTGTATGTGGTTTATCAACCACAAATCGAGACCGAAAGCGGTAAGTTACATGGCGTGGAGAGTTTACTCCGCTGGCACAACCCTCAACTAGGACATGTTTCGCCGATTGAGTTTATCTCGCTGGCTGAAGAAATTGGCCTTATCAACCAATTAGGGCAATTTGTCATCCATCGCGCCTGCGAAGAGATAAGCCAGCTCTTTCCGGATGGCGATTCTGACTTAACCTTGTCGATCAACATCTCGCCGATGCAACTGATCAACGACGCTTTCGTCACACAGTTGACCGAAGCCGCAGCGCGTTACCAAATTGCCAACCATCGTATTACGCTGGAAATTACCGAAAACGTGCTGATCAACGACATGCCAAAAGTGAAACCGATCATTGAGCAGCTAAAAGAACTCGGGTTTACCATCTCACTCGACGACTTTGGTACCGGCTACTCCTCACTCAGCTATCTGAGTCACCTCACTCTTGATGAAATCAAGGTTGACCGCCTGTTCATCGACAAAATGCTCAATTCTGAGCAGAGCGATTCTTTAGTGAAAGCGATTATCGCCATCGCTCGTTCTTCTGAAATGAGAGTGGTTGCCGAGGGGGTAGAAACCGAGGCCCAGCGCCAAAAGCTCAAAGAATATGGCTGCGATATTTTGCAAGGCTATTTGATTGAAAGGCCAATCAGTGCGCAGCTGCTCGCTGAAAAATACACCACACCCGCCAAATAGAGCGAGAAGAGTTCCAAGTGTGAGTTTTCGTGGTAACACTTGGACTTCGCCACTACTCATTCAGACTATCAATGCGAATCATCACCGCATCAGGTCGCCAATATTCAAATTCGCAGTCGATTAACTCACCATCTTGCTTGTAGTTAACTCGACATATCTTGAGTACAGGCTGCCCTTGGGCCAAATTGAGCGCTTTGGCTACGTGGGCTGGTGCTGAAGTCGGAACCACCTCAAAGCGTGAACGGTGAGTCTCGTAACCATATTTCTGCCGATAAAGCCCCGTCAAGGAGCCTGTCAGATTCTCCTGCAAGATGGCGGGGAAGAGCGCTGCTTTAAGCACATTTTCCACAAACAGCACCACACGTCCATCAATAAAACGTAGCCGTTCAATCACATAAATTGGTGTCGTTGCCTCTATTTCAAGCACGTTGGCGTACTCACCACGCGCCATTTCGCGGCTCACATGCAGCAAACGGGTTTCAGCAATACGATGCTGATCTCGCACCATTTGATGAAAATGCGAGCGGGAAAGAGGGTTGTAACAAATTCGCTCCGGTGAGACATACCAACCGCGGCGCTCTTCACGGTATATCAGCCCTTCCGTTTCCAGTGAGACCAAAGCGTCTTTGATGGTGATACGCGTGGTAGCAAAGAGTCCACTCAATTCGCGCTCTGAGGGCAACTTTTGCCCTTGAAACCATACGCCAGCGTTGATCTGTGCGCGAATGGTGCTTTTTATCCTGCCTAGTTGAGTGGTTTGTTGAGTGCTCATTGCTGATCGAGTCCATTGCGTTTTTCTTTAACAAGGTAAAGCGAGCAGATAACAGAAATATGACGCTGGGTTAAGTTGGGCAATCACCGTCGTTTCGCGTCTGACCTCCATACAGATTTCACAAATGTGATAATCATTTTCTCAACCGCTCAATTTGTAGTCTATTCTAAAAGTAATGCACGGCTTATCTGTATGATAATCTAAGACTTTAGAGGTGGTAATGAGTGGTTCGGCCTTACACGTGATGTTCATTGACGACGATGAGCTGATGCTAAAAGCAGCAGGTAGGATGCTGCGCCGTCTCCGGCCAGATTGGCATTTCACCTTGGTCAACGACCCTCGATGCTGGCAAGAAGCCGCCGCAGAAGTCGACCATCAACCCGAGCTCATCATCAGTGATCTGCTGATGCCAAACCTTCAGGGCGATGAGCTGTTAAAGCAAGCAAGCCAAATCTACCCAGATTCCATCCGAGCGTTAATCACCGGTGACACCAGCAAAGAAGCCAGTGTTCTGCTCAATTCTTCGGTACATTTCATGCTTCCCAAGCCCTTTTCGGAGGAAGACTTCGTTCATGTGCTCAATAGTGCCGAACGGCTCAAACAGATGCCCTTTTCCACTGCGTGCCGGGCCAAGCTTGCTGAGATAGAAGATCTGCCTGTGTTGCCTCGCACTATTTTGCAAATTAGACAATGCATTCTCCGCCCGGAAGCATCGATACAGGACGTGTCAGATCTAGTAAATAGAGAGCCACCATTGGCAGCAAGGCTGGTACAACTCGCCAATTCGGCCTATCTCGGTTTTCAGGTCAGAACAAGTTCACTCACTGAGTCTATCAGACGCCTTGGCTTGGCGATGGTCGAAGCGGTTGCCAACATAATGCTCACGCAGAAAAGCTTTAAACAGCTCGATCCGCTTATTCATCAACAAATCGTCAACCGCTATCTCAACGCCGCAGAAAAAAGCAAAGCCTTATCTGAACGTCTTCATCTGCCTACCCGAGAGCAAGAAAAGATCTATCTCATGACGCTATTCTGCTCGATTGGAGAGTTGGTATTGCTAGAAAAAGGTGCTGCACCCGATCAATTAGAAGAGTTTTACTCATTTGAATGCGGCTACAAAGACAGCCTCGTGATCTGCAGCTATATACTGATATTGTGGGGCTACAGCGTTGATATGGCGGAGAGCATCCTTCGCATTGGTCGAGAGCAAGATCTTTCTGGCAAGAATATCGATAGCCAAGTTTTATTGCTCGCCATGCGCTGGATGGAGTCAGAAACGAGCAACAGTATGGAGACATTTCTGCGCTCCTTACCTGAACAAAATAAAAATGTCATTGAATCGATTTTAGCCGATACGCCTTAAGGAGAGTGATATGTCGATATCTGTAGCTGTGGTTGATGATTCAAAAATGTCGAGAAAGGCGGTTATCCGGGCACTGCCCGAGCAATTTAAAGAGAATCTTCATGAAGCGCAAAATGGCGAAGAAGCAATTCAACTTTATAAAGATGGCAAAGCCGACGTGATGTTTTTGGATCTGACGATGCCCGTGATGGATGGGTTTATGGTGTTGGCTGAACTGAAAAAAATTGCCGCGAGAAATTTTGTTTTTGTCATTAGTGCCGATATACAGCCGACCTCTCAGCAAAAGGCGCTGGAGCTGGGCGCGGTTAAATTTCTCCAAAAGCCTCTAGAGGCACCAGAGCTGGAGTCTGTTCTAAAGGAGGTCGGTTTACTATGAATCATGCATTTACACCCGACCATGAAGATTCGCTAAAAGAATTTCTCAACATATCGATGGGCAAAGCGGCCAATAAATTGGCCAACTTACTCAATTTGCACGTTACGCTCACGGTGCCCAATATCAGCATTGCCTCTCATGAAGAGCTCAACAACATTCTAAAGCAAAACCAAGAGTACTATTACACCCAGCAATCGTTTTTTGGCCAAATGCAAGGCGAGGTACTGACCCTTCTCAGCCGAAAAGGGGGCAAGGAACTGGCAAAAAATATGTGGCGTCTTGATGATAACGATGCCCTTTCCGATAACCTCCTCGCCGACTGCCTTTTGGAAGTATCTAACATCCTTTCTGGTGCCAGTATTCAAGGGTTGTGTAACCAGATCGAACTGAAAGCCAGAGTTCAACCACCGGTTCTCTTGGATCCTGACGATTTCACTCTACCAAAAGATAAATGGCAGCATACGATTATTTTGCAGGTCTCGTTTCTCATTGAGTCCTTTGAGTTCGAAACCAAAACCGTGATTTGCTTTGCAGACAGCGGCTTTAGTCAAGTGATTGAAAAGCTAGATGCATGGATATAGCAGGGAAAAACATGTCGAATATCAAGCCAAAATTGATGCTTTCTGATCTGGTCAATCAGCTCTCTGTCGCGATTTGCATCGTTCGTCGTGATTACACCATTGCCATGGTCAATGAGTACTTTGTCACGCGATCGAAAGCGACAACTAGCGAATTAGTCGGCCAAAATCTGTTAGACAAATATCCAGAATCGCAGCATTTCCTCAAACGGAAAATTGACACTGCCTTTATGATTGAGTCACCCACTTTCTCATCTTGGGAGCAGGCTCCTCATGTTTTGCCTTTTTACACTTCGCGGCCAATTTCCGGTTCTGAAGACCGAATGTTTCAGAATATCGAGGTTCTGCCTATTCACAACGACGACGGCTCATTGGAACACGTCTGTCTTTGTATCCATGATGTCACCCTGCAAGCCGCTCAGCACCATTCCCTAAAAGAGTTGACCGTCAAGCTGAACAATGAACAGCATCAACTCGAAGATGCCTTAAATAAGCTAAAACTGGCACAAAGCCAGTTGCTACAATCAGAAAAAATGGCCTCGATTGGTCAACTCTCTGCGGGAATAGCGCATGAGATCAATAATCCAATCGGCTTTATTACTTCTAATTTACAGACATTGGAGGATTATTTTTCGACGGTAAAAAATCATATTCAACAGCTAAACACATTGATAAATAATTGTGAGAGTGAAACGATTATCGAAAGCAAAGAGAAAGCAGAAAAGAAAATTAATCTTACCTATATTCTCGATGATCTTTCGGATCTTATTCAAGAATCTTTGGAAGGTTCGGGCCGGGTCATGGCTATTGTTAAAAACCTCAAAGAGTTTTCTCATATAGACAGTTCTGAGTGGAATTACAGCAATTTAGAACACGGACTAGAGTCGACACTTAAAATCATAAATAATGAAGTAAAGTACAATATTGAGGTAGAGAAACACTTCTCGAAAGGCGTTCCTGAAGTATATTGCCAACCAATGCAAATAAATCAAGTCTTCCTCAATATACTTGTCAACGCCTGTCATGCGATCGAAGGGAAAGGGAAAATATCTATTTTCCTCGATAAACACGACGATGATTCTGTCTCGATTAAAATTGCCGATACAGGCAGTGGAATTCCACAAGAAATTCTAAGTTCCATTTTTGATCCTTTTTTCACCACTAAACCAGTTGGCTCTGGCACAGGATTAGGGTTATCCGTCTCTTACGGCATAGTCGCCAAGCACAAAGGGAAAATCGAAGTTGAGAGTGAAGTAGGAAAAGGTTCAACCTTTACGATTCTGCTCCCTATCAATCAAAAACCACAGCAGGACACTTCGAAGTAGAAGATGGATGGACACTTATGATCGATTATGCAGAAATACTCCTTGTCGATGACGAACCGCTGATCCTAAAGTCTTTGGAACGGCAATTGCGACGAAAAGTTGGGCATATCTACACTGCTCAGTCAGGGGCTGACGCCATTAAGATTTTAATGCAAAATCAAAATATTAATCTGGTGATTACCGATTTTAGAATGCCTGAAATGGACGGTTCAGAACTGGTGGCAAGAATAAAATCTGACTTTCCTGAAGTAGCCACCATCATGCTCTCTGGGCAAGCAGATTTCGAGCGGGTGACCAATGCCTTTAATACTGGTGCACTGACACGATATTTAGGAAAACCTTGGGACAACGATGAACTAACCTCGGTTATCGAAAATGTGCTAGATATCCAAAGTAAAACACGAAACCGAGACAGACTCACTCAACTTAAAAATATTTTTGCTTTAAATAACCATATTGAAAAAATAAAAGAGTACCGTTGCAAACCTTGGCTTTTAGTGATGCTGGATATTCAATCCATGCGAAAATTTAATGACCAGTATGGCGTCATGGAAGCAAATGACTTTATTCATGATATCGCCAAGGCCATCCCTAAATCAGAAAAACTCGTGTGGTATCGCTATGAAGATAAATTTTTCACCTTTGTTGAATACCATCACTCTGGTTACGAGTTAATATTCAATCTAGAGGAGTCGAGTTTTGCATCATCAAAAATTGAAACACGTATTCAGGTTAGTATTTACCTAAGCGATGCCTACTCGTGGAATACGATTTGTGCGGAAGAAATTGCCCGAAGAAAACTCGACGCATCACCTATCGATAATCATACCTATTGGCTAAACGATCAATTACCGAACCAAAACGTTAGAGAATTTTCCGAATTATCACTAATTATCAAAGATCTTCGCTCAAACAATTTCGTCGCTTATTTTCAACCTCAATTAAATCTGGCAACCGGTAAAATTGATTGCTGTGAAGCACTCGCCCGCCAAAAGGGAGAACATGGGAAGATCTTAAACCCCGCACAATTTTTACCTTTGATGGAAAAATATGATTTATTGGATAGATTAACCGAGCGCATGCTTAATCAGTCGCTACAGTTAATCTCACGGCTCAAACAACAACAGCTTTCAATCCGTGTTAGCGTGAATGTCACTGCCGCACAAGTTGAGTCCGGCTATGTAAAACAGTGTCTGCACAATGAAAACGGTGAGTGGGTTATAGGGATAGATCTGTTAGAACTTGAAATTCTAGAGACAGAGAAAATCGTCTCTTTTCCTAGGATGAGTGAACAGATCAAACTGCTGAAAACCGCTGGCGTGCGCTGCGCAATCGACGATTTTGGCACGGGTTACTCTGGTTTTGAATCGCTAAAAGAAATCCCTTTTGATGTGGTTAAAATTGATGGACGCTTCATCCGCTGTTTAGGAGAGAGTGAGTCCGATGACGTTATTTTGAAATCCATCACAGATAGCGCAACTTCGCTAAATATGTCTATCGTTGCCGAGTGGGTGGAAAATAAATTTCAGTATAATTATTTAAAAGAGCATGGCTGTACTCGAATACAAGGATATTGGGTTAGTCCTCCACTACCTTGTGACGATTTTTTAACGTTCCTCGCTAGTTATTAAGGAATCATCTATGAACGATACGGCAGAAAAAGATCCCCTTGATAGTGCGGAAGAGAGCACGAAGCTGTCTATTCTGCTGGTCGATGACGAAGCAGACATTCTCAAATCCCTCACACGGGTGCTGAGATTCGATTACGACGTGGTGAGTTTTACCAGTGGCGTAGAAGCGCTCGCTTATCTTGATCAAGACCATCCCCCGATCATCATTTCTGACATGCGCATGCCTGAAATGGACGGCGCCGAATTTCTTCGTTTAGCACGTGAACGTAGCCCTGATTCGATCCGCCTTTTACTGACGGGTTACAGTGATATGGAGTCTACGGTAAGAGCCGTCAATGAAGGCGGCATACACACCTATCTTTCCAAACCTTGGGACAATCAGCTACTTAAAGAAACCATCGCAAAAGCAGCCGAATTATTTCAGTTGAAAAGAGAGAAGCGAGAGCTGACGGCTGCATTGGCCGTGAAAAATGTTGAACTAGAGGAACTCAATCAAAGCCTTGAAGAAAAGGTGAAAGAGCGGACAGAAATGTTGGAATTAGCCAACAAGAAATTACAAGCGCTGCTCAATAGTCGCACCCAAACCTTTAAAGATATCTTAGCGACGCTCTCAGCGATTATTCAACGAGCAACGGGCAACAATAACGAACACAGCTTACGCATCGCTGAAATATCGCGAGCAATCGCCAAAAAGCTCCATCTCAGCGACAGTGAAATCTCGCATATCTATCTCGCTGGTTTACTGCATGAGATAGGCTTAATTCGCTCCGTTGAAGAGGAGCCTATGGAGCTCAACTTAGAACAAAATGAAGAGCAAAATAAAGAGCTTCCCCACCTTCCGCATTGCAACCCAGTGGTCGGAGCCGAGCTCATCAGTCAGATAAAACGTTTTCAACCTCTCGTAGAGATCATACGCCATCAAGACGAACACTTTGATGGGACAGGCACGCCAGATCACCTGAAGGCGAACGCAATTCCTGTCGGCGCACGCATCTTGAAGATAGTGAAAAGCTATGATTTTCTCGTCGCCAATATGCGTAATCCCCATCGGATGAAAACCAAAAGTGCGAGACTATTTATTAAAAGCCAAGCGGGTGAAATGTTTGACCCAGATATCGCGGATCTGTTTGTCAAATTCGCTGAGAAGCAGATGGCTGATATTGATATTGATCGCTGCGTCAGCCTAGAAGAACTCAAAGTGGGCAGTGTTTTGAAGGAAGATTTATATCTGCCTAACGGCAAGTTGATGCTCACAGCAGGCAGCAAAATTACATACCATATGCTGGAAAAATTAAAAGAGATCGAGAAAGAAACTCACCTGCCTTTAGCCATCTTTATCTAATTTTTACTAATTCAGGGCAATATTGATCAGTTAGGTTATTGGCTGATTTTCGTCGCAGCAACACAGGGAAGAGTGAGGGTAACAACAGCACCATGCTCTTCCCTATTTTTAATCTCAATTTCACCTTCATGATGCTTAATAATATCGTAACAATAAGTTAGCCCCAAGCCCATCCCATGCCCAACTTCTGCTGTGGTAAAAAAGGGATCAAACAAACGCTTCAACCACTCGCGTTTTATTCCGACACCATTGTCTTCAATATCGACAAGGCAGAAATTGCCTATCTGCTTTGCCTTAATCTGAATATGTCCATTTCTGTCTTTCAAGCAAGAGCACGAATTAACCGCATTTTTGATCAGCTCGATAAAAAGTTTAACCAATTCACTGTTTGACCCTAATACGAGAGGCGCTTTAGTCACCGATGAATGAATATTTATTTCCACATTCTTTGCAACTTGTATGTTTGACAGTGCTTGATGAACTAACTCAAACAGCTCGATTGGTTGAAAGTCTGTGCTACCTTCATGACTATTTGCTGAGTATTTCTGCAATGCATCGACCAAACCTTTCACTCTATCAACGCACTGTTTGGTCTCCAAAAGACACTCTTTAAAATCTTGGTGAAGATATTGTACATGATGGTTCTTTTCCCATTGTTTAAGTACTTCGAAATCAACCATTTTATCCTGCTCTTTCAGTAAAGCGATCCAATTTTGATAAACGGAAAGATATTCAAGGCTCACTTGCAAATTGCTATTTACAACCCCAATGGGGTTATTAATTTCATGGGAAAAGCCCGCCGCCATAGTACCAATTGAGGCCATTTTTTCCGACTCCACCAGCTTCTCTTGTGTCGATTTAAGTTCTTGATTCAACTTTGTTAACTTTCTATTCGACTCAAGCAAGGCTTGCGTTCTTTGCGCTACTTTGCTCTCCAAGGATTCGTTGGCTTGCTCAAGTTGCTGTTGGTATTGAACGGTTTTCTTCTCCGAAATGGCGAGCCTTTCCACCATATTGACAAAGGCTTGAGATACAGTAGATACCTCATCTTTACCCGCAATATTCAAATCGACTTCTCTGTGACCATTAGCGATCTGGTCTGCGGCATCTCTCAATTGTGTCAAACGCTTAGTTAAATAAGCCCCCAAAATATAGGAAAACAAGGCGACCAACGACATTTCACCCAAGACAATAATAGCTGTCCACTTCTGCGCTTCCTTGATCTGGCTATTCAGTTTCGTCATGTCAAAGCCAAGCCAGACCGAACCAAAGGTGATTCCCGCCTCTCTAATGTCTTGTTTTACATCAAATATGCCATCTTTTACCTGTTTGGAGGACTCTTCTAAAATTCGCACACTGTAGCCACTTGGGGTTTGACCTTGCTCTGAGAGCAGTTGTCCTCCCTCGCCAAATACCGCGACATAGACAATGTCACTTTCGGTCACCAGCTCTTGGGTGAGCGATTCAATGGTCGCTAAGTCGTATGACAACACCGCATTCTTGACGGTGTATTCCAGCAAGCGCGTCGTTGATATAACCCGTTGATTGAGGCCGTCATAGTTCGTGGTTTTCAAATAGTTCAAGGTCAAGGATACCAAGATCGCTAGTGAGATTGCCTCAATCAGTGCAACACCTATGATCGTTTTCAACCTGAGTGACATCTTGACCTTCTAGTTGATTAAGTGTTCTAAAGAGGTGATGTTGAGGGCGCGGACATCGTCCCAATCTTGATCTTTTGCAGCTGCGATGCCGCTGAAATTGATCGCCTTTAACAGCATGGCGCCCTCTTCTGTATTGGCCAATTCAATGAGCGCGGTTTGAATCTGCTGCACAACGTCTATCGATAAATTCGGATGATAGGCAAACGCGTGGGGGGTGTAGGCTTCACTTCGCCATAGTACCGATAGCTGCTCTCGCACCTCTGGCTGAATATTATTTAGTGTTCTCTCTATACCACCACCCGCCTCAACCACACCCCTGGCAACATTGAGGTAGACCGAATCGTGTGAAGAAACATACATGGGTTTCACTTTAATGCCGCGTTGTTCTAACGCCGCTTTCGGCAGCACACTGGCCGCAAAAGCGGCTGGCGAAGGAAAAGCGACCGTCTTGCCATTCAACTTGCTGATGCTGTCTAACACACTGCCTTTTTGTACCACGATCAAACCTCGAATCATTTTGTCTTTCTGTTTAGCAAACGCTTGGTAACCGGGCGTTTGATGAAAGAGGGTGTAGTGGTAAGGGTTCATGTAAGCGATGTCAAACTCGCCCTTGAGCAGCTGTTTTTCAAATTCCGGGATGTCTTTAGTGGTACGAAACACAATCTCATGGCCTGTCGATTCTGAAACCGCTTGTAATATCGGCCCCCAGCGCTTCGCTAACGTGGTTGCCGATTGCTGGGGAACAATGCCAAACGTAATCTCTTCAGAGCAAACGGAAAACGGTAAAAGCACACACATTAAAAGGAGCTTAACATTCATCGAGAACATCCACTTTCTACCTGATTTATCTATTAAATGTAGGATATTTATGAAAATTATCCATTTTAATCGCTGTTATTGTTAGCGAGATCAGAACAGGCAAGATACAAATGAAGCGATGACAAAATACAAAACTCATTCCACCTCCCTTTTCAGGACAAGGTTTGACGGGATAATGGCTCAATATCGAAGTAAGCGGTGCAAAAAACAAGGAACTGTTCAGCATCAATCGGTTTTGCAAAATGATAACCTTGAAACTCATCAACCCCCAGCTCAACAAGTTTCAACCATTGCTCTTGTTGCTCTACCCCCTCAGCAACCACTTTTATCCCAAGTTGGTGAGAGAGTGTAACAATGGAGGAAACAAAGTATTGTTGATTCTCTTGCGTTGCTATCTCTCTGACAAACGATTTGTCTATTTTTAATTTATTGAAATTTAATTGATTTAAAGTACTAAGTGATGACCAACCAGTCCCAAAATCATCTAGTGAAAGGCGAACTTCTAATTCGGATAGAGATTCAATGATTCTCTGACTTCTGTTGATATCATCCAGTGTCATGGTTTCAGTTATTTCTAGAATAATCGATTTGAGATAGTTGCGATCTTTTGCGAAAATTCTTTTCACCGCCAAGATTAAATCCTCATCAAATAACGAATCTGACAAATTGATCGCCACCTCCAAGCGAGTGTTAAATTCTACCCATTGCTTATCCAAGGCGATATAAACCTGCTGCATAATCCACTGGCCTAATCTTTTGGCTAATCCGGACTCTTCTGCAATTTTAATCAGATATTCTGGATGGATGAATCCAAAAGTAGGATGATTCCAACGAATGAGCGCTTCACAGCCAAGGCGCTGCTTGTCTCTCAAGATGATTGGCTGATAAAGCATGTAGATCTCACTCTGCTGATCTCTTTTTAGCAGTGCAAATAGATCTTCTGATAACCGTCTTTTCTTACGATGCTCAATAGCAATTTCCTTCTTGAAAAAAATCAATTTATCCAACTTACTTTTCTTGGCGATATTTAAAGCGACGTCTGCATTATTGAGTGTTGTACTAGAAAAGCCCGTTAAACTTTCGTTTATCGATGTAGTATCAAGGCTATTCGCTATCCCCATGGAAATTTTTGTTCTCTTCGACGGATCAAGCTTTGATATGAGATAGTTTAAATCATCAAGTAGTAATTTAGCGTAAGTTTCAAGATTTACATCAGATTTGGTAATCACAATAGAGAATTCATCTGCACCGATGCGAACACATTCAATATTCTTGGATTTTTTGTACTTTTTTAACAAGGAAGATAAAGTAATAAGAACTTGGTCTCCATAATCGTAACCAATAGCATCGTTGATTTCTTTAAAATTGTCGATATCTAATAGTATAATCGTATGTTCTACATTTGAATCTCTATATTCATCTATATTTTTCAATAGATAGTTTCTATTTTTTAGCTTTGTTAACGGATCATACCAAGCAATGAACTCTTGCGCTCTAGCATCCCGATAAAGTTTGTATGTTAGAAAAATTATGATTATCATTATTACCATCAAATTGAAAACAACACTAGATTTATTTTCTTCTAGCACAGCTAGCTTTTGTATTGAGCTTTCTCCGGTAAAATTTGCAATCATAAGATTTCTTATTTCAGGAGTCATACTGTCCAATTCGTCACTCAGACGGCTAAGATTATCCATATTCCCTGTTAGTATAGCATTTTCATATTTTTTTAAAGAATTAAAAGCATTAATAACCACACGTTCAGAGTCATATAAGCTTCTAATATCTTTAGTTTCATCACTAGTCAAAAATGTTTCATATCGACTCCATAAAATATCGTAGCGTAAGTTGAGCTCGCTTCTTGATGAGTCTTTTTTTATCAGAAAAATGTTTAGCTCATTAATAAATTCTAGTGTTTCTATCTCAAGTTGTGCTAATGCCCAAGCAGATAATTGTGTATGCTTGGTCATCATACTAAACGTGTCATTAAACTTAACAAAAGCCGAGATAAAAAATCCTGACACGCCTAAAATTATCACTATGAAATAAATAATGCCCTTAGTCATAATTTATTTTTCAATATCAATTTTATCAACTTGCCATACCATTCTACTATGTAGAACCTCATTTTTTTCTTCTTTGAAATCACTTAATGGGTAGATAACCCATACAGGTCCTTTGTCACGAACACTCATTAATTTATCATCTTTCCTTATCGCTAATATCGGATTATATTTATCTATATCTTCGCTCGGGATCATTGCCCAGTAATTATTCAATGCAGTGACTTTCAAGCTTGCTTTTGATTCGCCAATAATCTTGAGTAGTGTTGCTGCTGATATTCCTTCAAAAACCGTATTTTCTCCTGTCCAAGGGGTTGTTGTTATAATTTTACTCTTCGGCAAGTCGTCAAGATCTTGCATGGTAAAATGGTGTGTCTGCTCTCCATTCACGATGCTTAATACAACACGCTCTGCCGAGTAGGCATTGACCCCAAAGAGAATAATAATGGAAATGACAGCATACGATGAATATTGGATAACCATTCTTTCTATCAATTTCATGTTCTAAATTCCTTTTAAATGAAAGCAGTGAATCTCTTCAATAAAGATAGAAACACTTTGTTTAATCCGCAAACACAGTTGGTTTAAAGTCCTCTGGCGCAACCGAAACGACACAAAACTGTCAAACAACTTGCGCTAAATCGTCACACTCCCTCCCTAGGATAAAAAACGAACTTACTGACCTAGTCCAAAAGGATGGAGACAATGAAAACTTTGCTTAGTCGTTCTACCGCTGTTTCTTTCACGTTGATTGCCACTGCGCTTTCTACCCAAGTAATGGCAAAACAGGCGGATCTGCAATCTCTGATTGAAGCCGCGCAAAAAGAAGGGGCGGTGTACAGTGTCGGGATGCCAGACAGTTGGGCCAACTGGAAAGGCACTTGGACAGACTTAAAGGCCAACTATGGTTTGAAGCATCAAGATACCGACATGAGCTCAGCGCAAGAGATCGCCAAGTTTGAAGCAGAGAAGAAAAACGCCACCGCGGATATCGGTGATGTCGGTTTTGCTTTTGCTCGTGTTGCGGTCAAAAAAGGCGTGACTCAGCCCTACAAACCGACCACTTGGAGCGACATTCCGAACTGGGCGAAAGACAAAGATGGTCACTGGGCTCTGGCTTACACCGGCACAATCTCTTTTATTTCCAACAATAACTTGGTTAAAAATGCCCCTAAATCTTGGGATGATATCCTGAAAGGGGATTACAAAGTGACGGTTGGTGATGTAGGCGTAGCAGCGCAAGCCAACAACGCGGTATTAGCGGCGGCGTTTGCCAACGGTGGTGACGAAAGTAACCTCAAACCAGCACTGGACTTCTTCGCGAAGCTGGCAAAACAAGGCCGTTTATCGTTTACCGACCCAAGCATTGCCAACCTTGAAAAAGGCGAAGTGGAAGTGGCCATTTTGTGGGACTTCAACGCGCTCAACTACCGTGACCAAATTGACCGCTCACGCTTTAGCGTAAACATTCCACAAGACGGTTCGGTTATTTCTGGCTACACCACCATCATCAACAAGTACGCAAAAAACCCGAATGCAGCCAAGTTGGCACGTGAGTACATCTTCAGTGATCAGGGCCAGATCAACCTTGCCGAAGGCTACGCACGCCCTATTCGCAGTAACGTCACTCTACCAAAATCGGTGCAAGATAAACTGATTGCGAATGACCAGTACAGCAACGTGCACCCGGTAAAAGATTTCAATGCGTGGGAAAAATCGGCACGTAAACTGCCGCGTCAATGGCAAGAAAGCGTTCTGATCCACCAACAATAAGAGACCATCTTTCATGAACAGCAAAGTGATCTTGGTTGTTCTAGATGGACTCAACTATCAGGTAGCCCATGACTGCATGGGCTACCTGAATGGCCTGATAGAACAGCAACGCGCAACGCTCTATAAACTGCACTGTGAACTCCCGTCACTCTCTCGCCCGCTCTACGAGTGCTTACTTACTGGCGTTCGCCCTGTCGACAGCGGCATCGTGCATAACCAGATTGTGCGCCTTTCGCAGCAGGAATCGATTTTCAGCTTGGCGAAAAATCAGGGCAAAGTCACCGCAGCGGCGGCTTATCACTGGGTCAGTGAACTGTACAACCGCGCTCCTTATGATGCTGTGCGCGATCGCTTCACCGACGATGACAACCTCAACATCCAGCACGGCTGTTTTTATCATTGGGATCACTACCCCGATGAAGCCTTGTTTCTCGATGGCGACTATTTGCGCCGCCGCTATCAGCCCGATTTCTTGTTGATCCATCCAATGAATATTGACGACATGGGCCACAAGCATGGTTTGGATTCACGCCAATACCGCAACAGTGCGCGCATGGCCGACGGCTATCTCTCCCATTATCTCGATACTTGGCTCACCGAGGGCTATCAAGTTCTCATCACGAGCGATCACGGTATGAACAACGACCTCTCCCACGGTGGCATTTTGCGCGAGGAGCGTGAAGTTCCTTTATTTGTGCTTGGCAAGCACTTTAGCCACCGCGAGTGTGACATCCAACAAACCGAGCTTTGTGGTGCCGTCTGCCAGTTACTTGGCCTTGATCACCAAAAACCTTATCCACAGGCACTATTAGCACTATGAGCAGTTCTGTTATTCCTCAGAGTAAATCCGCCACCAAGCACACCACGCTTCGCCGATTTTCTCGTTTTAAACCCGCATTATGGTTGGCGCCATTTGCCCTGTTTTTCTATCTGTTCCAACTGGCCCCGATGGTTTGGGTGCTTTGTAACAGCTTTATTTACGATGAAAGCCTCTCGTTAGAGAACTATGTTGAAATTCTTGATTCGGCGTTCATGCGTCAGGCCTTTAGCAATAGTATCTGGTTGGGGTTTTGGTCAAGCCTGATTGGCTTAACCATTGCCACTCTTCTGGTTTCCTCGCTGCGCCGAGTCAACAGTGTGCTACGCGATGGCGTGATCGCCTTTACCAATATGAGCAGCAACTTTGCTGGTGTGCCACTCGCCTTCGCTTTCATCATTATTCTCGGCACCAACGGCGCGCTCACTTTGCTATTGAAACAATATGGTTTGCTGGGCGAGTTTGACTTATACGGCAAATGGGGTTTGCTGGCGATTTACATCTACTTTCAGATCCCTTTAGCCACCTTGCTGCTCTACCCAGCCTTCGACGCACTGAGCGACGATTGGCAAGCTGCAGCCGCTCTGCTGGGAGCCAAAACTTGGCAATATTGGCTCAAAATAGCGCTGCCTGTCCTATCTCCTGCGCTGCTGGGCACTTTCATCATTTTGATCGCCAACGCGATTGGCGCATACGCCAGCGTTTATGCGCTCACCTCTGGCAACTACAATTTGATCACTATCCGCATCGCCAGCTTAGTGTCGGGCGATCTGTTTCTTGAGCCCAATCTCGCGGCGGCCATTTCGGTCCTAGTGATGGTGCTTTTAGCGCTGATTACCATCATCAATCAGTGGTTGATCAGCAAAAGTTACCTAGGGAGAAAGCAAGATGCCAAAGCATAACCGCACTTTTGACCAAGCCGTCGTCACCACTATCGTCGGTTTGATGCTGATCCCGATTGTCGCGACTTTGGTGTACTCGCTTTCATCACGCTGGGGCGCGACCATTTTGCCCGATGGATTTACCTTGGACTGGTACATCAAGCTGCTCAGCGATCAGCGTTTTCTCGATGCTTTTGGCCGTTCGCTCTTTATCTGTCTCTTGGCATTACTGTTGAGCGTGGTGTTAGTGTTGCCCGCGATTTTCGTGGTGTTCTACTACTTTCCTAAACTCGACAAGGTGATGAATATGCTCATCTTGCTGCCTTTTGCTGTGCCTCCGGTAGTCTCTTCTGTCGGTCTTTTGCAGCTTTATGCGGACAGCGAGATTGCACTGGTTGGCACGCCTTGGATTTTAGTGGGCACTTACTTCACCATTGCGCTGCCTTTTATGTATCGCGCCATCGCCAACAATTTCGCCGCTATCCATCTGCGCGATCTGATGGATGCCGCGCACCTGCTCGGTGCAAGCACCACCCAAGCGTTTTTGCTGGTGGTGTTGCCAAATCTCAAGAAAGGATTAATGGCTTCGCTGTTTCTTTCTTTTTCATTCCTGCTGGGGGAATTTGTCTTTGCCAATATTTTGGTGGGCACCCGCTATGAAACCTTGCAGATTTATCTTTACAACATGCGCCAGACTAGCGGCCATTTTACCTCCGCGCTGGTGATGACCTATTTCCTATTTATCTTTTTACTGACTTGGCTCGCCAGTCGTTTTAGCCGAGGAACTCACTCATGAGCTACGTTACCGCCAATCAACTCACCAAATATTTTGCTGACAACAAGGTGTTTGAGAACATTCAGTTTCAGATTGAACAAGGCGAGTTTGTCACTCTGCTTGGTCCTAGTGGTTGTGGTAAATCGACCTTGTTGCGCAGCCTGGCTGGCTTAGAAAGCCTGGATGATGGCGAGATCTGGGTCAATGGAGAAAACATCACTCAGCAAACACCGCAGCAACGCGGTATCGGCATGGTGTTTCAATCCTATGCGCTGTTTCCCAATCTGACTGTGGCTGGCAATATCGCCTTTGGCCTGAAAATGAAGAAGATGCCTGCTGATGCTATCCAACGTGAAGTGGCGAAAGTGATTGAGCTGGTGGAGCTCAATGGCAAAGAGCAACACTACCCGCATCAACTCTCTGGTGGGCAGCGTCAACGCGTGGCACTGGCGCGCGCCTTAGTAGTGAAACCACGTATTCTGTTACTCGATGAGCCGCTTTCTGCGCTGGATGCGAAAATCCGCAAACATTTGCGCCAACAGATCCGCGATATTCAGAAAGAGATGAACCTGACCACCATTTTTGTCACTCACGATCAAGAAGAGGCGATGATCCTCTCAGACCGCATTTTCCTAATGAATAAAGGTGAGATAGTTCAGGCAGGCACGCCGGAAGCGATTTACACCCATCCGGTCAATGAATTTGTCGCCGGATTTATGGGCCACTACAATCTGGTTGATGCCAACCAAGCGAAACGCCTGTTTAATCTCGACACCGAATGGAAAGTGGCGATTCGCCCTGAGTCGATTTATGTTAGAGAGCCCGGCCGACAGTACGGCCAACACATTTCTGCGCCGCAAGTTGGGGTAATAAAAAGCCACCAGTTGCTCGGCAATGTGATCCGCTATCAGGTGAACGTCAACCAATGTGAGCTCACGGTCGATTTGCTCAATCGCTCATCAGAACGACTACTGGCCAGCGGCAGCCAACTGGAACTGCTGTTCAACCTTAACGAAATTCAACCAGTGAGAGCTTAAAATGGCCAACCCTTTGTACGTATTTGACCTCGACAAGACCTTGATCAATGGTGATTGTGCCATGATATGGAACGCCTTTCTGGCAGAAAAAGGCATTGCCACCGAAGCCAATTTTGTCCAAGAGGATCAAAGGCTCATGGCGCTCTACGACCAAGGCAAAATGAACATGGCGGATTATCTCGCCTTCACCATCGCCCCACTCACCCACTTACCGATTGAACAAGTTCACGCATTGGCCGCAGAGTGTGTCGAACGCGACATCTTGCCAAAGCAGTTCTCGCAGGCCAAAACGCTGATCGCCCAGTTACAGCGTGAAGGCATCGACATGCTCATCATCTCTGCGTCCGTCTCTTTTTTAGTTCAAGCGGTCGCACAACGTTTGGGGATTCAACAAGCCATCGGCATCGATTTACAACTCAACGGCGATCGCTACAGCACACAAATCAGCGGCATACCCAGCTATCGAGAAGGTAAGGTGACACGTCTAAAAGCGTGGCTTAAAGCCGAAAATAGAAGTGACGTGACAATCCACTTCTACACCGATTCGATCAACGATCTCCCTTTGTGCCAATACGCTGACGTCACTTATCTCGTCAACCCTTGCCCACAGCTCAAAGCTTACAGTGAACAAACCGATTGGACAAAACTCAAGTGGGATTAAGCATAAGAACAGTGTTGATATTGAACCTCATCACACTTAATTCGGTGTGATACAAAAGTATAGCGACTGAATTATTTTTGCTATTTCTCTTACCTAAAGAATAAATTATTTTTAGCTCATCCGTTATTTACGTCATGAGCTAAAAATGATCACAGAACTCACCAATGCCAATTTAATTAAAGGCAATCTCCAAGCGAACAATAAAAAAGAAGTTTTTGCAGAACTAGCACAAATGCTATTTGAAAATAACCGCGTCAGTAGCAAAGAGGCTTTTTTAACCGACATAGAAGCACGTGAAGCGTTGAGCGTGACTTCAATGGACGGCATCGCTTACCCACACGCAAAAAGCAAAGCAGTAATAGAGCCTGCCATCGCTGTTGGCGTAAAGCACGAAGGCATCGAGTATGGCGACGAAGAGGGAGTCAAACCGACCGTATTCTTCATGATTGCCTCACCCGATAACGGTGCCGATCACCATATTTATGTTCTTCAAGAATTATTCGGAAAATTTAGCGAAGAGTTTATTGAAGATATTCATAACGCAAAAAATGAACATCAAATCCTTAATATTTTAATTCAATCATAAGGCGTGAAATTATGAGTACCCTAACCGATCAAGCTACCAATAATAGTAGCGATTTCAAAAAACTCCTCAGTACCATGAAAGGCCACCTTTTATTTGGCACCTCACATATGTTGCCATTTATTGTTGCTGGCGGCGTATTATTGGCACTTGCGGTCATGGCATCCGGCAAAGGTGCCGTTCCCGCCGATGGCTTACTGGCGGATATTTCCAATATCGGTATTAAAGGTCTGGTGCTGTTCCCAATTATTCTTGGCGGCTTCATCGGTTATTCCATTGCAGACAAACCCGCACTTGCGCCAGCGATGATCTCTTCTGGCATCATGGCGGATATGGGCGGCGGTTTCCTTGGTTGTATCGTAGCGGGCTTCATCGCCGGTGGTGTGGTATTCCAACTTAAGAAGATCCCTCTTTCTGCTAACATGACGGCGCTCGGCGCTTACTTTATCTACCCTCTTATCGGCACGCTTATCTCGGCTGGCATTGTACTATGGGGTATCGGTGAGCCCATCAAGCTCTTCATGGCTTCGATGAACGAGTTCCTCGCGTCTATGGCTGGCGCTTCTAAAGTAGTTCTCGGCACGATTCTTGGTGGTATGACGGCATTCGATATGGGCGGCCCGATCAACAAAGTCGCAACGCTATTCGCTCAAACTCAAGTGGACACTCAACCATGGCTAATGGGTGGTGTGGGTATCGCAATCTGTACGCCTCCTCTCGGCATGGCGCTAGCCACGTTCCTGTTCAAGAAAAAATTCACCAAACAAGAACAAGAAGCGGGTAAAGCAGCAGCAATCATGGGTTCTATCGGTATCTCTGAAGGTGCTATCCCATTCGCAGCAAACGACCCAATGCGCGTGCTTCCTTCAATCGTTGCTGGTGGTATCGTTGGCTGTGTGTTCGGCTTCCTAACAGACGTACTACTACACGCACCATGGGGCGGCCTTATCACAGCGCCGGTATCAAGCAACATCCCAATGTACGTGGTGGGTATCGCACTAGGCTCACTAACAACCGCCGTTATCGTTGGCTTCTGGAAACCAGTCGCTGAAGAAGAAGCAGAAGACGAAATCGCAGAAGCAGCACCGACGCAAACACAAGCGGCTCCAGCAGCCGGCGAAGGTGAGTACGACATCGTCGCAGTCACCTGTTGCCCATCTGGCGTAGCACACACCTTCATGGCAGCAAAAGCACTTGAGAAAGCAGGCGCAGCCGCTGGCATCAAGATCAAAGTAGAAACTCAAGGTCAAAACGGTATCCAGAACCGCATTACTGACCTAGATGTCGCAAACGCGAAGCTGGTTATTCTCGCTCACGACATCCAAGTAAAAGACGCACACCGCTTTGCCAACGCGAAAATCATCGAATGTTCGACCAAGGAGGCAATGAAAAAAGCCGCCGAACTTATCCAAGCTTAAACCTTAAGCTCCTCCCCCAGAGCCCTTTCCCCCAAGGGCTCTTTTTTTAGCAACGATCGCTCACTCATTTTTTAATCCAAAACGTGAAAGGCATAATAATGAAACTTAAACCAACACTTCTTGCTTGTGCTGTTCTAACCGCCCTAATTGGGCTATCTGGCTGTAACAATGAAGAAACACGCCCAGAAGTCAAACCACAGAAACCGACAGTGGATCTCTCGGTATTAAGATACGTCGATCCAATGATCGGCACTGCAGCTTCTGGTCATACATTCCCGGGCGCGACGGTCCCGGCAGGTATGGTTCAACTGTCTCCAGATACCTTCATCGGTTCTAACACTGACCACGAATCTGGGCTTAACCCTTGGCATTCGGCTTCCGGCTACTGGGATTCATCCAACTACGAAACTGGCGAAGTGATTAACACTGACGTTCCGCTGTACGGCTTCTCCCATACTCATCTTTCAGGTACAGGCGCAACGGACTTAGGCGACATCTTGGTTCTGCCATACGCAGACATGGCGAACACACAGCTGAACTTCTTCGACAAAGCCAATGAAGAAGCAAGCGCGGGTTACTACAAAACCAAGCTGAACCAAGGTCAAATCGAAGTGGAACTAACCGCAACCAAACGCGTTGGCTTGCACAAATACACCTTTGCTGATGGCGCGGACCGCAACGTGAAGTTCGATTTGGGTCATACCCTAATGAACAACAACGGCAAATCTTTAAAGAACAAAGTAGAAGTGGTGGACGAATACACCATTCGCGGTCGTAAAACATCAACAGGTTGGTTCCAAGGGCAAGATCACCAAGGTCAGGACATCTTCTTCTACGCGAAATTCAACCAACCAATCGCCAAAGCACTTTTGGGTGAACAAGACCTAGAACCAACGCGCGAAATGCGTAATGGTGCGGTTTACTCAGGCGATGATCTTACCGCTTACTTAAATTTCGGCACAGGCGAAGAGCCAATTGAAATCCGCGTCGGTATCTCTCCAGTTAGCTGGCAAGGTGCACAGAAAAACTTAGAAGCGGAAGCACCAAGTTTCGACCTTGCAAAAGTGAAAGAAAACGCGGAATACGCATGGGCTGAGAAGCTAGCAAAAATCAAAGTCGAAGGCGGCACAAACGCAGAGAAAACCAACTTCTACACTGGCATGTACCACATGATGATCGCGCCAATCGAGTTCTATGATGTGGATGGTCAATACGTGGATATGCTTGGTACGGTGCGCACACTAAAAGCTGGCGACACACCAAACTACTCGATTTACTCAACGTGGGATACGTTCCGCGCGGTTCACCCAATGTGGACCATCATCGACCCAGATCAAGCAACGCTATACGTGAAAGACTTGATTCGTAAATCCAACGACGAGTTTGGTCTATTGCCGAAATGGGAAGGCCACGGCTCAGAGACTGGCACCATGATCGGCTACCCCTCGGCAGCGATTTTGGGCGATGCCGTAACCAAGGGCTTGATTGATGCAGAACAAGCTTACACAGCGTCAGTGAAATCAGCGCGTTACACACCACATGAGTACCCACAGATTCATGATGGCATCCTAAGCTCACTCATGGCAGGTCAGCTCAACTACCACGAGAAAGAACAGTGTGTTCGTTACCCGAACTGGAACTCAGTGTCGTACTCGTTGGAATTCTCATTCTACGATTGGACAATCGCTGAAATGGCGAAAGCCGCTGGTGATATGGACGCGTATGAAGAGTTCAAAGCTCGTTCTTACAACTCTTTGAAACACTGGGATGCACAAGCAGGTAACGAAGATGGCACAGGCTTCTTCGTACCGACGGAACTGAAAGAAGGCGACCCATGTGCGCTGAAATACGCTTCAACTGATTTCGACCCTTACAAGTCTGACGCGTTCTATTACACAGAAGGTAACGCTTGGCAGTGGCAATGGGCGTTCATGCAAGACTTGGACAAGCTGACTGAAATCATGGGCGGCACGCAAGGTCTGAACGATAAGCTGAACAACCTATTTACCGCCGATCCAAATGGCGGCGAAGCGCACCAAGACATGACAGGCTACATCGGTCAGTACATTCACGGTAACGAACCTTCGCACCACGTTATCTACTTGTACAACCGTACTGAAGAGTCTTACAAGGCGCAGGAATACCTAGACCAAGTTTACGACCAGTTCTACAAACCGACGCCAGACGGCATCATCGGCAACGAAGATGTGGGTCAAATGTCGGCGTGGTACTTGATGTCAGCACTGGGCTTCTACCAAATCTCGCCAACCGATCCAACCTACAGCATCGGTCGTCCAATCTTCGACAAAGCGACGGTAGATATTGGCTCTGGCACCTTCACGGTAACCGCTGAGAACAACGGTCCAGACAACATGTACATCAAAGAAGTGACCATCAACGGCAAGCCTCTGGATGTGTACAACACCTTCCAGCACAGCGAATTCAAAGCAGGCGGCGAACTGCACTTCGTGATGACGGCTGACAAGTCTGAAGCAATGCAAGCCAATCTAGGCAAATAATGATTTTAAGGGGACCTCGTGTCCCCCTTTTCGCGTGGAATAAAAACAATGAAACTAAAAAGAACCCTACTCTCTACCGCAGTGTTAACCGCCATGCTTGGCCTTGCTGGTTGTGGCAGCGACTCTGGTCCTGAAACTCCTGTTATCTCTACCCCTACTTTGGAATTCGTTGATACCTTGATCGGCACTAAAGGTCTTGGCAACGTCAACCCATCGCCAGTCATGCCAGAAGGTATGATTCAACCATCACCAGATAACTTCGATCCAAACGGTTGGAATGGCAAAGGCTCGCCTGTCGAATACGATCCTGTGCACAGCCTGCTTTCTGGCTTCTCAATGACGCACATTTCTGGCGCAGGTAAAGGCGACCTAAACGACTTCGCTTTCTTGCCATACACAGGCTTTAATACCGATGCCGTGACCATGGATAAAAGCTCGGAAGTGGCAGAGGTTGGCTACTACTCGGTTGACCTTGTAGAAACTGGCGTAAAAGCGGAACTGTCGGCAACCGACCGCGTGGCGTTCCAACGTTATACCTTCAAACCGGGTGAAGACCGCAAAGTGCGTATCGATCTTCAACACGAACTGTTGGAGCAATACGGCAACCACTCTCGCAGCATCTACTACAAACGCGTTAACGACACCACCGTGGTAGGCGCACGTACCTCAAACGAATGGGGTCAATGGCAAACCGTGTTCTTCGCGGCACAATTCTCTGATCCAATCATTGAAGAGAACCTGTACACCAAGCTGGCTTCTGACAGCAAACTGACCCCAACTGACGCAACCGAAGTCGGCTTGGAAGATTACCGTGGTTACGCAGAGCACAAGCCAATGCTGGGTGAACCAGAACCTGACCCAGAACGTTTGGCAAAACGCGCAAACGATGTCCTGACTCATTTGAACTTTGGTAAGAGCGATGAGCCACTGGTGGTCAAAGTGGCGATTTCTGGCACTGGTGTTGACGGTGCACTGAAAAACCTAGAAGCAGACACCAACGGTTGGGATTTCGATAACGTCGTACAACAAAACCGCGTGGCTTGGGAAAACATCCTTGGCAAGTTTGAACTGGAAGGTGGCAGCAAAGCCGACAAAACCATGTTCTACACCTCGCTCTACCGTACATTTGTTGCTCCATTCCTATACCAAGATGTGGATGGCAAATACCGTGGCATGGATGGCAAAGTGCACCAAGCAGAAGATGGCTTAGTGAACTACTCAGTGTACTCAATGTGGGATACCTTCCGCGCCGCACACCCACTGAAAACCATCATCGATAAAGACCGCGCGATTGAACACGCACGCGATCTGTTGAACAAATACCAAACGGGTGGCGTGCTGCCAAAATGGGAACTGCACTCGGATTACACCGGTGAAATGGTCGGTCACCCTGCGGTCTCGGTTATTGCCGATATCATGGTCAAACACCCAGAAGCCTTTACTGCTGCCGAGTTTGATTTGGCACTGAAAGCCGCTGACGAAACGGTCAACTTTAACCTTGATAAAACCGAAAGCTGGGTGCCTTATCAAGACGCTTGGAACGGTGACAAACGCTTCACGGTCATGACACGTCATAACGACTACCAAGAAGATGTCGGCTTTATTCCAGCTAACACCAAATGGGCACCGGACTCTGGTGACAAACCGGGTTACGTGGAAGGCTTGAAAGTCGATAAGTACGACGAGCTCGTGAACGAATCGGTGTCTTACGGTCTTGAGAACGCTTACTACGACTGGTGTATCGCTCAGATCGCTAAACTTGCGGGTAACGACCAGCAGTACCACCGCTACATGGCTCGTTCTGAATCGTTCAAGAACTACTTCGATTACAACCCAGCACAATACGGCAAACTGCAAGACACCAAAGGCAACGTATTGGGTGCAACGGGCTTTATGCGTCCGGCTTACATGAACAGCGGCAGCAAGGTTTGGGCAAACAACCTCAAAGCAGAATGTTTGGATGAGAACATGGCGCTGTCTATCCCAGACGGTATGGACTACAACGCCTGTAAAGAACGAAAAGCACTCAACGAAAGCGATGTGTTCTGGCCTTACCGCGCCGAGCACCGTGGTGAAGACTTTACCGAAGGCAACACATGGCAATGGACATGGTTTGCACCACACAACTTGAACGGTCTCGCCAACGTGATGGGTGGCGAGCACATCGACCGCACTGACTTCTCTCTTCCAGAAAACGTGACTGAACAAGGCAAAGCGGCATTCTTAGCCAACTTGAATGCGCTGTTTAATGCGGATTCCAACGCCGATACGAGCCAATCACACGACATGTCTGGCTACATCGGTCAGTTCGTGATGGGTAACGAGCCTGATCACCACGTGCCTTACCTATACAACTGGACGGCAGAGCCTTGGAAGACCCAAGAAATCGTCAACCAAGCGATGAACGAGTTCTACCACCCAACCCATGAAGGTCTGATTGGTAACGAAGACGTCGGGCAGATGTCGGCGTGGTATGTGATGTCTGCATTGGGCTTCTACCAAGTCACACCGGGCGAGGCAAGCTACACTATCGGTCGTCCTCTGTTCGACAAAGCCGTGATTCCAGTCGCGGACGGTAAATTCACCATCACCTCAGAAAACAACAGCCGAGAGAGCATCTACGTCAAGTCGGTGAGCATCAACGGCAAGCCATTGAGTGACAATTTCAGCTTTGCGCACAGCGATTTGAAAAACGGGGGTGAACTGCATTTTGTGATGACTTCAGACAAATCTGAAGCGATGAAAGCGCCTCAATAAACGTCTATCACTCTTCCTCCTTCAAAGGTCAGTTCGTAAGAGCTGACCTTTGATTTTCAAAGAAAAATTTCAGCTTTGGGTTCACCTAAAAACAGCCGTGTCGTTGGCTACTTTTTCATCTGCATCAATGCCGCGGCATTTAAAATCGCGTCTTTGGTGGTGACGTCGATAACCTTGATGTGCTTGAAACGTTCGGGTTCTTTGATGGCGACGTCGTGGGCGAAGATCACAAACTTGGCCCTTTGAACATCTTTAGCGGTAATTCGATTAATGATGCCGTTGGCACCTTGCGTTTCCACTTTGATTTTCACCCCGAGTAGGCATGCCGCCTTTTCCAACGATTTCGCTGCCAAGAAAGTATGCGCCACACCAGAAGGACACGAAGTGACGGCAAGAATATCGGCTTGACCTTCCCCTACCACCGAAGAATATGCCAGTGTATCGCCTGGCGAATTCTCGTCTTCATTGACGGTTTTCTTTAGAGCAATCGTGATCAGGGCTGTGGTCATAGCACCGGCCAGCGTGCCGACAATATAGCCCAATTTTCCATCGACAACAGGAAGTACAATCCAGCCGCCCCAAGGCGCATGATTGAGCACTTGGAAGAGAAAACCAATCACGTTGCCGACAATACCGCCAGCAACAATCGCCGGCAGCACACGTGCGGGATCCGCCGCGGCAAACGGAATCGCCCCTTCACTGATACCAATCATGCCCATAATGCCGGCCGCTTTGCCCGCTTCACGCTCATCACGCTTGAATTTGCTTGGTGACAACAGCGTGGCCAGCGCCATCCCCAATGGTGGGGTACAAATTGCGATGCCGACTCCGCCCATCAACCAAGGTTGGGTGTTCACTTGCGTTTGGGCAAACAGCGTGGCGACTTTGTTGATAGGCCCGCCCATATCAAATGCGGTCATCGCCCCGAGCACCGCGCCTAAAGCAACTTTGCCAGAATCGGCCATCGAGGCCAAAAATTGATTAAGCCATAACATGCTGCTGGCGATAGGAGAACCAATCACCCACATGATCGCCCCACAGGTAATAAACGTTCCGAGCAGAGGATAGATGAAAATGGAACCGAGCGAGCTCATGCTGTCGGGCAGCTCGATCTTTTTCAGCTGACACACCACAAAACCCGCCCAAAAGCCCACAATGATCGCACCTAAAAAGCCCGTATGGTATTGGTTGACCGCAATCCAAGTGCCAATCATCCCCGGCGCTAAACCCGGTTTGTCTGCCATGGAATAGGCAATGTAGCCGCCGAGCACCACGGTAAACAACGTCAGGCCAGCAATGCCCATTTGCGCGATATCCGCCAATACGCCCTGCTCTGGCACAGCGCCATGGCCAGAGATCATCACAGAAAGTGACAGTAGCACCCCGCCCGCGACAATAAACGGCATCATATGAGAGGTGCCAAACAGCAAATGTTCCTTAATGCGCGCGACGCGTTGCGCCATTGGGCTAAGCGGCTGATGAACAAACTCGCCCATGCCATGCCCTTGCGGGGTATCTGCGCCGTTGTGGCCGATAAACAGCGCTCGCGCCTGATCGATATCTTCCGCAGCTTTGAGCTTCTCAACAAAACCCTCTTCAATCAATTTACTGGAGATTTGTGCCAACACTTCAATGTGGTGATGATCTTCACCATCGGGGGAAGCGAGCATAAAAAACACATCGGAAAGCTGACCATCTTCCGCGCCATAATCAATTCCTTGGCGACTGATCCCCACCACCACTGCAGGTAAAGCGACGGCGCGACTTTTGGCGTGAGGAATGGCAATCCCCTCTTCAAAACCGGTATTGCCAATCTCTTCCCTTCGCCAAATATCTTTTAAAAATTGCTGTTTATCGGTCAATTTCCCTGCTTTATCCAGCATCTCTACCAATTCAATCAGCACGTCTTCTTTGCTGTTGGCTTTCAGATCTAAGCAGATGACTTCGGGTTCGATCAGGTTGGTCATATCCACGATGGCTTTACCTTGCGTTGTCCATACTATTGAGGCGTAGGTCGGTTCGCGCACACGCGCGTAGGGGCTAGAGTAACCAGCCAAACGGTTTCAAAACATAGGACGAAAGATGCAATAACTGGATTTTTGTAACATCAAAAGCGAACTGTGAACTGGGTCTGCTGCTAAAAAGCCGCATTTGCCTTACGCTGTGCTACTATCCTGCCAAACGTTACCATGAGATAGTCCGATGAAAGTTGTTGCGGTCACCGCTTGCCCAACGGGCATTGCGCACACCTACATGGCGGCCGATGCATTAACCAAAGCCGCGCCGAAGTATAATGTGCAGATCAAAGTCGAAACTCAAGGTGCGATGGGGATCGAAAACCAACTGACGCCTTATGATGTGGCCCATGCGGATAAGGTATTGATTGTCTCGGATATCGAAATCGAACAGCCTGGACGCTTTGAAGGCATGAACGTGGTGAAACTCTCCATCGAAGATGTACTGCTCAACGTCGACAAAGTGTTTCTTGTCCACTGCCGCTAAACACCAGCATGATGCATGAATATCAAGTCACCTTCTTGGTGAACGATGTTAACGCCAGTGCCCATGTGGCCCAACCATTGTCTCGTGTTGCGCGAAAGTTCAAAAGCACCCTGCGCATCATCAATATCACGCAAAATCGCAGCGCAGAACTCGCAAAATCACTCGCGGTGCTGCAAGTAGGCTTACAAGAAGGGGATTTTTGCCAAATCACCGCCATTGGCATTGATGCCGAACTCGCCTGCTTTGTGGTTAAAGACATGCTGTCGGACCACTTCACCGTGGTCGGTTCAAAGATCAACTATGAGTTCTCCAGCCATCTGGCAGAGCGTCTAGCGCGAATTTGTCCACCAGCCGAGGTCAAATGGCACTATGCCAAAGCACACACCGAACTCACCAAATTCGAGTGTTTGAAAGGGTTAGCGCAACTGATTTACCCCGTTTCGCCCGATGAACTGATTTTGGCGTTTATCAAGCGAGAAGAGCGCTCTTCCACCTGCGTAGCCCCCGGCATCGCGATTCCTCATGTGATGTTTGAAGGCATTGAACACATTGCTGTGGCGGTGATCAAAAACGACGAATCGATGGATTGGGCTTCCAAAATGGGCGACGTGCATTTAGCCATTGCTTTGGTGATGCCGAGCAAGCCCAACCGAGAACAGATCATCGCTGCGACCAATTTAACGCGCAATTTACTGTGTGATCAGATGGTTGAGCGCCTACTGCGGACTCGCAGCGGCGTTGATCTGCAAGCGCTGCTGATGTACGCCATGTCACGCCTGCTAAATTGAGGCGCGGTAATCGGTTGGTGTGCGCCCCGTGCGATTTTTAAACACGCGGCAGAAGTAGTTCACATCCTTAAACCCACAACGCAGCGCCACTTCATTGAGCTTAAAGTTATACTTCTTGAGCATAAACTTGGCGCGGTCCACCCTTACCCAAGTGATGTAGTCAGCCAACGTCATATGCCCTTGCTGGCGAAACAGCCGCGATAAATGATTGGCGGAGATGCTAAAACGCGATGCAATGCTTTCGCGGGTAATTGGCCGATGGAAGTTCTCTTGGATATAAATGCAGATCCCTTGATAGAGATCTTGTACACGGTTATGCGACTGCTCAGTAGGGGCCATAGTCTGGGTGTATTGCAATAGAGCTTGCAGCAACAGCTCATCCATCGGCTTTTTGTGATTTTCACGCGCCAATGAGCTCAGAGCTTCTAAGATGTTGTCGATGGCAAAGCCTGAACGGGTTTGGATGCTGTGTTTTTGGATATCGTAAAAGTTGGCTTCGCCTTTGCGTTTACTCACCAAACTGAGCCCCAACTGACGACGCCCAAACAACATACTCAGCACCGAGCAATCGGTATCCCAGTTCGGCTTATTCCAGCAGTTCGAAGGAATAAAAATCGCATCACCCGCTTTGGCGACAATTTTGCTTACTTTGCGATCGTGGCTTTCCATTTCATTAATGTATTCCCCATCCAAGACTAACTCCAAACGGGGAAAGTTAACCTGATAGCTAAATTCCGGTGGCGTATGAAAATCGCCAGCGAACCAAATGTGATGAAAGGACTCACGTTCATTTAGTACCGATGAAATCAAATCATCAAAAATCATCTCTAGGCTCTCATCGCATTATTCAATTCGTAACAGCGTAAGGTATACAACGATTCTTACCATGGCTCATTGAACAAAATCACACTCCCGCCCAAATGATACAAAAATCCAGTCACAGCACCAATTCTCTAGTGTTCTTTTTCTTATTTAAAAACAACAAACATACTTTAAATTAATGAAATAACTGCAATTTAACTTTGATGGTGAGAATTTTAGAGGCAAAGGCAGTCACCAAATCTCATAGCGATCCAAATCACATTCAACCCATACCGATACAATTGTCCAGTAAATGTACCATTTCTTCACTACTCGCTCGATCCGCAAAATTAAACAATATCTCTGACAGATACCCAGGCCACTTGGCGCAGCAGCGTGAGGTCGGCGCGGGATAAAAAATACAAAGCACAGAGGTTTCTATGATCAACCAACTGATTAATGCCCATTTAATTCAGCTTGATCTGCAAGCAAATAACAAACAAGCCGTTTTTGAGGAGCTGATTGATATCCTGCATTCGCAAGGACGTATTTCAGATAAAGCGGCCTTCCTACAAGACATCCAAGCGCGTGAAGAGTTAGGCAACACCGGATTTGAAGACGGCGTCGCGATCCCTCATGCGAAAAGTGCCGCCGTTACCCAACCTGCCGTCGCCATTGGCGTGAGCAAACAGGGCATCGACTATGGCGCAGAAGACGGTTTGCCTTCCAAACTTTTTTTCATGATCGCGTCACCCGATGGAGGCGATAACCACCATATTGAAGTGTTGGCTGAACTCTCTTCCAAACTGATCGAAGAAGGTTTCATCGATGCATTCCTCAATGCCGAAAACGCCGAGCAAGCACTGCAACTACTGCTGAAAAAGGCCGAACCTGCGCCAGCCACTCACCCATCGGAGAGCAAAGGATTGATCATTGGTGTGACGGGTTGCCCTGCCGGCATCGCCCACACTTACCTCGCGGCGGAAGCACTGGAAAAAGGCGCGGCGGCGTTGGGCTACGAAATCAAAGTGGAAACCAACGGCTCGATTGGAGTGAAAAACAGCCCAACCGCAGAAGAAATTGCACGTGCAGAGGCGATCGTTGTGGCGTGCGATAAGCAAGTCGACATGGCGTGCTTTGCCGGTAAACGTGTCGTCAAAACCAACGTCAAAGCACCCATTCGCGACGCTCAGAAGCTGATTAACGAAGCGTTAAACGCGCCAAGCTACCAAGCCGAAAGCGCCAACACGCAGTCGGTGGCGAACAAAGCGTCCCAAGCACGCTCTGATCTCTATCGTTTCTTGATGAACGGCGTGTCTCACATGATCCCATTCGTGGTCACGGGGGGCCTTCTAATTGCCTTAGCCCTTGCGGTCGGCGGCGAGCCAACCGAAGCCGGCATGGCGATTCCTCCAGGCAGTATGTGGAACCAAATTCTAGAAGTGGGCGTGGTCGCCTTCACGTTGATGATCCCGATTTTGGCAGGTTACATTGCCTACGCGATCGCAGACCGACCAGCACTGGCTCCGGGTTTAATCGGTGGTTGGATTGCCAACAACGGTTCTTTCTACGGCGCTGAAGCAGGAACAGGCTTTATTGGTGCCATCATCGCAGGCTTGCTTGTTGGCTACTTCGTTAAGTGGATCACCTCCATCAACTACCACAAATTCATTCAACCACTTGTTCCGATCATGATCGCACCCATCACCGCATCGCTGTTCATTGCTGGTCTGTTCATCTTCGTCATCGGTGCACCCATCGCCAGCCTAATGGACGGTTTAACCGCACTGCTCACCAGCATGAGTACAGGTAACGTGATTCTGCTGGGCATTGTGCTGGGTGGTATGGCCGGCTTTGACATGGGTGGCCCATTCAACAAAGTGGCGTTCTTGTTCTCTGTCGGCATGATTGCCAGTGGCCAAACCCAATTTATGGGCGCGATGGCGTGTGCCATTCCGGTTGCACCACTTGGCATGGCGCTCGCCACCGCGATGGGTCGCAAGCTCGATTTGTTTGAATCGTCAGAAATTGAAGCGGGTAAAGCAGCAGGCGCTATGGGCTTAGTCGGTATCTCGGAAGGGGCGATTCCATTTGCGGCACAAGATCCGATGTCGGTGATTCCTGCCAACGTATTGGGCTCTATGGTTGCAGCGGTAATGGCGTTTTCTTTCGGCATCACTAACAGCGTGGCGCACGGTGGTCCTGTTGTAGCGCTACTTGGCGCGATGAACTACCCGTTATTGGCGCTAATTTGCATGGCTTCAGGCGCTGCGGTTACAGCAATCACTTGTGTGACGCTGAAGAAAATCCGCGCACAAAAGCTGGCGGCCGCAACCGCCTAACTTCCCCCTCTTTTCACCGTATGGCTTGGGCGCACGCTCAAGCCATCTTTCCGATGGTGACTTTTCTAAAGGTCACTTTTTAAAGGTAACTTTTCTGAAGGCAAGAAAGATGTCTGAGATCCTAGCTTCGCAAGCAACCCTGCCGCTGGCGGTGTTCTTCCCGATGACCAACCCGATACAAAACTATGCGTGGGGCAGCAAAACCGCCATGCAGCAACTGTTCGCGATCGAAAATCCAACCAACGAACCCCAAGCCGAGTTATGGATGGGGGCGCATCCCAATGGTTGTTCATGTGTCACGATGGCAGGCCAACAAGTTAAATTGTCTGACTTTATTGCGCAAAATCCATCGCTAGTTTTAGGTGAGCAGACCGCCGCACAGTTTGGTGAGCTGCCTTATCTATTTAAAATTCTTGCCGCTGAAAATGCGCTGTCGATTCAGGTGCATCCCAACAAGCAGCAAGCAGAATTAGGCTTTGCCCGAGAAGAGCAGCAAGGTATTGCGTTGACCGCAGCCAACCGCAATTACAAAGACCCAAACCACAAGCCAGAGCTGGTTTACGCACTAACAGAATACCAAGCGATGAACGGTTTTCGCGCTATCGGCGAAATTCTCAATGTCTTTGCCGAACTGGCGATTGACGAGTTGAGCCCATTTGTTGATGCCCTCTCAAGTAACCCAACCGAACAAGGGTTGAGTGACTTTTTCTCCGGCTTACTTTCATTGCAAGGTGAAACGAAAAACAACGCCGTAGCGGCTTTGATCCACCAAGCAAAACAGATTGATTTGCCGCTCTTTGCCTTGATTGTTGAATTGGAAAAGCAGTATCCCAACGACATCGGCCTCTTCGCACCATTGATGCTCAATGTGATTACCTTGCAACCGGGTGAAGCGATGTTCTTGCAAGCCGAGACACCGCACGCCTATTTGCATGGCACGGGCTTAGAAATCATGGCCAACTCCGACAACGTGTTGCGCGCGGGTTTAACGCCAAAATACATGGATATTGATGAGTTGGTGGCATGCACTCAGTTCAAACACAAGCCGTTTGAACAACTGCGCCTTGAGCCAAACCTGAGTGACGGCAGTCTGCACTACCCCATTCCTGTCGACGACTTTAAATTTGCGATTTTACCGCTCGCAGAGAAGCTGACGATCAACGTAGCCAGCGCGGAAATCTTGCTGCCTTTGGATGGCGTTCTCGAACTCAGCCACGCCAATGGCGAACGTTGTTTAGTCCAAAAGGGCGAATCGGTTTTCATCCCCGCTTACAGTGAACAGTACACCATCACCAGCCAAGGCCGAGTAGCAAGAGCGTTTAGTTAAGCTTTGGTTTGGACAAACAAAAAGGGCTCTTGCGAGCCCTTGATCAATATCGTATTAATTACGCGCTTTCTAGCTGTGCGACGATATCACGAGCCACCGCTTCGGCCACTTTAATGCCGTCGATGCCCGCAGAGAGGATACCGCCTGCATAGCCTGCACCTTCACCCGCTGGGTAGAAACCTTTGAGATTGATGCTTTGGTATTCTTTGTCGCGCTTGATGCACACAGGAGAAGAGGTACGCGTTTCCACACCAGTGAGCAACCCGTCTTCAGATGCAAAGCCTTTTATTTGCTTATCAAATGCTGGGATTGCTTCGCGGATCGCTTCAATAGCGAAGGGTGGTAACGCCTTCTCAAGGTCCGTCAGTTTGATACCGGGCGTGAATGATGGCTCCACGTCACCAAGAGCACTTGGATCGCGACCTTTTAGGAAGTCACCAATTTTCTGTGCTGGTGCATCGTAGTTTTCACCGCCAAGACGGTAAGCATTAGATTCAAGCTCGCGCTGGAAACGGATACCCGCCAGCGGATCCCCCGGGTAATCCACCTCAGGAGAGATGCCCACCACAATCGCACTGTTGGCGTTACGTTCGGCGCGCGAGTATTGGCTCATGCCGTTTGTCACAACGCGGCCTTCTTCAGAGGTTGCCGCCACCACCGTGCCACCCGGACACATACAGAAGCTGTAAACCGTGCGGCCATTCTTGCAGTGGTGCACCAGTTTGTAATCTGCCGCGCCTAGAATTGGATTGCCCGCGTTTGGACCAAAACGCGCTTCGTCGATCATCGACTGTTTGTGCTCAATACGGAAACCGACAGAGAACGGTTTAGCTTCCATATAAACACCGCGCTCGTGCAGCATTTCAAAGGTATCGCGCGCACTGTGACCGACTGCGAGCACCACATGGCGAGATTTCAGCTCTTCACCGTTAGACAGCGTCACGCCGGTGATTTGGCCATCTTGCATATGGATATCGTCAACACGCGTGCTAAAGCGGATCTCACCGCCGAGCTCAAGAATTTTCGCGCGCATTTTTTCGATCATCGTGACCAGCTTAAAGGTACCGATGTGCGGCTTACTCACATAGAGGATCTCTTCTGGCGCGCCCGCTTCAACGAATTCGGTGATCACTTTGCGGCCGTAGAAATTGGGATCTTTCACTTGGCTGTAAAGTTTACCGTCAGAAAAGGTGCCCGCACCGCCTTCACCAAACTGGACGTTTGACTCCGGATTCAGCGTGCGCTTACGCCAAAAACCGAAGGTATCTTTGGTGCGCTCACGCACCTCTTTACCCCGTTCAACAATGATTGGGTTGAAACCCATTTGCGCCAACACAAGGCCAGCAAACAAGCCACAAGGGCCAAAACCAATCACGATTGGGCGCTCAGTGAGGTTGGCTGGCGCTTTGGCAACATACTTATATTCCATGTCCGGCGTTTCGCGAACATGTGGATCTTTACTGAACTTCGCCAACAACGGCTCTTGGTTCGCCACTTCAATATCAAGCGTGTAGATCAACTGGATATTGGTCTTTTTACGAGCATCATAGCCACGTTTAAACATGTTAAAAGAAAGAACCTGATCGGCCGGAATGGAGAGCTTGCTGGTTATCGCGTCTAGAAGCGCGCCTTCCTCATGATCAAGCGGAAGTCTAATTTCAGTTAAACGTATCATTGGATGTCTCGTTGCAATTGGTGTCTTAGCCTTGCTGGATCATTTCCTTTTAGAGAAAGCAACCAGCGCAGCTCACAATGGCGCGCATTTTACGAGAAATTGCTTTCTATGTCATACAAAAAGCAGAACTGGGTCATACTAAAAACCAGAACGAGGCAAAGTTCACCAGAACAATCGCCGTCACCAATGTTGAATTTTGCCTTGGGATCAGTATCATCCCCCTTCTTCATTTTTGACCGCAACGTGTCATTGAAGAATGTGTTTCACTGAACTAAAGAGCGCTATGTCATGGCATTTGTGGTAACTGATAACTGTATCCAATGTAAATACACGGATTGTGTCGCCGTTTGCCCGGCGGATGCCTTTCACGAAGGGCCAAACTTTATGGTGATCAACCCCATCGAGTGCATCGACTGTGGTTTGTGTGTGCCAGAATGTGATGCAGCGGCAATTTTCCAAGAAGATGAGCTGCCAGAAGATCAAGTGATCTACAAAGAGCTAAATGCGGAACTGGCCGAGCTCTGGCCTGTACAAACCGAAGTAAAACCAGCAATGGACGAAGCAGAAAAGTGGAATGGCGTGCCAAACAAGTTGGACATGCTCGAAAGATAAGTTTTCCCTCCGAATCGATGGGTTAACCAGATTCGATAAAAACGGATTCAATAAAAAAGCGTCGTATTCCACGACGCTTTTTTGCTATTTAACAGCAGCAAAACACTACGCTTAACTGTTCTGACGGCGAATATTGTCGAGAATAATGCCCGTTGCCATCGCCACATTGAGTGACTCTGCCCCACCAAACGCAGGAATGGTGATCTTGTTGGTGACAAACTTTGACGCTTGTTCACGAACACCGTGAGATTCACTGCCCATCAGCAAAATGCCTTGCGCTGAGAACGCCGTTTTGTGCACACTTTCCCCTTCAAGAAACGCACCGTAAATTGGCAAGTTTGCCTGCTCCAAGTAACTTGGCAGATCAACCAAGCTCACCTGCACACGGCCAAAACTGCCCATGGTGGCACTGATGGTTTTCGGGTTGTATGGGTCAGCGCAATCGCTGCTGGCAATAATGTGTTTGATGCCGTACCAATCCGCCACGCGGATGATGGTGCCAAGATTGCCGGGGTCAGACACGCCATCTAAAGCAATCATCAAGCCTTGCGCTGGCGGAATTTCAACACGCGGGATCTCAACCACGGCAATGGCGGCATTGTTACTCACCAAGGTACTTGCTTTGGTTAAATCATCCAACGAGGCTTCAACGCACTCAAAGTTCGCCAACTCCTTGCCATACTGTGCAAGAAATTCCTCAGTGGCAAAAATCTGCTGAACCGCGAGAGCACTCTTCGCTAGTTCAAGAACGTTTTTCTCACCTTGCACTAAAAAAAGGCCATGCGCTTTACGCTGTTTCTTTTGTCCTAACGCACGCAGGAGTTTTAATTGGTTTTTCGAAATCATTGATCTTGTCCCAGATGAAAGCGGGCCGATTATAGAGCAAACCCGCGATCAGCTAAAGAGCGACACCGTTAGTCGGCGTGACTTTCTGCATCCTCACGTTTAAGGACTTTGTGACCATCTTCCGATACACCGTTTTTCCAATAGCTGCTGATGTAGATATGCTCACGCCCAACCGCTCGTTCATTGCGAAAGTACTGACGCAGTTGGCGCATGGAATCGAACTCGCAGGCGCACCAAACTGATGCTCTGCCCGCCAACCATGGCAAGCGAGTCACTTTCTGTGCCAACGTCTCTTCGCCGGTTAGCCAAATCAGCTCCATATTGGCAGGCAACTCAAGCGTCTGTTGGTCAGAGGCTTCGGTAATTTTGACCACAGCGTATCCTTTTGCCTCTTTTGGTAACCGTGCCGCTTTGGCCGAAAGCGCGGGTAACGAGGTCATATCTGCCACCATAAAAAACCAATCTGCGTCGGTGTTTATCGGCGCTATTGTGCCCGGACCGACCATCGAAATAGTGTCACCGACCTGCGCAGCCATCGCCCAGCGCGCAGCAAAGCCGCAATGCGCGTCCAAGGTAATATGGCGCACAAAATCCACTTCGATTGCACCACGCTTGGCATCAAAGCGGCGAATGGTGTAAGTGCGCATTACCGGACGCTCACCTTCCGCAAGCTGGCTTAAATCGGTGTTGCCGCTGGTATCAAACAGCAGTTTGATATAGCCGCCTTCGCACTCTTGCGGAAATTGCTTGAGAAAGTTACCTTCAAAAACAATGCGTTGCATATTTGGTGTCAGGGTTTGCGTCGATACGACAGTCAGTACTTGTGGCGCGGGTCTATTCATTTCTCTACTCGATAATCATTCTCTTTTGCATTTATACTAGCAACCTCCTAGTAAAGCGCCTAGCCTCTTTAAGCAAATTTACATTGAAATTGCCTTTCTCGGCTTTTGGCCAAGCACGATCGGCGGTGGGTGTATTCACGCCAGCGTATTGCGAAATACCTGAGCGTTGAAGCAATCTATCAGCACATCTCTGGATGAGATCTCAATGCTGGTTCGCTGAAAATCGTTAATCACATCGACGACGTGGATGGGTGAGCGTCTGCATGATTGCCTCAGCGTTCAATCCATCAGCTAAGGTCATAAAATACCAAGCAAATTTTAGCCCGCTGTTACTCAGGCTATAAAACCATCCGTAACGGACAAAACCGTGCTGCACAAGATTGTTCGCCGAAGCCTCGTTATGTTCTTTGATCACCGCATACAGCAGATCCAAACCATGGGCCTTAGCGTACTCAATCCGCAACCGGGTGAGTTCTTTAGCGATGCCTTGCCTTTGATACTGTGGCAATACAAACAAGTGGCCTAACTCGCCATGTTGTCCCTGCACTAAGCTCTTGATGGTCGCGACTCCCACTAACTGTTCACCATCCATCGCCACCACCACACAAAAATCGCTGGCAAGATCAATGCTGCGCAGCAAACGGGTGGCATTTGGCAAGGTATTCAGATGTCTCTCGGCACAATCTCGGATCGCAGCCGGAGGATTGATTTCATAGCGAATACTTTCTGACATAGCCACCTTCGTTAGTCAGCCATGCATCATGCCAGCGCTTGAGCATCAAACATCGCAGGGACAATACGTGAACCATTATTTTCAATGATCTCCATGATGCCGAGATGCAGTTCTTGAGCAGCCACTTGGTAAACGGGCAAACTTTTGCTCCCGATGTAGGCAAAGACGTTGATTTCCAAGCCATGCGCACCAAAACCGCGAAAAGTGACGCGCAGAGGCTTTTTATCCACCTTCTCATGATTTTCGAGCAAGGCTTTAATCTCTTCAATAATGGCCTTCAGTTGCGCGGTGGTTGTGCTGTAGTCGAGCCGGATATCCGTTTTAAAACGGATTTTTTCTCGCTCAGAAATGTTCTCAATTTCCATTTCAGCCAATTTCGCATTCGGGACATGAATCACCGTCCGATCGATGGTTCTTACCCGGGTACAACGCAAGCCAATTTCTTCCACCGTACCGCGAATTCCACCAAAACTGCACAAATTGCCCACTTTTACCGGAGCAGCCGAATAGAGCGTCATCGTGCCGATAAAGTTTTCCAGTGACTGTTTGGAGGCTAGCGCCAATGCAACACCCCCAACCCCCATACCGGCGAGCAGTGCCGTTGCATTGAAGCCTTGGTACTCCATCCATGAAAGTACAGCGAAGATCAACACAATGATGCGTAAGAAAGTCAGAAAAGGCCGCACCATCGCGGCACTCTGCTTATTCCCTTTGCCAATCAATCGCTCACGCATCACATATTGCAACAAACCAATTAGTGCCCAACCCAGCCAAAGCGTGGACATAAACAGTAAGTAGCCATTGTTGACCATTTCTCTTGCCGTGACGGTTAAAGTGGTGTTGGCCAGCAGTAGATGATCCAGCCCCAAGGCTAAAAAGAACAGCAAAGGTCTCGCAATCACCTTAGCTAAGTCATCTTTCATTTTTATCTGGCTGCGTCGAACCAACCAAGCACCAAACAGAGTAAAAGGTGCGATGACAATAAATGAAACCACTAAGTAGGTGGAGAGAAGCGCAATTTCCCAAAAATTCAGTTTAAACACGTAGCCACGCGGGATATTGTTAATAAACCATTCGCTCAACGGTCCGTAACCCAGCTCTTGGTACAGTGTTGGCACCATTGCGACCGTTGCGTTGGAAATCTTCCAAATTTTGCCTAGGTCCTTACTCGGAACTTGCTGCAATAGAAGAAGAATATCAGCATCTTTGATGTTGATCGTGCCAAACGTATCTCGATACTCGGGTTGGAAATCATCTACTGCGCCAGCTGGCGTATCATTAATCTCTTGTAAGTTAATCCAGACATTACGTTCAATAATGGCATGGAGTTGGCGAGCGTATTCCTGTCCGTCTTTAACTTTCAAATTCGAAGGTAAAAAACGCATATCTAGGTATTTGGCCGCTTGGGTGAAATCTTGCGCGTAGGCTGCCTGCAAAAAGCCGTTCAACGCACCTCGCGGCGTGTCTCGTTGCAAAGCATCCTTATAAGAGTAAGCGATATTCAGCGCTGGCTCCGCCACTGGAGTGTTGCTAGATTCCTCAGCCATACTGAGAATCACGCTCGTCGGCAGAGCAAAAGCGTAAGAAGGCAATAGACAGAGCACGAGAAACGTTGCTCGAAACCAATTCAAAACCATATTGTGTCCATTCTAGGTAGTATTCACTCAACAAATTTTATCGGTACCTAGCGAGGAGCACCATAAAATAGTTGAGAGCGTTAAACTGTTAACAAATGATTAACATCGCCTTTTATCCCATATGCCAATCGAGTCAAGGTGATGGCGTGCGTAACCATAAAAGTACGGAATAAATCGTCATATCCGCCACTTCAAACGTGAAACCCACAGTATTAGTAAGCATAAATCAAATATTTGTGCAAACTATGATTACCCAATTCACATTTTAACAATGGTAACAATAGTGTTACTTTACTTCCCGCTGGTCACACTGACTTGAAGCCATCCAATCCCAGGAAAGCTTCTTTACAGTAAAAGAAAATGGATCTTTTGCGACCATCTCCAAAATGAATAGACACACCAATATGGTGCCTTTTTTGCCCGTGTATCAGCCTATACACGGGCTTTCTTTTTTCAATGTCCTGAAAAGAAAAAAGCCAGGTACATAGGAGACCTGGCGAACGGGGCAAACAAGGCGTATTTCACAGCGGAAAGAATCACCTCATTTGCCTCAACTTTAAATTCGATCTGTTACGGGGCAGTGACAAGCGGTTCTGGCAAAGCAAAAATGATGCGCAGATTAAGACTCTTCATTGCCTTTTTGTTGGCATTTCAAATTCACTAATTGAGACTGTTCTTGCTTGATGTAGTTCACTAACAACGCGTCCTTATCTGCGATCGCTTTAACGTTTTCTTGCTGCACTTGAGCAATCGCTTCTTGTTTCATCACTTCCATTTCGGCACTGAGATCACTGCTCAGTGAAGAGTTGTCCAGTGCATTTGCATTCGCAGCAGACGTCATCACCAATAGAAGCATTGCGGTAGATAGAATTGAACGGCGCATATTAAGTTCCTCGTGTAAATGAATAATCAACCAACGAACTCTATATAGCACTTAGCGTGCCAATTTTTTATTTATTTAAAATCAATAAGTTAATGCAGAACTCTTGGATAGTGATACGCAACTTGGCGATATTTACAAAGTATGTGCAAATTTCACCAAATATTTACAAGACGAATAATGAGCACATACTCCAACGGCATTACACTCTCTGGTTCACCACTCACCACTCATCGCTTATTGAGTATAGGCATGATAAGCAGAGGTGAGCTCAGACCATTCGAACTAGGCGGCATCGAGAGCCATAAAAAAATGCAGCCCGAGAGCTGCATTTTCGTTGGTATTTGACTTAACTTTGACTTCACTAAGAGGAAGCAAGTTTACGCCGCCCAAACCAGCGCAGCGGGTAGGTCACGCCACGCCAAAGCTGTTTTAATCCGCGCTTAATGTCTTCCAAGATAAGATATAAACAGGGTACTAGCACTAAGGTTAACAGCGTAGCAAACAGCACTGCGAATCCTAATGCAACGGCCATGGGGATAACGAAGCGTGCTTGCAAGCTGGTTTCAAACATAATCGGCAGCACCCCAACAAATGTGGTAATCGACGTCAGTGTGATGGCACGAAAACGGGCGCAGCCCGCTTCAACCACCGCTTGTTTGATTGACATCCCCTCTTTTCTCACTTGGTTCACGTAGTCTGTCATGACCAACGAGTCGTTAATCACCACGCCAGCGGCAGCAATTAAACCAAAGGTGGACATCATGCTGATGTCGAGCCCAAGCCAGAAATGGCCCCAAATCGCGCCGGTTAAACTAAATGGGATCACTGACATCACGATCAGCGGCTGGGTGTAGCTTTTGAGCGGTACGGCCAGCAGAATGTAGACGATGATCATCCCAGCCACAAAGAAGATGATCTGTTCATTGCGCTGCGCTTGCTGCTCTTCGATACTACCACCCAATTCGGTACGAACTCCCGGGAACTTCTCTTGGAGTTCTGGCAGTAAATTGTCGCGAATGTTGTTCACCACTTCATTCGGTTCGATCAGCTCTTCGTCAATCGAGCCATAAACGTAAACCGTTTGATAACCCTGTTCGCGGCGAATACTGGTCACCCCGGGTTGCTCGGTAATGTCCACCACATCGCCCAGCATCACTTTCTTACCCGATGGCGTTGTGATCACCGCATAACGAAGTGAGGCAAAGGCTTCGCGCGTCAATTTGGGGTAGCGCACCATCACTTTAAGCTCTTCACCATCGCGAATAATCCGCTGCGCTTCACCACCGTAAAAACTGCCACCAACCTGTTCGGCTATCATGGTGAGATCTAAACCCAAGTCATAGGCAACTGGCGCTAGCGACAACAACACTTCTTTACTGCCTGAATCTATCGAGGAGGAGATATCAAACAAGCCATTTTGCTGCTGTAAACGGGTGATCAAGTAGCGCCCGGCTTCGTTAAGCTGCGCAATGTCCGAGCCAAAGAGCAGATAACCGAACTCATCGCCGCCATCACCGCTGTTGGTCGCATCACGAATGGTCAAACTCTTCACCCCAGCAAGCTCTGGCATGCGTTCACGCCACATCCGCGAGAGTTCAAAAGTGTTAAAGGGTCTGAGCTCTTCATCCACTAGCGGTACCACAATGCGTCCTTTGGTACGACCACGATTGTAGGAGAGCATGTCACGAATCATTCCGCGTCCATGCGTTGCCAGCGTTTCTTGTTCAACGTCCTTGATGACCGTTTCAATCGCTTTTAAGGTCGCAATGGTTTGTGCGCTGGAGACGTTATCGTTCATTTCCAACACCACCGCCGGGAAGTCCGTTGGCACTTTTGGGTTCATCACAATGCGCACATGGTTGGATGTCATCAGCGCAATGCTTACAACCAACAAGCCAACAAAAAAGGCCATCACACTCCAACGCCAGTGGGTGCAAGCCACCACAAAGTGCTTGTAAGGGCCATTGATAAAGCCAAAGAAACGGGCGTTGAAACGCTCACGCCAACTGCCTGGTTCAATCGGTTTAAAATGGGTGTGTGCCAAGTGTGCAGGCAAAATCAGTTTTGATTCGATCAAACTGAAAGTCAGACACAAGATCACCACCGAGGCGATGCCAAAAAAGAACGCACGCTCAGGGCCTGAAGACATCAAAAACGGTGCAAAAACGGCGATGGTAGTCAAAACACCGAAGGTTGCGGGGGTGGCGACCCGCTTTACGCCTTTGATGACATTGTCAACGCCACCACCCTTACTCTCAATCTCACTGTAGGCACTTTCACCAATAACAATAGCGTCATCGACCACGATGCCCAGCACCATGATAAAAGCAAACAGCGAAACGATGTTGATGGTGACACCCAAGAACGGCATTAACATCACTGCACCTAAAAAACACACTGGCAAACCGATCATCACCCACAGCGCCAAGCGTACACGCAAGAAAATACTCAGCATCAGAGCAACTAGTACCGCCCCTTGCAATAAGTTTTTCAGCATCATGTCGAGGCGACCTTGCAGATAGTAGGTCATATCCACCAATGTTTTGATCTTCAGATCGGCAGGCAACTGAGCATTTTTATGCTCAATGTACGCTTTCACCGATTCCGCTACCGGAATCATGTCTTGCTCTTTGGTCGCTTTTACCGACAGATAAATCGCGTTTTGCCCCGAAAATTGGAAGTAACGTTCTGCCTCGGTAAAGCCATCTTTAATCGTCGCAATATCCTGCAACAGCACTTTTGCGCCATTAGCACCCAGTTTCACCGGAATGTTGCGAAACTCTTCGCCTTTGTAGTACTGGTTTTCAATCCGCACCGCAATTAAACCCGCGTTGGTCGTCACTTCACCGGCAGAATAGTTGGCCGAATAACGGCGAATCGCATTGGTCACATCGTTTAAGGTGAGGTCGTATTTGCGCAACACCAGCGGGTCTATCTCAATCGCGATCTCCTCTTCCGGCGCACTGAGCTCGACCAGCATCACGTTTTGCAATTGCAGCAGTTCATCCTCAATTTGCTTGGCGATCGGCTTGAGTTCTTCCAGTGAACGATCGCCCACCAGCGACATTTCAATCACATCTTGGCGAAACTCATATTGATAGATGTTGACCGGCTCCATCCCTTTGGGGAAGGTGGCGATGGTACTGATACGCTGTTTGACATCGTCGAGCACCTCTTTGATGTCCGCTTTGACATCAATTTCCAGCTCAATCTGTGCACTGCCACGCGAGGCGGTGGAGACGGCTTTTTTTATGCCTGTGACATCTTTGAGCGACTCTTCCATCTTGATCAAAATGCTTTCTTCAATCTCCTGCGGTGACGCGCCAGGATAGGAAGCACTGACGTTGATGTAGTTCACTTCGATGTTGGGAAACATCTGCCTTTGAATGAAGAAAAAGCTCACAATCCCCATGATGATGATGAACACCATCAGCAAGTTTGCGGCCACGGAGTTATGAGCGAAATAGGCGATAAGCCCGCGTTGCTGGGTCGATTCCATGACGGCTCCTTTTAACCTTGCTTGTCGTTGCTGTTGGCCTCAGCGGACAATAACTTTACCGTCATGCCTTTTTGCGGATATTCAGGCACAGTCAACACCAGTTGGTCACTCTGTTCAATGCCTTCGGCGATGAGCATGAACTCCCCTTCAGCGCGCAATACATTGACTGTTCTTGGTTGCAGCTCATTGTTTTCATTAACCACCCAAACCGTTCGGTTGTTGACCAACTCTTGAGGCAAGCGGTAAATATGCTTGAGCTCTTTACCAGCAAAGTTCACTTCAACGTAAGAGCCAAATTTGATCGCTGGCTGCTTATTGTTAATCCCGTAGGGATCGCTAATGCGCACCACCACATTGGTCATCCGCGTAGCTGAATCGATCAAACCTTGATCGCGCACTACCTTGCCTTCGCGCTGCGTTTTTTGAATACCATCCAACGTCACCAAAGCGTTTAGATCAGAGAGCTTCTCCGGCAAAAAGGCACTGTCGAACCCCGCAATCGGTAAGTGGATTTCGCCAGCTTCGATATTGTTAAGTACCGCGACCTCACTGCCCGCCGAAATAAACTGGCCGACACCTAAGTTACGTGACACGACTAACGCGTCGTATGGCGCAATCACTTTGCAGTTTTGCAGATCGCGCTTGGCGCGTTTTAGTGCCGCCTGCGCGGATTTCACCTGCGCTTCAGCACTGAGCAGTTGCGGTTTGCGCAAGTAGAGGTCGGAAACTTGCTTGTCACTCAGTTTACTTGCTTGCTTCTCTGCAACTTTCGCTTTGGCTCGCTCTTCAATCAGCGTGGCCTGTGCGCTAGCCAGTGCTGCTTCGGCTTGCAACACGGCGGCTTCGTAGTTGTCACTTTCGATGATGAACAGCACTTCGCCCCGCTTGACGATGCCACCGCTGACAAAGTTCGCATGCCACGAGGTCACCTCACCCGACACTTGTGCCGAGAGACGGGTAACTTCAAACGGCACTAACTCTCCATGGCTGGTAATGAGCACGCGATGATTGGTGGGAAACAGACCGGCGACTTCAACCGTCGGTTGCTTTGACTCGACTTTTTTCTCTTCAACTTCCGGCCCATGTGCCGCGATAGCCTGATAACCAAGATAGGAGCTACCCAGCAGAGCGACTGGGACTAGCCAACGAACGGATTTGTGTAACATATGCATCCTTTATTGTAATGTACGCTTCCAGCGTGATTTCGACCTGAATCTGCTCAATCAATGTTTCGCGAACAGTTCTCACGCAAACTATCAATATTTTTCATAAAGCTCAGACCAAGGATCGATAATTTATATCCCCAATCAATAAAAAACACTGTAAAAAATATTGCCCCAACCGATAGGCGCTTTGTCAGCAAGTAGAGTGCCATATAATAAAACGATATTTTACATATAGTTGTAAATACACCACGACAATATCTCAACGTCATAACAGTGAAATTGACCAGAATTAAGTAAAATTCACCACATTTATCTGTTCACGGCTCAAGCTGCGATGCAATACTATGCTCTACGGTCTGGTCATGCTGGACAACCGAATAAACCTGAGAGGCTTCAACATGCAAGTTCACCCATGCGTATCCTTTATCCTTTTGAAAGATAATCAAATTTTGCTTGAGAAACGCGCCAAAGAGAAAGCTTGCGATCCAAACATGGTTGCCATTCCCGGCGGACATATGGAAGCGGGCGAAAGCCAAATCGAGACACTTGAGCGTGAAATCACCGAAGAGCTGGGCGTCGCGGTTACGCAAGCCGATTATCTCTGCAGCCTCTACCATCCGACCTCTGAGCTGCAACTGCTGCATTACTATGTGGTGCGCGGCTGGCAAGGAGAGCTGAGCTGCCATGAGGCCGAATCGGTATTTTGGAGCCCTCTGCATAACCAAGCCGCCGACACCGTAGCTGACAAGACCGCGCTGAAAGAGTTAATCCGCTTGCAGCAACATGGACTATTTCAATAACCACCCGAGACAACAGAAAGTCTCAAAATGACCAGCCAAGCTGCCAAATTTGAAACTTTCTGGCAAAATAAACTCCCTAGGATGACCTAGAATGGCGTTATCCATCATTCAGGGAGAACACCATTATGAAAACGTTATTTAACATCGCTCTAGTAATCAGCGCATTCTGTTCAGCCACTGCCGTAGCGGCAAACTTTACCTTAACCAGCCAAGATATTGCAGAAGGGCACAAGATGCACCGCAGTTTCGAATACGCCGGATTTGGTTGCCAAGGCGATAACCTGTCACCGCAATTGAGCTGGCAAAACGTTCCAGAAGGGATCAAAAGCTTCGCCATCACTGCCTACGATCCCGACGCACCAACGGGCAGTGGCTAGTGGCACCGGCTCTCATGTGTGGTTATCAATCCACCGAACGTTTCACCCAACGCTTTCGTCAGCGTTTTGGTCTCACGCCGCGTGAATACCTCAAAACGCTGCCAAGTTAGCCGTCCCACTGCGGCCACTGCGCTTGGCACTAGACAGTTCAACTGGATTGGGTTAATGATCACGCTTCCTGTATACCCAAACTAAGTTAAAGAAAACCATGCAGATATTTGACCTCAACGTCTCAGAATCCCTGATACATAAAGTGATATTGGCCGTGGTGATGTATCTCATCTATCGCCTGTTCAAGCACCTGATGGGCAAAACGATTGTCGCGCTCGCCAACACCAAACAGGCGCATGCTTCACGCACCGCATTCATTCTGCGCAGCGTCAATATCGCCTTGCTGTTCGTTTTTGCCTCGCTGTATCTTATCGCCACCGGCGTCGGATATGGCGATGTGTCGCTGTTTCTCTCTTCAATTTTCGCCGTGCTTGGCGTGGCCTTGGTGGCGCAGTGGTCGATCCTCAGCAACATCACCGCCAGTTTTCTGATCTTTTTCGTTTTTCCTTATCGCGTTGGCGATTTGATTAAAGTGGTGGAAAAAGATGAAGATGTGCGGGGCAAAATCATTGATATCACCATGTTCCATGTGTTGATCCAGCATGAATCGGGCACCGTCATCACCTACCCGAATAACCTGATTTTACAAAAAGGGGTGCTCAAATTGTCTGAGGCGCCTGCCAAAGCCAAAAGCAAATCCCGTCTCTATACTCGTATTGGTAAATAGTTTTCGCTCATCCAGCCATCGCGGGGAAAAATGCCCGCGTGGCAGCGAGTGATCTTCTGCCAATTAGAGCGCGTACAAGCAGGCTAAAAACCGAGACGCACGGCCGATGAAATTTGACACGCTACGCCTGATTTTGGGTGATCAACTCAATCGAGAACACTCCTGGTTTCAGCAGCCCAATGAAAACACTTTATACGTGATGGCTGAGCTTGCTCAGGAAACGGGCTACGTGAAGCATCACGTGCAAAAAATCTGCGCCTTTTTCGCGGCGATGCGCGCCTTCGCGCAAGAGCTGCGACAGGCTGGCCACCACGTCTGCTATTTCACTCTTGATGAATCGGCGGCTTACGCCGAACTGCCTGCGCTCTTACATGCTCTTTGTGATTCGCACTCCATTCGCCATTTTGAATATCAGCAGCCAGACGAGTACCGCCTGCATCAACAGCTCGCTGCATTAGCTTTGCCGGTAGAGAGCATTCACTGCGTCGATAGCGAACACTTTTTGCTGCCGTTTAGCGATATTTCAAGCCATTTTAAGCCCGGTCAACATCGACTGATGGAGCATTTCTATCGTCAGATGCGCAAGCAAAGCGACATTTTGCTCGATACGGAGGGAAAGCCCGAAGGCGGAAAATGGAATTACGACAGCAAAAATCGCCGTAAACTAAGCGCCAAAGACATTGCTGAGCTGCCCAAACCGCTTGAGTTTCGCAACGACGTTCGGCCGATTTTATCGCTGCTCGAAAAACATCAGGTCGACCATTTTGGCCAAGCCGACGCGTGGCTGCTCTGGCCAATCAACCGCGCCCAGTCGCTCACCTTGCTGGCCCATTTTTGCCAAGTCTGTCTGCCAAGATTCGGCCATTTTCAGGATGCGATGACGGGCGAGCATGAGAGCCAGTGGAGCCTTTACCACAGTCGACTCTCCTTTGCCATCAACAGCAAAATACTCTCGCCCCGAGAGGTGATTGACGCGGCCATTCGCACTTATCATCAAGCTAAAGGGGCCATCGACATCGCGCAGATTGAAGGCTTTGTTCGCCAGATCCTTGGCTGGCGCGAGTACGTGCGCGGGGTTTACTGGAGCAATATGCCGCACTACGCGACGCTCAATTACTGGCAAGCTTCACGCCCGCTACCGAGTTATTTCTGGACAGGCAAAACCAAAATGCGCTGCCTGCAACACGCACTGACGCAATCGCTGCAATACGCCTACGCGCACCATATTCAACGCTTGATGGTGATTGGCAATTTTGCGCTGCTTAGCCAATGCCATCCCGATGAAGTGGATGCGTGGTATCTCGGCGTCTACATCGACGCATTAGAGTGGGTAGAAATGCCCAATACCCGCGGCATGGCGCTGTTTGCCGATGGCGGGATTGTCGGTACTAAGCCCTACACTGCTAGCGGCGCATACATCGACAAGATGAGTGACTATTGCAAAAAGTGCCACTATCAGGTGAAACAGCGCAGCGGCCCCGGTTCTTGCCCATTCAACAGCCTCTATTGGCACTTCGTTCACCAACATGATGCACTGTTTAGCCAGCACCCTCGCCTTGGCATGGTGTATCGTAACTGGTTAACCAAGCCCGAACATGAACAGCAAGCAATACTGGAAACGGCTAAGCACTATTTGATCCATCTAGAGAGCTTGTAGAGCACGCTTTTTACTGAAAATCTTCATCTTTCGGATTGGTCAGTAGGCTTTCTCCGCAATGCTGGGCTGCTTTTTCATCTTTCGGATTGCGTAAATTGCAGCTTTCCAACGATAGGCAGCCGCAGCCAATACACCCACCGAGTTCCTGTTGCAGAGCTTTCAACTGGGCGATGCGCAGTTCTAACTTGTCATGCCAACTGGTTGCCATCACTTCCCACTGCTGCTTGGTTGGCGCTTGGTGTTTGGGCAACTCAGCCAGCGCTTCAGCGATTTCTTCCAGCGATAAACCCACCTGCTGCGCCGCTTTAATCACTGCGATGCGGCGTAAAACACTGCGATGATATCGGCGCTGATTGCCCGCATTGCGCCAACTGCTGATCAACCCTTTTTGCTCATAAAAATGCAATGCAGAGACTTTGACTCCGGCACGTTTTGCCACGTCGCCGACACTCATTTCCATCTTATTTCTCCTTTGGCGATAAAAAGTGCTTTACCTCAAGTTAAGTTGAGCTTCTAGAGTAACCGCAAGTTGGTTATCTAGATGGAGAAAAAACATGAACTTGAGAACTGGAACGCAAAACCGCACCTTGCCTTACTTATCCGGACGTTTTTTTGATGGGATCTCTTCCGGTCTTTTTATGATGGCACTGCCGTGGATCATGCTGCAAACGCCCGATATGGGCTCCTTTGTGGCGATGACGGCACTGGCCTGTACCGCCATCTCCTTTGTACTCACCCCGTTTTTTTCCACTCTGGTTGACCGCCACTCGCGCAAGCAGATCCTAGTGTTCAATCAGGTGCTTCAAGCCAGCACTGCCGCTTTGGTTGCGCTCGCGTACCTGTTCGATTTGGGCTCTCACCTGCTACTCGCCCTCGCGCAATTGATCTTCTGGGTTTCGAGCAACCTCGCGTGGAGCACCAACAACGCTTTTACCCAAGAAAACTACGACGCCCACGAATACGCGGCCATTTCAGGCCAACAAGAAGTGGTGATGCAGGGCACCACGTTAGGCGCAGGGGCGCTTGGTGTCGTGTTACTGGAATACTGGGGAGTGGTGGAATTTGCACTGTTTGCGGCCATCGCTTCGGCGCTTGCCACGCTCAGTTATTGCTTCACGCCTTACCGACGTCAATTACGTTTGCATCAACCAAGTCGGTTTTGGACACAAATGGCTGAGAGTAAAACCATTTTCTCGGCCAGCCCACGCTTTTACGCCATCATTTTGCTCTCGTGCCTCTCGTATCCGGTGCTGACGTTTCTTAGCAAACTCGTACCGATTTGGTTTGCTGAACAACAGATCTCCGGTGACTGGTTTGCAGGATACAACATCGCTTTTGGCTTAGGCTCCCTTATTACGGGCTTGTTGGTCAGCCGCATTTTGGCTTTAACCAGCCCGTTGTCCATCATCCAATATTCACTTGGCGCTGCCGCTTTAGCGCTGGTTGGGATGAGTTTTTCCGCTTCACCCGCATTCATTCTGCTCTTTACAGCTGGTTTTGGTTTCTTCAATGCGTCAAACCGAATCGCTCGTATCAATTGGATGCACCACACCATCCCAATTGAGCAGCGCGGTCGGGTGGATGGGGGTATAGGCATGTTCTCCACCTTAGTGCAAAGTTTGAGTTACGTGTTGATTGCCATGCTCAACCACTATCAATCGACCCAAAGCGGCTTTGCCATTGCGGCCTTGGTACTAGCGGTGGCAACACTGGTGATTTGGCTGCTGCGCCGAAACGCTCACGCCATGTTGATAACCAACGCACCGGAACGCTCCGTCATTTAGACCGATTCCATGGCGGTCAACCCAGTCGCGCAACAAGCCAGCAACTAAGCAGTATGTGCATTTCGGCGCAAGCGAAAGGTTGATCGGTGTGACAAGTTGAGCAAGTTGTCGTGCGCGTCTGGGTGGATGTCGCTCAGTATGAATTGAATCACATAAAATTTGAGGCGATGGGTACACACTCTTGCTGGTATTCATGTCGTGTCGAGACAGCCTATGTATGGAGATCTGCGCAAAATGACTTGGAAGACGGGCAGGCGGTAACCCCGCCCGCTCAGGATGTTACGTCTCTTCCATTCATTGCAAGGAGCTCTTATGCCTATCAACCAAATCCGCAACATCGCTTTCATCGGCCAAACGGGCAGCGGCAAAACCACGCTCATCGAAAAACTGCTGTTTACCTGTGACGCTACCACGCACTTAGGCAGCGTCGAGAAAGGCGATACCGTCACCGACTTTGATGCTCAATCAATCCAATATCAGCACAGTATTGAAGCGACTCCGGTGGCACTGCGCTGGCAAAATCACCGTCTTAATATTATCGACACCCCCGGACAAGGCGAGCTGCTGGGGCGCACGCTCAGCGTCTTTCCGGCCGTCGAGGCTACTGCGCTGGTGTTGGATCCGCACACACCGCTGACTCAAATCTCCGATCGGTTATTTGAGTTCGCGAGTGAGCGGAAAAAATGCCAGATGATCATCATCAATAAAATCGACCACAACGACAAAGCGCTCAGCCGTCTGCTGCGTCAAATTGAAGAACATTTTGGTAGCCATTGCCTGCCTATCAACCTTCCCTCTGCCGATGGCAGCCAAGTAGTCGACTGTTTTTTCACCCCGCAATATCAAACACCAACACTGATTTCAGATGTCGAGACAACTCATGAAACCTTAGTGGATCAAGTGGTGGAAGTGGATGAGGATTTGATGGCGCTTTATCTGGAACAAGGCTCTGAGCTCACAGCGCAACAGCTGCATGACCCGTTTGAAGAAGCGCTGCGTACTGGCCATGTTATCCCGATCTGTTTTGCCTGTGCCGAAACGGGCGCAGGCATTGAACTGCTGCTGCAAACCCTGTGCGAATTGATGCCGATGCCCAATGAGGGCAACCCGCCGTTGCTGGAGAAAAACGGCAAACGTATCCGCGTCAACTGCGAGACACTGGAGCACAGCGTGGCGCATGTGTACAAAATCAGCGTTGATCCCTACATGGGTAAACTGGCCTATCTACGCGTGTTTCAAGGAGAGATCAACGCCGGCAGTCAACTCTATATCGGCGCGAGCAATAAAGCGTTTAAAGTCGGCCATCTCTATCAGTTACAAGGCAAGCAGCGCAGTGAAATTTCACGTGCCCTCGCAGGCGATTTTTGCGTGCTCGCCAAAGTCGACGAACTTGAATTTGATTCAATTGTGCACGACTCCCATGACGAAGATGGTATCTCTCTGAAAACGTTACAATTCCCACAGCCAATGTACAGCCTAAGCCTCAAACCCATAAAACGCGGCGATGAACAAAAACTGGGCGACGTGTTAAAGCGCATCGTCAGCGAAGATCCGTCACTGCGACTGGAACACCGCGCCCGCAGCAATGAGACCATTTTAAGCGGCCAAGGTGAATTTCATCTCAAGATCGCGCTGGAAAAAATGGCCAGCGTCTACAAGCTGGAGGTGGAGACCGAGCAGCCGAGTGTGGAATATTTCGAAACCATCACCCAAACCGCCGATGGCCAGTATCGGCATAAAAAGCAAAGCGGTGGCGCGGGGCAATTTGGTGAGGTGCACTTGCGTGTTAGACCGCTTGAGCGCGGCGAGGGCTTTAAGTTTGTCAACAAAGTCGTCGGCGGCGCCATCCCCACATCACTCATTCCTGCGGTTGAAAAAGGCATTCTGCAAGCGCTAGAAGAAGGGGCGATTTCCGGCAACCCAATTCGCGACATTGAAGTGACCGTTCACGATGGCAAATTCCATTCGGTGGATTCCAAAGAGATCGCTTTTGTAATTGCGGGGAAAAAAGCCTTCCTCAATGCGGTGGAAAACGCCGGGCCGATTGTGCTAGAGCCGATTGTGCAAATGGATCTGGTGATCCCCACGACCAGCGTCGGCGATGTCACTGGCGATTTGTCTGCCAATCGCGGTTTGATTGAGGGCACAGAGCCACAAACAAACCACTTCTCACTGATTCGCAGCAAGTCGCCGCTCAATGAGCTGCAAGATTACGCGCACAAACTCAGAGCAATGACAGGTGGTGAAGGCACATTCCAAATGACGCTCAGCCATTATGAGCCCGCGCCTCCTTCGGTACAGAGAAAAGTGTGTGAAAGCGCCTAAACTCTCGCGGCCAAGCTACAGGGAGCCTTGCGCTCCCTTATTTTTTCTCTTGCGGTTCCGCGATCTGATACAGTTTGTGCTCGGAGCAGGTGGTTTCGCAATTGCACACTTTATCGACACCGACCTGGTTTAACCCGCCACAGCTGCCTTGGATCGCTTTGCGCTTAAACATTACGCCAATCGCCATCAACGCGATGACAATGAGGAAAAAAGCAAATGCGTACAACAAAGTGGTCATGATTTACTCCTTAAACAGCCTGCGCAGCCCTTTGACTTGAAAGCCCCTGATGGGCGAGATCGCCGCCGCAGTATCTGGTGTTGCGATCAAACCACGAGCGCGCTCTCGGCGCGAGCCACAACAATGACTTTTCGAACCAGTGCGACACTCACGTCCTTGGCTCGCCTCAGTCAGCGGCATGGCTCCAGCGCTCAACACGGTAGCAAGAGAGTTGCGCCCGGCTACACGCTCGACCAACACATTCCCAGCCAGCAATTTCGCCAGCGATTTCTGCCCGATGTTTTTTACCATCACCTTGTTGACCTTGGCAGCGAGCAATTGTGCAATCAAGCGTTTTTTTCCGTGACAACCTTCACTGCTTAGCGCCGGATTATCTAAATAGTTTAGAACATTGCCGCGATCATCAAGCAAAGCAAAGCGCTGCGCTTTGGTGAAATGGTTCGCGACATTTTGATCGTTAACGGGGACTGCGATGATCATCATTCTTCCTCCAGTGAGAATTTCAACATTTTGCCTTGCACCAAACAGAGCGCGACTTTGTGACGCGCACATTTGACGATGTTGCCAAACGTCTGTCGGGAAACCCCCATACTCTGCGCAGCATCGATCTGATTCATTTGCAGAAGATCGGCCAAACGCAGCGCTTCCAGCTCATCGGCATCAAGCGTTTCTGCCTGTAAGTTCGATGTCGGAATGCCGTTAGGCTTAAAACAACTGGCGGGTGGTCGGCAGCCGATATGGCGTGGTTTTCTTGGTCTGGGCATGGTGTTTCCAAAAAGCAAATCGATAACGAAAAGGTAAACCATGTTATTGGCATATGCCAATAACAAAAAGCTCAATGTAAGATTGCACGAAAAACAAAAGCCGCATGATGCGGCTTTATAGGATGGCACTCAGGTGAACGTCTATTTGTCGAACGACAAGTTCATCTGGCGAATTTTTTCTTCAAATTCAGCGAGGCTTTCCGCTTTGTAGGTTGGCGCACCATTAAAGTAACGTGGTTTTTCTGGGAGCATCGCGTTCTTTAACTCATGCTCCTGCTCGTGATTGTCATGATAGACAGTGACACGATGCGGAATATCCTGCTTGAATGTAGCCATTCTGTTCTCCTTGCTGACTGACCGTAAAAACCAGCCTTAAGCGTAGTAAAGCTGGCTAGGCTGTCAACGGCAACAAAAGGGTGGTTTTGCAGCCAATTTCGCTAATCTTCTAGCAAATCAATAGAAAGCAGTGACAAGAGGTAAAGTAAGCGGGATTCGATATGACAAAATTGTGATCCAGCACATCAATCGCACAGCTCAAACGGCCACGGTTAGCTTTGTCCAGCCAACAATCAGCACCATAGCGCAAAGTAGCCAAATCAAGGTCGCGCCAAATAAAGTCGCCAGCAGCGAAAAACGGTAGCTGAGATAATAAACCGCCAGCAAATAAGCCGCGTACGGCAGCAGTGACCACAGACCAAATAAGGCGGCTTGACGTAAATCCTCCATGCTACGCTCACTACCAATAATGAAGTGAGCAATCAGCGCAAAGGTGGGAAACAGCGGTACTAACCCCGCAATGTAAAAGCTCTTACTTTTGGACAGCAGCGCAATGAGAAGCACCGCTGCCGCCCCTAACAATGACTTAAAAAACAGGCTGAGCACTGGCCTTAACCTCTCGCTTAAAATGTGCGCAAATCGTAAAAGATCGCGCCCAAGAAGCCAGTTACAATCACGGGAAATTCTCACCGCATGAGAATTCAGCTCAAATCGGTTTCAGACAAGCGCCCAGTCGCGACGCTGCGCTATCCGCAACGCGCGCCACAAAATGCCAAATGGGTGGCGAAAGCACATCTTCTTCATCGCTTATTCGCTGCCGTGGCGTATAATCGCAGCGTTTATCACAGGGCATATACAATCCTCCAACAAAGAAGTCACAACCATGTCTGCTGCCAGTTTTTTTCGCTTACTCTGTCTTGCTGCCATTTGGGGCAGCTCTTTTCTCTTCATGCGTATCGCAGCGCACAGTTTTGGGCCTGCGTATCTGATTGAATTTCGAGTACTGTTCGCCGCACTGAGCCTGCTAGTGGTTGCTCTTTATTTGAAAAAGAATCTCGCGCCTTTGTTGCGCCATCCGAAACATTTTTTGATGATTGGCCTGTTTAATACCGCCTTGCCCTTTCTTTGTTTCGCTTACGCTGCGCAAACCCTTAACGCCTCGACATTGGCGGTGCTCAACTCCACGGCTGTCATTTGGGGGGTAATCATCAGTTACCTTTGGTACCGCACCCCAATCTCAGCCAAAGGGGTATTGGGTTTGCTACTCGGCATTAGCGGCGTCGTCGTGTTAGTTGGCTGGGATGCGCTGCAAATCGGTCAGCAAGCGATCTTACCAATTATCGCCGCCGTCTCTGCCGCGTTTTGCTACGGAATCGCCACCAATTACACCAAAAACGCCCCGCAAATTGCCGCGTTTGATAACGCGCACGGTAGTATGTGGATGGCGGTGCTATTGGTGCTTCCTCTGCTGCCGTTTGCACCAATGCGTGATATGCCGAGCTCCTTTGAGATGCTTTCGGTTACCGCCCTCGGTGTGTTGTGTACCGGTGTTGCCTATCTGATGTACTTTCGCCTGATTGCGGAAATCGGCCCTGCTTCTGCGTTGTCGGTGACATTTCTTATCCCTGCCTTTGGTATTTTTTGGGGCTATCTGGTGCTCGGCGAACCAATTGGTTTAAATACCGTGGCGGGAACCGTGTTAGTGCTGAGCGGCACTACGCTGGTCACCGGATTCTCACTCAAAGCCGCGCTGAAACCACCAACCCCCAAAGCAGGAGCCATGTAGTTTATGTATGGATTTGTCAGTCAAGATTGCAATTGAACACTATTCAATTAAAATTATTGCCTCTTCATTTACGATGGCAATTTCTGATGAATCGAATCCTTACCTACGCTACCTTCACAATGTTTTTGTCGGCCTGTACAACCATGAGCCCAGACGAGTGCCGTGTCGCCAACTGGCAACAAATCGGCTATCGCGATGGGCAAAACGGTAGCGACCCCAGCATCATTCAGCGCTACAGCAAAGATTGCGCAGACGCGGGCGTTGCAGCAGACAGCGACCTGTGGCGCAAAGGCTTTAAGCAAGGCACGGTGCTCTACTGTTCGCCAGATAACGGTTACCGTGTCGGTAAACAGGGCTGGGAATACTACGGTGTTTGTGAGAGCGAACAATTTCTCAGTAACTACCAGTTGGGTCGGCAAGAGTATCTCGTTCAGCAGCGAATTGCGGAGATTGACCGACAAATTGACGACATCGATCGGCAACTGAGCAGTTTCAAAGAGTCCGATCAAGATAAACAGAAACGCAACGTGCTGCAAAGCAAACGGCGCGATTTAGTTCGAGAACGCAGCTTACTATTATCGCCCTCTTACAACATCAATTTCTCTTTCTGAATCTTATCGGCCAAATGTGTGAAGATTTGGTGAATTTCTCTAATTTTTCGCATCAGGCCGTTGCAAAGCCCAGTTGATCTGGGCACTCTCAAACTTGCCGTAACTGATTGTTCAGGAATAGAAATAGTGAATTTTATTAAACCGTTAACATACTTTTTATCGATGAGTTTAAGCGGATTTGCCGCCGCCGAGGTGACACTGACGGTACCTGACGAGGTGACTTTACTCGTCGCCAATGGGAAAACACCGAAACTCTCAGGCAGCCTCTTTGCCACCAGCAAAACCGCCACACTGCCCGATGGCGAGAATCAGATCGTATTCCGCTACGAACCGTTTTTTAGCCAAGGCAATGACCGCATCGGCGTTGAAAGTGACGTGATTGTGGCAAAGTTTACCGCCAATGGCAGCGAACTGAGTTTTTTTATGCCGAAATACCGCGATCATCGCGTTGCTGAAAGTGAGATCAAACAGCTCGACTGGCAGTTGATCGATGCCGATGGCCAAACGGTAGAGAAAACGGAAGACAAGCTGATCAAGGAAGGGCTGCAAATTGGCCGTGATTTTCATCGTGAAGTGGAAGACTACAACCGCGCTGGCGGCATCGCCGCGATTGGTGCCCCACTCACCGTTGCCGCATTAAAGCCAGTGGTGGAAGGGCATCAAGCCTCAAGCGCCGCTGAAGAGATGCTGCATTTCTGGTATGAAAAAGCCGACGATGAAACCAAAGCACGCTTTAAGGCCTTTATTAATGAGCAGTGATTGACTCCACCCTGCTCAAGAGCGCTGATTTTATCAGGGCTCTTGTTTTTTCAAGCGACATCCACCTCGCTGACTCACTTACCAGACTCACTTACCAATAGCGCTCGTAGAGGATGTGTCCGCCTGTTTGACGACGATATTTTTCTAACCCCAAACTTTGCAACACCGCCGTAGTCTCTTTAATCATCTCAGGATTGCCGCACAACATGGCAAAACTGCGTTCAGAGCTGAGAGTACACTGCAAATGGTCAAACAACGCTCCCGATTGCAATAAGTCAGGGATGCGCCCTTTCAGCGCGCCAGCACTTGACTCTCGCGAGACCACGGGCACGTATCTGAGGCGTCCTTGGTAGAGCTCAGCAAGCTGTTCTATCAGGTAGCGATAAACGAGATCTTTCTCGTAGCGAACCGCATGTAACAAAACAATCTGGTCACAGCGAGGAGGCTGAGTGATGTCGTCAAGCAAAGAGAGAAAAGGTCCGATGCCCGTGCCGGTGGCAAACAACCAGAGATCTTGAGTTGATTTAGGAATCGTTTCTGCCGTGAGATCGCCGTGCGCGGTTTGCCCAACGTAGATCTCATCGCCGGGTTTTAACGCTTGCAGCTTCGGCGTCAATTGCCCTTCTGGGTTAGCGACAATGAGAAATTCCAACCAGTCACTATTGACCGAGGGTGCATTCACCAAAGAGTAAGCACGACTGAGCGCTTTACCATTTTCCCCTGGCAACGCCAGTTTCGTAAATTGTCCTGCTTTGAAATCGAGATTGGCCCCGTTGATACGCAGACTAAATAACTCATCCGTCCAATCTGTACGCTTGCCCACAACCGCTCGATTAAAACCCGCCAGTTCTGTCATCGCTACTTCTCCTTGCGCACACATTTAAGCAAAAGGTACGTTGCTCTCGCGTCTTAGTAAAGCTTACACCTTACCAATTTCAACACAAAACATCTTTTATTTTTACATTCTGTTAATCTAATCATTACATAATTGTCGCATACAATTTAGAATAAAAACTCGAAATGGTAAGACGAATCACGAAAAGGAGCGCCAATGCATTCACTATTAGAAGAGTTTCCGGTTATCACCGAGATTAAGGTCGCGTGGGGAGAAATGGACGCGCTACAGCACGTCAACAATGTTGTCTACTTCCGCTACTTTGAAACAGCGCGTTTAGAGTATTTTGCGCAAATCAACCTGATGGATGAACTGAAAAAGACGCAGATTGGCCCCGTATTAAGTGACACTCAATGCCGTTATCGCATTCCAGTGACCTACCCCGACACCTTGCTCATCGGCTCCAGAGTGACGCAGGTGGGTGAAGATCGCTTTACCATGGAATATCAGGTCGTGAGTAAAAACATGGGCAAGGTCACCACCATAGGCATTGCTACTGTGGTGATGTTCGATTTTAAAAATCAGTGCAAAGCGCCACTATCAGAACGCTTAAGAGATGCGATGCTCACCTTGCAGCCCACGCTTAGCTAACGTTCGTACCAGCCTCAGCTCTATGACTGAGGCGTTTTGCTGATAAATCGGCTATAGTCGGGCAAAATTATCTCTCACGACCCCTCCGATGAAAGCACTGAACGATCTGAACATTTTCGTGGAAACCGCTCGTCAGGGCAGTTTTTCAAAAGCGGCCAACAGCCTTGATCTCACTCCTGCCGCGGTGAGCGCTGCAATTAAACGCCTTGAAGAGCAGATCCATTTCCCGCTGTTTGTACGCTCGACGCGCAGCTTACGTCTTACGGGGGATGGCACGCTTTTCCTGCAAAAAACCAGTGCGGCACTCAACTTGATTGAAGAGGGTTTAAATGAGATCAACTGCGCTCGGGGCGAATTAGCCGGGCAGCTTTATGTCAGCGCCCCTTCCGATTTTGGCCGCAACATGCTCTTGGAGTGGATTGATGAGTTTATCGAACTGCACCCACGGGTAGCCGTTAAACTCGACCTGTCAGACAGCCTTACCGACATGTATAGCCAGCCCGTCGATGTCGCAATTCGCTACGGCGAACCAGCCGATTCGAGCTTAATTGCTATTCCGCTGTGCAAGTCCAATGAGCGCATTTTGTGCGCGTCACCGGAGTACGTCGGCTCTCATGCGCCGCTTCGCGAGCCTAGCGACCTGCTTCAGCACAACTGCTTGTGCTACATGCTCTCTGGTTCGCTGCACAACAAATGGCAGTTGCATCGTCAAGGTGAAACGGAAAGTGTGGTCGTCAGCGGCAATCCAACCACCAATGACGGCGAAGTAGCACATCGCCAAGCATTAAAAGGCAAAGGCGTCGCGTATAAATCACTGATGGATATTAGCCAAGATATTCTAAGCGGCCGATTGGTGCGCGTGTTGCCTGAATGGGATGGCGGCGTGGTACCGATTTACATGATGTGTACCGATCGGCGGGCAATCACGCCACTTATCCGTACTTTCCAAGAATTTGTACAAAATAAGTGCTGCCAGCAACGTCAAGCGGTACTGGCAGCCATTGAGCAGCATTGTCAGCTAAACCACACAGAACTAAGCCACGAATGAGAGCGGACGAAGGTGCAGGTATTCTAAAATATCGGCACTGTCCACTTGTTGCTTGAAGGCTTGAAAGTGGTCGCTGGCGACGTGTCTATCAAGACTTTGCTGCGAACACCAGATCTCTTGCATAAAAAAAAGGCCTTCGATTTGGCTGTCGGCAAAAAGCTCATACTGGCAGCAGCCCTCTTCCTGACGCGTCGGTTCAAGCAGCGCTGTGAGTAAACCGCGAACTTGTTCGATGTGCTCAGCGTGCGCTTTAATTTCCACTAATAGATGAATCATGATTCAGATCTCGGTAAAAACCGTTTCGGCTGGCCAGCGCGATTTCGGTAGTTTGGCATTAAAATCGGCTTCACTATGATAGCCCAGCGGCACAATCACTAAACTGGTCAGCCCTTTATCACGCAGACCAAACTCCTCATCGAGCACTTTGGCATCAAAGCCTTCAATCGGCACCGCGTCAATCTCCATCGCAGACGCACCCAGCAGCAAAGTACCGACATTCAGATAGACTTGTTTCTCCATCCAGTGATGCGCATCTTTGAGATCAAAACGGTGCAAATTGACGAAAAAGGAGCGACCATTGTGCATGCCAGTTTTGCTCGCTTCATCGGCAAAACGTCCATCTTTATCTTCGTTTTCAAGGAGATCCAGTAGATAGTTTTCATCAATGCTGGTTTTGGCACAAAACACCACAACGTGTGATGCATCCAGCACTTTGCGCTCGTTAAAAGCAAAACCGCCTTGAGTCGCTTTGGCAATGCGCGCTTTGCCCTCGTCGCTGCTAGCGACGATAAAGTGCCAAGGCTGAGAGTTAACGCTCGAAGCACTCATACGCAGTAGCTCTTTGATCTCTTCGACTTTCTCTGGCGCAATTTTTCGGCTGGCATCAAATGCTTTGGTGGAATAACGGGATTTGGCGGCGTGAACAATACTCATATTTTCTCCAATTAGTGGACCCGTGGTCCTTCATGTCGTTTGTGTGGCTAATCTAACCGACTGAACCCATTTGAAAAACCGCCAGTGATTAACTTCTTTTTCAAATTTTTTTTGAAAATAGTACTCCCACTATTCTACATCCGTCGGATTTAAGACAAACGCGGCAAGACCCGTTAAACTGCGTCCGCTAAACCCAGAACAAGGAAAGAAAAATGCATCACGCACTGACGTTTCACCACGAAGGACTGACGTTCACCCCGCACTATTTTAACGTACCATTGGATTATGCAGACCAAAGCAAAGGCGAGATTGAGATTTTTGCCCGCGCCGTGCGCCGCACTGGTGATGAGGAAAAGCCTTGGCTCGTTTACTTTCAAGGTGGACCGGGCTTTGCGGCGGGAAGGCCAACAGGCAACAGCGGATGGCTCAAGCGTGCATTGCAACAGTATCGCGTACTACTTTTAGACCAACGTGGCACGGGCAACAGCAGCGTGATCAGCCATCAGACCTTAGCCGAGCTCAGCGCGCAGCAACAGGCCGATTATCTGCAACATTTTCGCGCCGATAACATAGTGCGCGATGCCGAGTTTATTCGCCGTGAGTTAGGCATCGAAAAGTGGGCCATTTTAGGCCAGAGTTTTGGTGGTTTTTGTTCCCTCACGTACCTATCACTGTTCCCAGACAGTCTACTGCGCAGCTACATCACTGGTGGAGTGCCATCGATTTCGCGCCACCCCGATGATGTCTATCAGGCGACGTTTAAGCGCACCATGGACAAAAACCGCGCCTTCTTCGAACAATTTCCGCAAGCGCAAACTCTCTGCCAGCAAATCGCCGACCATCTGCTGACACATAACGAATATTTGCCCAACGGCCAGCGTTTTACCGTCGAGCAGTTCCAGCAAACGGGCATTCACTTTGGCATGAGTGACACCTTCCTTGCGACCTACTATTTGCTGGAAAATGCCTTTATCAACCTGAACGGCAAAGCGGCGCTACGCTATGAGTTTTTGCAGCAGATGCTGGAACAACAGTCGTTTAACACCAACCCAATCTACGCCATTTTACATGAGTCGATTTACTGTCAGGGTTTTGCGTCAAACTGGAGCGCGCACCGCGTGCGCCAAGCGCAGCAAGTGTTTGACTATCAGCCGGGCCAAGCGTTTTACTTCACAGGGGAAATGGTCTTCCCTTGGATGTTTGATCAATACATCAATCTTAAACCACTTCAGCAAGCGGCCGAGCTCCTCGCACAAAAAGCCGATTGGGACGACTTGTATGATGCCGAACAGCTCAAGCGTAACAGCGTGCCGGTAAGCTGCGCGGTATACGCCGATGATATGTTTGTGGAGATGGATTTCAGCCGTGAAACTTTAGCGCTGATGCCCAACGCCAAAGCGTGGATCACCAACGAGTATGAACACAACGGCTTACGTGCCGACGGTGAACGCATCCTCGATCGCTTAATCGCCATGGGCGAGCAGATCGCGGCCAATCAGAGCGTGTCTCGCTAAGCGCCGCTCTCATCCGTGAGTTAGCAAAAACAGCAACCGCGCGATCGTGCCCGGTTGCTGTTGCTTATCTTTTCTCAACGTTAAGGCTTTATTTCACCTCTTTAAAGCGCGCAGTGAAATGTCGCAGTACGGGCGGCTCGTAAGTAAATTCCAGCCCTTTGACGTTCGCCGCGTTGGCTTTGACCTTTTCAAACGCTTCGATAATAAAATCCATGTGCGTTTGCGTATAGGTCGCGCGGGGAATGGTAAGTCGCAGCAGCTCCGCTGGGGAGGCAAGCTGCTTGCCTGTTGCCGGGTCACGCCCTAGCAGCAAAGAGCCAATTTCCACCGCGCGAATCCCCGCAACTTTGTAAAGCTCACACGCCAGCGCATGCGCTGGGAACTGCTCCGCCGGAATATGGGGCAGCAATTTTCCAGCATCAACAAACGCCGCATGACCGCCTGCTTGCTGGCAAACGATACCCAGTGCTTCTAACCCATCGACTAAATATTGCACTTGGCTGATGCGATAGGCGAGCCACTCTTGGCGCATGCCGTCATACAGGCCAACCGCTAAACGTTCCATCGCGCCGCCTTCCAAACCGCCATAGGTTGGAAAACCCTCTTGCACCACACACAAAGTGCGACATTCGTTGTACACATCCAGCATGCGATCGTCTTTAAAACAGAGCAAACCACCCATCTGTACCATGGCGTCTTTTTTCGCTGACATCGCCAATCCATCGGCGTAGCGGTAGGCTTCTAAGGTGATTTCGGCAATGCTTTTTTCCTGATAACCCGGCTCGCGCTGCTGAATAAAATAGGCGTTTTCCGCAAAACGCGCTGAGTCCATAATCACCGGAATGTCGTAGCGCTGCGCGATTTCATACACCGCTTTCAAGTTGGCGATCGATACAGGCTGTCCGCCCGCCGAATTGCAGGTGATGGTGCTGACAATATAAGGAACATTGGCAGGCCCGGCTTCAAGGATGGCGTGTTCAAGCTTTTCTAAATCAAAGTTGCCCTTAAAATCGGCGGTCACCGAAGTGTCAAACGCCTCTTCGGTGTAGACGTTTTTCGCCACGCAGCAGTTGATTTGCGTATGCCCTTGCGTGGTGTCGAAAAAATAGTTGGATAGCGCGACCATTTTACTGCGATCTAACCCTTTCTCCTGTTCGCGTTTTTTAATCAGCACCGGAATATAAATTTGCTCTGCGCCGCGACCTTGGTGCGTTGGGATGGTGTATTGATAGCCAAAAATATCTTGTACTGCATTTTTTAAGGCGTAGTAACTGCGGCTACCGCTGTACGCTTCATCACCACGCAGCATCGCCGCTTGCATGTCTTGCGTTACTGCGCCGGTACCACTGTCGGTCAACAGATCGATAAACACATCTTCGCTGTCGAGTAAAAACGGATTCATACCGGCATTGATAATCGCCTGTTGGCGATATTCTTCTGTGGTGCGTTTTACTGGCTCAATAACACGAATACGAAATGGTTCTGGAAGATGTTTGAAATTGTTCATTATTATTACCTTTCTTGCAGGTAATCAGATCCCGCCCGAATAGAGACTCAGAATATTCAGGATAAATATATTTAAAGCGTACTTTTTCGCACGCTACGGAAATAACCGTTCGCATGTGAATGAGTAAGCAGATTGTGGGATTCTGATTAATTAACTGTTTATTATTAATTTAAAATCAGACAGATAGTGGAATACCCACCAATAGAAGAGACTATGCAGGAAAGAAGAAAGCGATTTTGTAATCTTTAGTAAACCAATAGCTTGAGTAGTTGTGCATATCCATATCACCACCATTTGAAATCGGATTGTTTCAAATTTGTCATATGAATATCAATATAATCAATATTAGTGAATTTCACTATAGTTTATTTTGCGATATTTACCTCGTTTTTAGAATTTATCACTCTATTATTTGTCAATATGCAGCAAGGACACGAGAATAATAGCGTGCTTTCAAAGGGATGTCGCCACGACCCACAACGCCGTGGCGAGTTTTATCCTTTAGCGCTTATCGTGAATCACTTCGTTGAGTAGGCGATCAATCACCGTGACCACTTGTTCACTGGACGATTCCATTGCTTCCAGTTGGCTGACTAAACGGTTCATATCACGCTTGCCGCCCGCATCCAACGCGGCGCGGCCAGCGTCGTGTACACGCTGATGTGGCGTTTTCAAGCTGCCATAGCTGGCAAGGTGACTGTACTGCTTAGCACCTTGTCCTTCAAAGTACCAGCGCCCTAAACGGCATTCGCTGTGACTGTTCACCACAGTGTCGAATTTGCGGCGGTTAATGCTGTCGTAGACATTATTTTTCCACACTGCATGGTCAAGCTTCACCGTGTCAAGGAAGGCTCGGGTTGTCGCTACGCGGATCACCTCCTGCATTTGGCGGGATTTAACCACCACATCGCTGACCACAGCGCCGATTTGTTCTGACGAGCTGGCAACTTCCAACGAATAAGTCTGGTTTTTACCGATCGACTGTTTGATGTCTGAGGTTTGCACAATCACTTTGTTGACCAACTCTTCGATTTGCTCACTGGCCGTATGCGCTTTGCCCGCTAAAGCGCGCACTTCATCCGCTACCACGGCAAAACCGCGCCCGGCTTCACCAGCGCGTGCCGCTTCAATCGCAGCATTGAGCGCCAACAAGTTGGTTTGTGCAGAGATCTCTTGAATCGCGTGGATAAGCTGTCCGATGGAGGATGCGGTGTTTTCCAACACTTGCGCCCCTTGCATATTGCTGTTGGCCTGTTCATTGATGCGTTTGGCACGACTTTCCAACCTTCCCAGCGCGGCGTGCGTTTGTTCGAACATCTCGTCCAATTCGACCAGCGACTCGCGCTCACGAATCAGCTCTTCGGCGCTAGAGGCAAGCCCGGTGCGAATCGCTTCAAGCATAGTGCCGCCTTGCAGTTGGCTTCTTACAAGAGCCGACTCAATAAAACGCGATTCTTTCAATTCTTGTATTTCTCGCTCTTTTTGCTCAATTAAGGCAGAAAATTCGGCGATTTCGATGGCATGTTGTTGTTTGGCATTGTCCAACTCACTCTGTAATTGGCGTATTTCTGATTTGAGTTTTTGATTAAACATGACTGGCTTTCCTAGTCTCTTCTCACCCTGCAAAGCGGGAGGGCAAAATGGAGTTTCTTTTTAAATGTTATTCGCATCACTTCAGGGCACATCACACTCGCCGTTGGGGCTCATACATTGCACGGGAGTGGCAGCAATCACTTTCCCTCACCTAAGCCGGTGTATTTTCTCACTAGTGTCACGGTTTTAATATGGGCGAACTCTGTGGCACGGCTTTTTTTCTGTGACTGCACTTGCGTTTATTGGTAAAACCAGTCAATTGACTAGCACACACCACACCAAAAACGCAACAAGGTGCATATTAAATTACTGATAATATTACGAATACACTAAAGAGTATTAGCAGACTCTAAGAAGCACGCAAGCTGGTCAGAGACGATTTTCGGAACATCGAGAAACGTTCAGGCAACCGCCTCCGTTGCCTGAACATAGATAGACGAGGGTTAGGATTTAGGATTGAGTACGCTGGTAAAGCGTTTGGCGTCAGGGCCAAAAGCGTGCTTAGCCAATCGGCGAATCTCTTGCAGAGTGACGCTGTGGGCGGTTTTGTCCACATCAAGCAACACATCCACCCCATAGCCGCTGATCAAATAACGGGTGTAGAACCAGCAACGTTGCTTGGGATCCTTGGCGAGATCTTGCAAAGCCAAGCTCAGTTGCTGCGCAGCGGTATCGACTTCTTGCTGCGTAATGTCATTCGCCAATTGTGAAAGTACGGTGTTTAATTGAGCTTCCATTTTTTCCACATCTTGTGGCGCCAATTGCGATTCAAAATACCAGTCAGAGACCGCTTCGTTGTCCAGTGCGATTGAAGTCACATTTGGGCTGTAATCTAAACTCGCCTCCTCACGTAGCTGTTTGAGCACGCGGCTGGTGCTGATGCGTTGTAGCATGTCTTCGGCAAACACCGCTTTACCCACCTTCACCTCACCCTGTGGATTCCACAGCCGCACAACGTACATGGATGACGCTTCTGCCCCTTCATTCAAAGATTGATAGACTTTGGAGTCTTGTCGATATTTTACGCTGAAGTCGATGGGTTCGGCGTCTTGCAACTGAATCGACGCCACATATTGACGCAGCAAGGGCGTTAATTGCTCGCTGGTCAAATCGGCAACAACGACCATCTTAAATCCATGATTTTTATGAAATAACTCTTGGTGCACGGCATGAATTTGTTCTGAAGTGACCTCCTTAATATCCTCCGGCAACAATAGCTGGTGACGGCTTTGCGGTTGGTAGAAGTTACGATTGATGCTCATAATCCACTTACCGACAGGCGAATCGACAAACGCGTCACGATTTTGCGCAAAGTTTTTCTTCGCCGCCTCAAGCTGTTTGGCTTCCACCTTGATCTCTGTTGTGGTGTTGTATAGAGCTTGCATCGCTACCGCTAAGTGCTTTTTCGCCGTGGTCACTTCAATGCCGTGGTGCGTCAAACCCAGATAGGGATAGAGGGCAACATCCTTGCTGCGCAAATAGCGATCAAGCTCCGGGCCTGAAAATTGTCCCAAGCCGCTTTGTATCGCCGCGGCTGTAGCCACTTCAAACGCAGCGAACAGCGAAGGATCCAAGGCTGCTTTACCACCTTGACTGGCAAAATTGAAGTAAGCGCGATCGCCTGCTTGTTTGTCTTGCTGGAACCAGACTTCCACCCCATTCGATAATTGAAAAACTTTAAAACCGCCGGGGTGGTCAGCCACGCTTAAAATGCGCCCATCCTGCTTCGGCTCAAGCAAGCCATTACTTTTGACATCCATATTGAGCGGCTTGATGCCCGCTTGTTGGTAAGCCGCACTAACGGCCTTGGTTGCCCCTACCCACTGGGCAATCTTATCGCCTCTATCTAAGCCCATGATGAATGCGGGATCCGAGGACAACAAATCGCGTAACTGCTGATTGGTTTGGCTTAAATCATGGCTGGCAACAAACTGGCTCAAGCTCTGCTGGTAGTCCGCTTTGGATTGATTGACGCTATTTTGCTCAAGGGCAAAAACGCGCTGATCAGCCGAGTAGGCTGGATTGTGCTTAGACCAATCGCTCTCTAGATTGTCTAGCCAGCCGTGATATTCAGCCAGCACCGTATCCAGCTCTTGCTGGGTCACGCCATGATCGCGCAGTGATGCGAGCGTGCTGGTGAACAACCGATTCATCTCATGGCGCTGCTCGGGTGCAAAAAATATCCCGGCAAAAGAGACTCGGCTGTAGTTGATGATTTCATTACCGGCGTAGACGTTCAAAAAAGGCTCTGCCGAATCATTCAGCGTTGCATACAAGCGCTGCTGAATGAGCTTGGCGCTAATATCATCACTCCAGTTTTGCCACTGCTGTGCGCGGTTCTGCACGCTGGCAGGACCGCGATCAATCACGTAATGAACGCTTGGCGATTCTAGTGAACTGCTCAGCAGCACCCGATCTTCAACCACTAAGGAGACATCACGCTGTTTTGGCAAAGGCTCAGTGGTGCTTGACTGCCAGCTCGAAAAAGTCTGCTGAATCACTTCACTCAACTGCGCAGCATCGACATTGCCAGTGACAATCAGTTCGCTATATTGCGGCTGATACCAGCGTTGATAGTAGTTTTGCAACGCCGTGGCCGTGGCATTTTGGATGGAGGCTTCCGAGCCCAGTACATCATGCTGATCGTAGGCCGTGTCATCAATCATGGCATTGTATAGATTATAAAAAAACGCTTTATCTTCCGGGCGAGAGCGACGCCACTCACCCAAAATCACCCCTTTCTCTTTTTCAACTTCATTGGGGTCAAACTCAAGGCCATCGCCAATGTCACGCATCCACGTTAACGCGTCTTTAAGCCGTTTATTGTCTGCCAGATCCAATTTATAAGTTGTTTGCTGGTAACTGGTAAAGGCGTTGATATCGGCACCAAATCTGCCCCCAGCTTGCTCAAACAGCTCAATCACTTGATTACCCGCAAAATGTTGGCTGCCATTAAACGCCATGTGCTCAATAAAATGCGCGTAACCTTGCTGCTGCGGCGTTTCTTGAAAAGAACCGCTATTGATCACCAAGCGCAGTGATACTTGCGAGTCGTCAGTAGGATAAAGGTGATATTTCATTCCATTCGGTAGTGTGGCCACCTGCCAGTTGCTGTCTGGCTGAAGTGGCAGTGACAACTCGGTCAGCGTGCATCCAGCCAGCAAAAGTGCAGGTATAACGGGTATAAACAGCATACTTCTCATTAATCTAGCCCTTCGTTAAATTGCTCTGACTAATATATCGAACAGCAGATATGCATACCATTCAATACTCACAACACCATGAAAGAGTTAGAAATCACTCGCAAACTGCTGTGTGAAACGAATCTGTCACGCTCTGATTATTAACGGCTAATCTTTAAGTAACGAAGAAGAATAAAAGTGATGCTGCCTATGTTGCCTATGCCTACTCTCCCTTTTCTGTCCAAGCTCGCCTTTCTCCTCACTTTGTTGCCTTTTGCCGTTTTTTCCGCCACTGAAACGGCGAGTACCCAGCAAAATGAGATCCACTACTTACCAATGAGCATTGGCCTCTTCGGCGGGTTAGCGATTTTTCTCTATGGCATGGAGAAAATGTCCGATGCGCTAAAACGCGTCGCGGGCAACAAGATGAAGCAGTGGCTTGCCAAACTGACCACTAACCGCTTAGCGGCGGTCGCAACCGGTACGGGCATTACTGCGATCATTCAATCGTCGTCGGTGACCACGGTCCTGTTGGTGGGATTTATTTCAGCGGGGCTAATGACGCTGCCGCAAGCGATTGGCGTGATTATGGGCGCCAATATTGGTACCACAGTTACCGCACAAATCATCGCCTTTAAAGTGACCAAAGCGGCGCTCGCGATGGTAGCAATTGGCTTTATGATGTTCTTTGTCTCGAAAAAAGAGACCACCCAGCATTACGGTAACATGTTGTTTGGCTTAGGATTGATTTTCCTTGGCATGAATCTAATGAGCGAGGCGATGGAGCCGCTGCGCAGCTACCAGCCATTCATTCAGTTAATGGCACACATGCACAATTTCTTTCTGGCGATCTTAATTTCGGCCCTATTTACCGCACTGGTTCAGTCCTCTTCCGCCACCACAGGGATTGTGATTGTGCTCGCTGGCCAAGGTTTTATTCCGCTAGAAACCGGGATCGCACTAGCCATGGGCGCGAACATCGGCACCTGCATCACCGCCATCTTCGCCGCGGTCGGAAAAAGCCGCGAAGCGATGCAAACCGCGGCCGTGCATGTGCTGTTCAATGTGCTGGGGGTGATGATTTGGTTACCGCTGATTGGTTGGCTGGCGCAAATGAGTATCGCACTTTCACCGACGCAACCGGGCCTAAGCGGGGTGGACAAACTGGCCGCCGAACTGCCTAGGCAAATTGCCAACGCCAACACCCTGTTCAATGTGCTTAACACCGCGATCATGCTGCCCTTTGCGGGGGCGTTTGTCTGGCTGGTGCGCAAAATTCTTCCTCCTCAATCGGGCGAGACAAAAACGCAATTGCAGACCAAATACATTGACGCAGCGTTTCTTCCCACCCCTGACATCGCGCTCGATCAAGCGAAACTGGAGATTGGCCGAGTCGGACGACGGGTCTGTAACATGCTCAACATGTTGCCTCCTCTCGCGCCAGGTTGTAAAAAGCGCCAAGAAGTGCTCGCGGTGAGAGACAAACTCAAAGAAATTGAAGCGATTGAAGAGGAGGTCGATCAACTGCATGGCGCTATTCTTTCCTATCTTGGCCAACTGCGCAAAGAGCCACTTTCTGATCAACAAAGTGCGCGGCAGATCAAATTGATCAGCATTAGCCACCAGCTCGAAAGCGTCGCCGATATCGTCGTCAACTCGCTCTTGCCACTGGCCTATAAAGCACTTAACGATGACATCAGCATCAGCCCAGAGATGCGCAAGACCTTAGACACAGTGCAAGAAAAAGTGAATCACACGTTACTGGATGCAGTTAACTCGGTGCGGCGCAGCGACGCCGCCGAAGCGCAAGCAGTAATCAACGCCAAGCGTGAGCTCAATGCGTTGATTGATGCGGTGTTGGCCCATCAGGCGCAACGATTGGCGGTGCAAGATGGCAATCGCCTACGAGTTTTCCGCTATGAGATGGAGTGGGTGGAATCACTCAAACGCGTGTATACCTTAGCCAAACGGATGGCAAAGGTGCAACTGCGCAACAGTGCCAGTGAAGAGGAGAGCCAATCGGTCGCCAGTTAGCTATTGACTTTCCGACGAGCTCAACGAATCCTCACGCTCAAGCAAGCAAAAAGGAATGCCGTGGCATTCCTTTTCTGTGGCTACTTGCAAGTGGCGCTTAAGCCTGATTAGCTGCGTTTGGCAAGTACTTGGTCGATGTCCGCGGCGCTGTGTCTTTCAGCCACCCTCTCCCACTCCTCGCCCCACGTGCGGTTGACAATACGCCCGCGTTGCACGGCGCTACGCTGTTCGATCGCTTTTGCCCAGCGCACCACGTTTTGATAGCTCGCCACATCCAAAAACTCCGCTGCGTTGTACACGGTGCCGAGCACCAAATTGCCATACCAAGGCCAGATGGCGATATCGGCAATGCTGTACTCATCACCCGCAATGTAGGCATGTTGTTTGGCTAACTGTTTATCCAACACATCCAGTTGGCGTTTGGCTTCCATGGTAAAACGGTTGATCGGGTACTCAAATTTTTCCGGCGCATAGGCGTAGAAATGGCCAAATCCGCCACCAAGATACGGCGCCGAGCCTTGTAACCAAAACAGCCAGTTCATCACTTCAGTGCGCGCAGCGAGATCGCTTGGCAGGAAGTGGCCAAATTTTTCTGCGAGATAGAGCAAGATGTTGCCCGACTCAAACACATTGATCGACTGCTCTGCAGAGCGATCGACCAATGCGGGGATCTTCGAATTGGGGTTGACCGCCACAAAACCAGAAGAGAACTGATCGCCATCGCCGATTTTGATCAGGTGCGCGTCATATTCCGCTTGTGAGACGCCGAGCGCCAGTAACTCTTCGAGCAAAATGGTGACTTTTTGCCCATTGGGCGTGCCCATTGAATAGAGCTGCAACGGATGTTGCCCTACCGGAAGCTCTTGTTCAAAGCGCGCACCGGAATCAGGTCGGTTGATGCTCGCCCACTGACCGCCGTTGTCCGCATTCATGGTCCAAACTTTAGGTGGAATGTAGGTATCTGCCATGATGTTTCCTTATGTTATTGGAGGGTGACTTAACCAATATCAGGGCAAGGGAGTAAAAACAAAAGCACTCAAGACAAAACATTGTCGTCTTATCTAGAACATTTGGTTATGTAAACGAAAAACCGGGCAGGAGTGCCTGCCCGATCTGATTTTAGGAAAAACAAACCACTTAGTGTTGTAGTTTTAGTGTCACGCCATTGTAGCTTGAGTAACCACGCAGCATCACATGGTAGGTGGTGCCGGGTTGCGCATTGACCGAACAACTCTCGCTGTTGCCGTTGCGATAAGGGCGGCAATCCCAAGAACCTGTGGTGGGTTTGCTGCCAGCCTTGAGATAGAGATCCGCATCGCCGCTACCGCCAGAGATGGAAACCACCGCACTCGCTGCACTGTCCACGGTAAAGGTGTAGAACTCAAGCGAACCGGATGCGCCAGAGAGGTTGTTCACTGGCGTACCATTGACCAGCACACGTGAGTTGTTTGGTACACAGTTTGCGTTGACACCCACTTGGTTAAACGCATCAACCACATCGTTCACGCTGTATCCCATGTCACCAGCCGCTTTTGCTACGCCACAAGCACCAGCATCAAAGGTACTGCTCGCGGTCCAGTACAGTTGGTTTGCCAAGGTAAACACTTCAAAGCCTTTGCGCACGTTCCAGCCGGACTTGTTCGCCAACAGGTAGAAAGCGCGGTTGTAAACACCACTGGAGTGGTGCACGTCCAAACCGTTGTAGTATTGCGAAGCATGGTCGATTGAGCGTCCATCGCGTGATGGCTGTTCAAAGTAGCGCAGACCGCCGCTCGATTTGAAAATATCCGCCCCAACTAACCAGTCAACGCTGCCTTTCATGTAAAACTCAGCCGCTTCACCAGCGATATCAGAGAAGGCTTCGTTCATACCGCCGGACATGCCGCTGTAAATCAGCCCTGAGTTTTGCTCGGTAAAGCCGTGGCTCACTTCGTGGGCACTGACGTTGATATCAACCAATGGATAGAAGGTTGAAGCGCCATCACCGAAGGTCATCGCAGAACCATCCCAGAACGCATTCTCATAGCTGCTGCTGTAGTGAACGCGCATGGTCAGTTTGAACGTCAGCGGAGCCGTGTTCATCCAATCTTGATACATGTCGTACACCACTTTACCGAAATAGTGTGCATCATTGAGTGGAGAGTATGCGCCGTTAACCGCTTTGTAGTCGTTATAGTTGCTTTCACCAGGACAACTATAGCTGTATGCGGTGCTTCCCGAGGTTCGGTTCTTCAAGTCAACGGTTTTGACCACACTGTTGTCCATGGTACAGGTGGTGCCCACTTTGTTGATGACAAAACCCGGGTAGTTCGTACCGTACTCATAGCGGCCTGTTTTGCTGTTTCCGCCAGGACCAGTACCGTGCGCCGTTGCATGGTTAAGGCCATCCCAGCTTTGCAGCACTTCGCCACTGTTGGCGTCAATGAACATAAACGGACGAGATGGCTCTTCTTCAGCAACAAAGAAATTAACTAAGTAAACCACCTGCGCTTTGTTATTTTCGTCAAGGCGCACCATCAGTTGACCGTTCTCGTTTTCAACCTTAAAAGGCTGGCCATTGAAGCTGATCGTCTGGTGGCGTTGCAGCGCAATGTTGATGGCTTGTTTGAGGTCGATAGCTGGTTTCACCGAGGCCACATCGCCTGCGATGCCTTGCGCCATGGTGCCATAAACATTGCTTAAACCTGACTGAGTTTCTGTTGCGACCACCGCAGTGTCAAAGACAGGGATCCCTTGGTAAGTCTGCTGATAACGGACTCGTACCTGACCGTTAGGAAGCTGAACACTCTTGACTGCCTGAAAGCCATTTTCAACTGGAGCCACACTTTGTGCCTGTAGCGAAAGCGCCTGCTCCAAGATATTGCTATCGGATACGGGGACCATCTCGGCGGCTGTGACTGGAAGAGAACAGATGACTCCGGCTGCAATCAGCCAAGGAATTTGACGTTGGTTGTGTTTCATTCTTGATTCCTGTTGATATAGTTTTTCCTTCTCCAACCTCATCTATGTGGTTGAAGGCCAACGGAACACCGCTGGCACGAGAAAGATGGTCAACAAAAAATCACTCAGCCAATTTTTTATAAAAATAAATTTAACCATATGTATACAAAATGATACATATTATTAACATTGAGACATTCAGTATTGATTGATTTTATAAAATACAACTATAAAAATCAGTGAATTATTCGCTAATTATATTTTTGTGCTTATTTGTTTTGACACAGAGTTATCAATAACATTACTGCGAACATTCTCTCAAAATCTCGCTTAAGAATTTGATTTATTTGTGTTACATGCAGGGTTCATTCACAAGGAGAGTTCATGAAAATTGCAATTTTGGACGATTATCAGGATCAGGTGCGGCGCCTTAGCTGTTTTTCGCTACTTGATGATCATCAGGTGACAGTCTTTAATCAAACCATCAACGACGAAACAACACTGGCGCAGAGGCTTCAGCCCTTTGAGGCTCTAGTCCTCATCCGCGAACGTACCCCGATCACTGCTTCCCTACTTCGCCAACTGCCAAACTTACAGTTAATTAGCCAAACTGGAAAAATCAGCAACCATCTCGATCTCGCTGCCTGTACACAAGCCAACGTGGCAGTAGCCGAGGGAATCGGCTCGCCGATAGCACCCGCGGAGCTGTGCTGGGCCTTGATCATGGCCGCGCGTAGGCAGTTACCTCAATATCTCAACAATCTACAACGCGGTCGCTGGCAGCAAAGTGACTTGCCGGGGCTTGGGCAAACACTGCACGGACAAACGCTCGGGATCTGGGGTTATGGCAAGATTGGCCAGATGATTGCGCAGTTTGGTAGAGCATTCGGCATGCAAGTGTTGGTTTGGGGCAGTGACGCGTCGCGACAAAAAGCGCAGCAAGATGGCTTTGACGCAGCGAAAAGTAAAAGCGAGTTTTTTTGCCGCGCGGATGTGCTTTCACTGCATTTACGCTTAAATGATGCAACGCGTGGCATCGTCACTCAAGCAGACTTAGCGCAGATGAAATCAAGCTCGTTGTTTGTCAACACCAGTCGGGCCGAGCTGGTACAAGCCGGGGCGTTATATCGACAAATGGCTGACAACCCAGACAAATTTGCCGCCGTTGATGTCTACGAGCAAGAACCCGCCAACGCAGAGAATCAACCGCTGCTGACTTTACCCAACGTGCTCGCCTCGCCACACCTCGGCTATGTTGAGCAAAACAGCTACGAGCTGTACTTTCGCTGTGCGTTTGAGAACATTAATGCGTTTGCCAATGGTAAAGCGCAAAATATCGCCAATCCTGAGACACTCACCGCACAAATAAGCGCGATTTAAGATCTGTTTGTACCTGTTTAGTTAGTAGAATGGCAATCTGTGCTTAGCAAACGATAACCACGTGAAACGGAGTCACCATGATCAGTTGCAGCCAATATGACTACATTGAAATCGCCTGCTTATATGGCATTGCGGTTGAATTAACTTTAATCAACGGCAACAGCATTTCCGGATTGGCCCTCACGACCAGTTACAACCAACAGAAGCAGGAATGTATGGAGATTGAAGTTGGCGGCGATGCAGTGTTGGTGCCCACTAAACAGATCCTCGCGATGACCGCACTTTGCGAAAATCCCCATTTCACTCAAATTGAATTCACCCAAGAGTGAGATGAGAGAAGGAAGAAGAGGAGCCTTGTCGGGCTCCTCTTAATGTAAGGAACGAACTAGATAACTGACGGGCGAAACTTCGCCAAATAGTTAGTGAAATTGTGTGTTCTTTGCTGATGGTGTCTTTTTAAGCCGATTAGAATTTATAACCACCAGTGAACATCACAACCCAAGGGTCAATCGTCACATCGGTTTTATAGGTTGTACCACCCGCTTTGTAAGTTGCTTCGGTATCGATATCGGCATACCACAAAGAGGTGTTGAGGAACCAAGTGTCGTTCAGCGCGTAGTCAACACCGACGTTGGCCACCAATCCCCAAGAATCTTCTAAGCTCAGATCCGACAGGCCGGCACCTTTGCCGCGATCGTTAAACCCTTCGTCAAAGAACATGGTGTAGTTCAGACCTGCACCAACGTAAGGGCGCCACGTGCTCTCTTTGGTGCCAAAGTAGTACTGCACCATAAAGCTCGGTGGTAAGTGCTTGGTTTTGGCGATGTTGTCCAAACCGCCCAGTTCTGTCGAAATGTTGTGGCTAAATGGCGTTGCTGCCAGCACTTCGAAACTGATGTTGTCGGTGTACATATAGCCAAACGTGAGACCAAGCTGGGTGTTTGAGTCAACTTCCAACTCATTAGAGGATCCCAGAATCTTATCGCTGCTGTCGTTTGGCATCACAGAGGCTAAACCGACGCGTAAGATGTAGTCGCCTTCTGCATGCGCAAGAACGTTTGCGGAAAAAAGCGCTGCAACCACTGCAAGACTAGAAAGTGTTTTTCTCATTGTTTATTCCTTTTATGTAGGGCTAAATTATCTTTCTAATTTGTAAGAATTTTTTGTTGCGCGCACAGTAGCACATAATAACCCTACCATTTTGACGGAAATCAATTTGTAAAAATTAGTGACGCGTTGATTACAAAAATGCTTCACCGATCAACATTTATTGCAAATAAACCACAATCATGTAATGCAAATTGCGTGTGTCACACTTAAATTGCATTCAGTCAAGAAACAAGCAAATGAGGCTAGCTTAATATAGTGCGAAATTGCCAAAGGTGAGGGTTAAACTGATTGTTTTTAAAGGAAAATAGGAAGGCGTCACTGCGCCTTCATTTTCTCGATCACTTTTTTACCGATGTACTCGCCAATCGGAATGGCTGAAGTGGCGGCGGGGGACGGCGCGTTACACACATGCAGGCTGCGTGGGCTCTCCGCAAACAAAAAATCATGCACTAAGCTGCCGTCCGAGAGCACCGCTTGGGCGCGAATACCCACGGGATAAGGTTGCAGATCCGCCAAGGTGATGTGCGGGCAATATTTGTTGACCAATTGCAAATACCCCGGCTTCCACCACGAGTTGATAAACTCTTTCACTCCGGTGCGCAAATGTTTGGCGGTTACTTTCCAAAAACCGGGAAATGCCAACATCTGCGCGCTATCGCGCCAACTGACATTGAACTTTTGATACCCTTCTCGCTTCCAGCCTTGCACGGCGTTTGGGCCAACCGTCACACTCCCATCAATCATTCGAGTCAGATGGACGCCAAGAAACGGCAAGTCTGGATCGGGGATTGGGTAGATCAAATGCTTCACCACCTGATTGTGGTGAGCTGGCAAGCGGTAATACTCGCCGCGATAAGGAATGATCTGGAAATCGGTGGCAATGCCCATCATTTTAGTGAGCCGATCGGCCATGAGTCCGCCACACGAGATCAAAAATCGCCCATTAATCTGCACGCTTTGTCCGTCAGAAACGCACGTGATTTGCACTTCTTCTGCGTGCTCTTCAATTGCCACCACTTCGCTTTGCAAACGTACTTCGCCACCGCATTCGATAAACTCCTGCGCCATTTTTTCCGTCACCTGCTTGTAGTCGACAATACTGGTCGACGGCACATAAATAGCACCAAGACCAACGATATTGGGTTCAGCCAATTTCAGTTGCGCAGCATCAAGCCGTTCAACCTCAATGCCGTTGGTATGGCAGCGCTGATAAAGCGCTTCCATTCGTTCCATTTCTGCCCCGCTTGTCGCCACCAACAGCTTGCCGCAGTTTTCCACCGGGATCTGATGCTTAGCGCAAAACGCCTTGGTCGCTTCTACGCCGCGTTTGCAAAAATCCGCCTTCAAGCTGCCTGGCGCGTAGTAAACGCCCGCATGGATCACCCCGCTATTGTGGCCAGTTTGATGTTTGGCAAACTGCGCTTCTTTTTCTAACAGCAGCACCGATTTATCGGCAAACTGGCGTTGTAATTGCCACGCGGTGGAGACACCCACAATGCCACCGCCAACGATGATGTAGTCATACACGTTTTGCTCTCCTCCCTCTACGCGGTCGCCATAGGCGACTGCGTTTTATATGCCCGGCTACTGTAAATAAAAATCCCGATAAAAATCGCGAGCGAGAGCACACGTCCCCACAACGGCACATCGTGCCACACCATCAGTGCGCCCACAGCTAATAATACGATGCGGATCAGAATGTTAATCTTGCTTTCCAAATAACCTTCAATCGCGCCGATCAAAGCGTAAGTACCAAAGATGGCGAAAAATCCTGTCATCAACACCGTGGTCACATCCCAGCTCACCAGCCCAGTGTACGCAATCAACAGCGGCACTAAATACAAGCCTTTGGCAATTTTCCACGCAGTTAATCCGGTGCGCATGGGCGGCGTTTTGGCGATGGTTGCCGCTGCGAAAGCGGTTAAACAGACAGGCGGGGTGACGTTGCTGTCTTGAGAGAGCCAGAAGATGATCAAATGCGCCGCCAACAGCGCCAAGCCAACCGCTTCCATGCCTAAACTTTGTTCAAGTAAGGTCTCCTTAAAATCAACCGGAACCAGAGCCAACATCTCCGTCGCCGTTTTCAGCGACATCGGCGCGCTAAGCAGCGCAAACTTGTCTGGCGCGGCCAACATAAAGATCGCCTTGGCTTGCTCTGGCATCTGTCCGTTGACCATCAGCTCGAGCAGTTGATTTTCCGCGATCAGTTGATACAACGCGGGCGCTGACAGTGTACCCAAGACGATGTACGCAGCGGTCACGGGCAGCCCCATGCCCAGCACCAAGGATGCCAAGGCAATCAGCACCAGCATGATCAGCAGATCGCCCTGCGACCAGCCGTTAATCATCAGCGAAAAGGTATTGCCAATGCCGGTGGTGGTAATCACGTTGATCACCAGACCAATGCCAACCAGCAAGACCGCCGTGGTCGCCATGTTTTTCGCCCCTTGCGACAGTGCATCAATAATCTCTTTTGGCCCCATCTTGTGATCTTTAGAAAACCAAGAAGCGACGATCACCGAAAGGATAGAAATGCCTGCGGCGTAAGTCGGGGTAAACCCTTTCACCAGCAGCGTCACTAACACCACCAGCGGGATCAGGTTATGCCAGCCAGACAACAGCACTTTAAACAGCGACTCATCACTGGTGGTCACTTTTTGCACTCCGCTGCGTTTGGCTTCAATGCGGACAAAAAACGCCACAGACAAAAAGTAGATCAGCGCCGGAACAAACGACACCGCCACAATATCGACATACGGAATTTGCGTGTAAGAGGCCATGATAAACGCCCCAGCGCCCATGACTGGTGGCATCAACTGCCCTCCGGTTGAGGCGGCGGCTTCCACACCTGCGGCGAAGCGCGATGGAAAACCGGCTTTTTGCATCAGCGGAATGCTGATAACCCCGGTTGAAACGGTATTGGCGACGCTCGATCCCGACACAGAGCCCATCAGCCCCGAGCCAAGCACGGCGATAAAACCGGGACCACCAATAATTTTACCTGCCGCCGCGCGCGAAACGTTGATGATGTAATCACCGACGCCGGATTTGACCAAAAACGCGCCAAACAAGATGAACATGAAAACGAAGGTCCAGCTAATGCGCGAAATAGAACCAAACATCCCTTCGGATGAGAAGAAACTGCGATACAGCAAGGTTTCCATACTCAAGCCGGGAAAGTGGAAAATGCCGCCCGCCCATTTGCCCCACCACACGACGTAGCTTAGGCAAATCACGATCAGCACCGGAATAAACCAGCCCATGGTACGGCGGATCACTTCTATCGCGATCAAAATCGCCACGATAGAGACAACCCAGTCGGAAGTGACAAATTTCACGCCACGCTGATAGAGCGCATCTTCGGCAAAAGGAAGGTAGACAAGGCAGCCGAGTGCCGCGAGCGCGATCAACACATCGACCATTAAGGCCAGCTTGCTGCGTTTTAACGAGGCGTGCGCGGGATACCAAAGCAGGCAAATCAGCGCGAAGCCAGCAAAGTGGGTCGCCGAGATCCACAGTTCAGACAGGGTTGATAAGGTGTTAAACCAGATGTGCAACAGCGATAGCACCACGCCGATGCCGGTAATCGCTGCCGTCACCCAAGGAAAATCAGTCCGAGTGGGTAACTCAAACTGCTGCAACTGTTGTTGTAAAGAATCACTCATTCGTTCGCTCCGAGGGGCTGAAATCACAAAGTCAGGGCACGCTGAACCAGCGCTCAGACATGCCCGTGGACATCAGTTCGCCATTAATGCTTGCGGAATCGCGATACCGACTTCTTTGTAATAGCGCGCCGCCCCTGGGTGCAGTGGCAAAGGCAAACCATCGATGGCTTTTTGCAGCGCCATGTCTTTGGTCGCTTTATGGATGCCTTGCAGGAATGGCAGGTTTTCGTAAATCGCTTTGGTCAATTGATAAACATCTTCTTCAGAGACATCTTCACGCACCGCAAGGAAGTTCGGCTGCGCGATGGTGGTGATGGATTTATTCACGCCGGGATAGGTGTTAGCCGGAATGACGTATTTGGTCCACAGTTGATACTTACCGTTGGCTTGTTTGATCTGTTCATCGGTAAACGACAGTAGCGTGATGTCATTGCCCATGGCCGCAAACGCCTGCGTCACCGCACCAACAGGAACGCCTGCTGGTGTGTTCATGCCGTCAATGGTGCCGTTTTGCATCGCGCTTGCGCTGGCGCCATAGCCCATGTAGGCGAGGTTGAATTGATCCGGATTGACCCCCAACCCAGCCATGATTTGCCTACCCGAATTCTCTGTACCGGAGTTTTTGGTGCCTATGGAGAATTTCTTGTCCTTCATCTGATTAAGATCCGCCACCGTTCCGGAGGGAGCAAGATCGGTGCGGACGATAAAGTGCTCAACGTTTTGCCACAGCATAGAGACAGAACGCAGTTGAGTCTGCGGGCCACTTTGCGCATATGGGCCATCACCGCTGGAAGCCCAAGCGCCGTAAAGCCCTTGCAGAATCGCAAATTGCGCCTCCTTTTCATTTAACAGCTTGATGTTTTCGCCCGATCCCGCCGAACTTATCGCCGAGAGGGAAAACTTATATTTCGGCTCCAGCTTTACTTTGCTCAGCGTCGCCAGCGCCACCCCCACAGGGTAGTAAGTGCCGCCAGTAGACGCGGTGGCCAAGATATAACTGCGTTGTTCGGCGGCATGCAGATTGGAGGCGGCAGTAAGAGACAGGGTTGCCAGCGCAAGGGATTTCATCAGTTTATTGAGTTTCATCGTTACACTCCGTGTAGGGTGGTTGTTATTTTTTTGTTACTAACAACCCGCTAGAGCAAAAGCGATGCCATATTTTAAATTATTGATATTTAATATAAAAGTGAGAGAAACAATACGAAATGAGCCATTTTTTGCTTATAAAGCACGAAATCAGTAAGCAAGATCTTGCCTATAAGCACATCTAAATAAAAACGAATTAAATCATGTAATTATAGAAAATTAGCTTGTGACTCCACCCACATCCCAACACTGAGATGTGACCAAAGTAATAGATTTGTTAATTTTTATGATGAGCAAGATCTTGCTCATGGACAAAACGCCCAGCGACAGGGTTATCCATCTGTGTAATCGGCTCGGTTGAGCCCCAGTTTCTGCATCTTTTGATTGAGAGTACGGCGCGGCAGATCCAGCTCTGTCATCACCTCGACAATACTCCCCTGATGACGAAGTAACGCTTCATGAATCACTTTGCGCTCAAAGTTGTGCAACTGTATCGCCAGCGGTACGCCGCTCGGCAAGTTCTCTTGAGCAAAACCCGCCCGGTTGGAGAGAATTTCCATCACCGACAAACTTTCATCCAGCGCAAAGCGTATCGCCACATTGCGCAGCTCACGCACATTGCCCGGCCAGCCATAGCTAAGTAGTGCGCGCGATTCCGCAGAGCTTAACGCTCGCTTGTTGGCATTGGCCTGAGCCGCAAAATGTTCAAACAGCAGCAGCGCGTCTTCTTCCCGCTCGCGTAAAGGCGGAAGATGCAACTGCACCACGTTAAGGCGATAGAAAAGATCCTGACGAAAATCGGGATGATTAAGCAGATCCGCTTTCGCCGCGGCCACCACTCGCAAATCCACACTAATCGGTCGGTTGCCACCCACTCGCTCCACCTGATTTTCCTGCAAACTGCGCAGCACTTTAACCTGCATCGACATCGGCATGCTTTCTATCTCATCCATAAACAGCGTTCCTTGGTCGGCGTATTCCAACTTACCAACCCGCCGTTTATTCGCGCCAGTAAACGCGCCAGCTTCATGACCAAACAGCTCACTTTCAAACAGATTTTCCGGAATGGCGCCGCAGTTGATCGCCACAAATGGATTGGCCCGACGCGCACTTTCGGTATGTAGGCTGCGCGCCACCAGCTCTTTGCCCGTGCCAGTTTCCCCATAGATGATCACATTGGTGTCCATGGCGGCCACTCTGGCGATCTGTTCACGCAGTTGGCACATCACCGCACTGTTACCAATCAGTTGTTGCTCAATGCCACGTAACTGCTGGAGATAGTGGCTACGATCGGTGCTTTTGGCTTGGTGTTGATAATCACTCACGGCAGTGTGCAACGTTTGCGACAAACGCTCAGGATTAAACGGCTTCTCAATGAAATCGTACGCGCCTTTTTGCAGCGCTTTCACCGCCATGTCGACATCGCCGTGTCCGGTGATCAAGATGACCGGGCAGCTCACCTGCTCAGCCTGAATCGCCTCCATCAAGGACAAGCCATCCAAGCCGGGTAAGCGCACATCACTCACCACGCCATCAAAGGCACGGCGCTTAATTTCAGCCAACGCCGCTTCACCTTGGCTAAATGCCTCAACGTGAAAACCCGCCAGTTGTAGCCATTGTGCGGTCGCTTGGCGCACAATGTCATCGTCTTCAACGAGGGCGATATGAGGGGGAGAAATCGAATCCATTTACGTGCTACCACTTATACTAATGTGCTGATATCACGCTACGTTAGGCAAAAAGCCTGCGAGGGAAAAGGAGCTGGATCTCACTTCTTGACAACAAAGCTTTAACAAACGAATGAGGCAGCGCACTCTTGCCCGGTTGAGGCGATCAAGGAAACACGTTGATGAGGGCAAAAGCAGTACTGGCAACAGCAATACTGATCTGGTTTTTTGTCAGCCAATGGGCAGGGAAAGAGTTGGTTCGACAGTGGCAAACCGCGCAAAGCATCGAACAGTCTCAGCAGCGCTTTCTCGACTACATCGGCGATGTTCGCCGCACGTTACACCGTTTTTATCATCTGCCGTATTTGATCACCAACAACCGCAACAGCCAAACGTTTTTAGCTGGCGATAGCACGCTTTACCCAGCACTGCGCAATGAGCTGACCCTGCTCGACAAAGCCGCCAACACCAAAGGCTGGTATTTGCTCTCGGCCAGCGGTGACATGCTCATTTCCAGCTTGGAAGATGAGCGCCTGAGCGAGGCCGATATTGATGCGATTGTCGAGCAGATCCACGCCCAGCGTGAAGGCGTTTCGCTGGTGAGTAAAACTCGTGGCTCCTCGCCATTTTTCTATCTCGCCGCGCCCATCAACATGGATTTTGATATCGTCGGCATCGCCGTGGTGCAGATCAATTTGCGCCTGCTCACCGAACAAGCGTTAACCAGCAGCGACGCAATCCTGTTTCAGAATCTGCGCGGCGACTATTTTCTCTCCAGCCACCCGGACATGACCGCCGACTGGCTCAACGAACACCAACCGCAAATTGTCCATCAACACTCAGAACTTCGCGACGGCACTTCGCTGCTGTTTTGGTTCAACCAAGACAACACCTACCTTGCACAAAAAGTAATATTGGACGATCTCCATTGGCAACTGACCTATCTGAGCAGTTACAAGCCCGTTCGCCAAGCGGTCGTTTCCGCCAGTTGGGGGATAACCATTGGCAACCTTGTGCTGCTGATGTTTGCTGTCATCGCCTACCAGCGTCAGCAAAAAAACTTAAGCCAGCAACGCATTCAAAAATTGATGGACGAATCTCGCCAGCGTATGAGCCAGATGATCAACAAAACCCATGTTGGGTTATTTCTGCTCAACGCCCAAGGCCAGATTGAGGACATCAATCCCATGGCCAAGCGCTATTTCAGCCTCTCCGACAGCATGACCACCAAGATGCCAGCGTGGCAGTTGTTTGATATCGGCAATCCCGCTTCCACGATTTTGCCGTTGTTAAAAAATCTGCCCAAACACCGAGATTTAGCCGAACTCACGGCCATCGAAACCATGGGACGGCGCAGTGATGGCAGCCAGTTTCCTTTGCTATTTTCCCTCACCGCTTTTCCTTGGCACGGCGAGCATCACTATTTGGTGACCGTGCTCGACATCAGCAAACGCAAAAAGGCTGAACAGGCGCTGCAAAAAGCCAATGAAGAGCTGACCAACCGAGTCGAAGCGCGCACCGCCGAGCTAAAAGCGGCGCAACAAGAGCTGATTGAGAGCAGCAAGCTCGCCGCACTGGGTAAGATGTCCAGCGCGATTACCCATGAGCTTAACCAGCCGTTAACGGGCTTAAAAACGCTGCTCACCAGTAACGAAGTACTGATGGAACGAGGCGAGTTGGCGATGCTGAAATCCAATAATCAGTTGATTCATCGCCTGATTGATCGCATGGGTAAAATGACCAGCCAGCTTAAATCTTTTGCCTATCAAAAGCCGGAACAACTTTGTCCAGTGTCACTGCCTGAGGCGCTGCAAGAAACGCTGCGGATTTACCAAGCGGAACTGGCCCCAATCGACGTGCGAGTGCGTCTACCCCATCCACTGGCCAATGTGTTGGGCGAAGAGCAACGTTTACGACAAGTAATGGGGAACTTGATCGCCAACGCCATCGACGCGATGAAAGCCACCGCACAACCTCAACTGATGATTTCCGCTTCAATAGCGCAAAACGAACTGAGCCTTGCTATTAGCGATAATGGCTGTGGTGTCAGTGAGGAGCAACTAAGCCAACTTTTTGAACCTTTCGCGACCAGCAAAAAAATCGGTGAAGGGCTTGGCTTGGGCCTGTCGATCACCGCCAATAACATGCGCGATATGCAAGGGCACATCTCGGTCAACAAAAACGCCAGTGCCGGATTAACCTTTACACTAACGTTTTTACTCGAGGCTCCGCCAGACTAGATGCCCTTACCAAGGCATAGTGAGCAAGTCATCAGCGCATTTTTTAAACGCTCATCTCTTCGTTCGCTTGGCGTCGCAGGTGATCGATAAACATGGGGATCTTTCTCGCTACGTGTTTTCTCGATGCATAAAAAGCGTACAACACCAGATCATCAGGCTGGTATTCCAATGCGACCATTTCAAGATGGCCGGCCTTTATCTCCTCTTGGCAAAAATCGATTGGCAGGATGGCGAAACCGAGCCCGGCTAACGCCGCCGATTTGGCAAGATTGCCACTGTTGACTCGAAACGAGGAGTGAACTCTCTGTGTCACCAATCCGCCTTGCGCAGTTTTGAAAATCCAAGGCGTTCCGTTAAGCGCCGTTAAACTGCTGATACAAGGGAGATGTTGCAAATCGGTGATGTGATACGGCAGAGGATGCGCTTGCAAGCGTTCGGGCGAGGCCACCACCACACTCGGCCAGCGCTTAACTTCCGTCGCTATCCAATTGCTATCGGCAAGCGGCCCACGCTGAAAACTCAGTACCACGTCAAACCCATCGAGGAGATCTTCTTTCGGGCTTAAGCTGGTATCACAGCACAATCCAATCGAAGGGTGCTGGCGACAAAAAGCGACCACCGCCTGAGCTAATGCAGGTGAATCGGGCATCAAGATCTTGAGCTGCCCCATCACTTCGTGGCTATGCTGCGTCACCTCTTCAAAAGCTTCATCCAAGCGTGCTAACAAAGCGTGGGTTCGCGCATAAAGTTGCTCTCCAGCATCGGTTGCCGCAATGCGGCGTGTGGTTCGGTCGAATAAACGCGTTGCCAATTTTTCTTCCAGTAACGCAATGTGTCGGCTGACATTGGAAGTCGGCAAATTGAGGAACTCAGCGGCGCGTTTAAAGCTTTGGTTTTCATAGACACAATGAAAGCTTCTTAACCACTGTTGATCAATATGATTGAGCACTCAATAATCCCATTAAGTTGGATTGTTAAATCAATTTTTGCCACTTTATTGCGATTTTAGGGTTAGTACAATCTTTCTGATTGATGATTCACTGAGTAAGGAGCAGCATGGGCTGGCTAGAAAGACTCTTCGACAAAAGAAAACTTATCGCAACACGTAAAGCGACCATCCCCGACGGAATATGGACTAAGTGCGACTCCTGCGATGAAATTCTTTATCGTTTAACCTTGCAGGCCAACTTGCAGGTGTGCCCAAAATGTCATCACCATATGCGAATGGCGGCGCGGGCACGTCTGGAAAGTTTTCTCGATATCGCGCACAGAATAGAAATTGCCAGCGAACTGCAACCCAAAGATGTCTTGAATTTTAAAGACATCAAATCTTACCAAGAACGCTTGTCGCTGGCGCAAACACAAAGCGGAGAAAAGGACGCCTTAGTGGTGATGCAAGGCCGCGTGCTAGGTGTGCCCGTGGTGGCCTGCGCGTTTGAATTCTCTTTTATGGCAGGTTCAATGGGCTCTGTGGTGGGCGCACGATTTGTCAGTGCCGTTGAAACGGCACTCGCAGCGAACTGCGGCTTGGTTTGCTTCTCCGCCTGTGGCGGCGCACGAATGCAGGAGTCTCTGATTTCCTTGATGCAAATGGCCAAAACCAGTGCTACCCTTCGTCATCTTTCTGAGGCTGGGCTGCCTTACGTTTCCGTGCTGACAGACCAAACCTTTGGCGGTGTATCGGCCAGTATCGCCATGCTGGGTGACATCAATATTGCCGAACCCAAAGCGCGCATTGGCTTTGCAGGACGTAGGGTGATTGAACAAACGGTTCGTGAAACACTTCCGGACGACTTTCAGCAAAGTGAGTTTCTCTTAGAACACGGCGCGCTCGATATGATTGTTGATCGGCGTGAACTGCGCGAACGCATTGCAAGACTGATGGCAAAACTGACTAATACACAGATTGCTGCCAGCGAGTAAGTGTGGCTGGAGAGCGAAAAAATCCTCCTCTGTGGCCAAGCGCATCTCGGTTTGCATTGATTTTATTCAGCCGAAGTTAACGCTTTAACGCCACGCCTGCGCATAACGCATGCCATGCCGACAACGTAATATTTTGTCAACATTTCCCTGTGCTTAGATACACCTTTTTCCTCGGTTTACCTTGGCAAAATTGATACAAATCAAATTTGCTTGTCACGGGGTTTCCCTCGTGGCGACTAAACCAATCCAGTCGCAATGACGTAATAGTCAATAAAGATGGGTCTGAATTGCCTTAACCATCACTGGTTTGTTTCATTTTTTGAGGAAAAAAGATGTTAGATACCCTCATGTTGTCGCGGATCCAATTCGCCACCAATATCAGTTTCCACATATTGTTCCCCACCATCACCATCGCTTTGGGCTGGATGCTGGTGTTTTTCAAATGGCGCTATGTGCGAACCCAGGCCCAGCAATGGCTTGATCTCTACTATTTTTGGGTCAAGGTATTCGCCTTAACCTTTGCTCTGGGAGTGGTGTCGGGCATCACCATGAGTTTCCAGTTTGGCACCAACTGGCCGGGGTTTATGGAACGCGTCGGTAACGTCGCCGGCCCTTTGCTCGGCTATGAAGTGATGACCGCCTTTTTTATGGAAGCGACCTTCCTTGGCGTGATGCTGTTTGGTCGTGGCCGTGTGCCGGAGTGGCTCCACACCTTAGCGACCGTTTTGGTGGCGGTGGGAACCACCCTTTCGGCGTTCTGGATTTTGGTGCTCAACAGTTGGATGCACACCCCAACAGGACACGAAGTGATCGACGGCATCGTGCATGTCACCAGTTGGAAAGAGGTGATTTTTAACCCTTCCATGCCGTATCGATTCGCGCATACTCTGCTCGCTTCTGCGCTGACCGCCAGCTTTTTGATCGCCGGGATCAGCGCTTACCAAGTGCTGCGCGATGGCAAAAACCAAGCGGCGAAACTCGGGCTAAAGGTGGCGGTGAGCGTCGCAGCCATCACCATTCCTGTACAGATCTTGGTGGGCGATCTACATGGCCTCAACACCTTGGAGCATCAGCCAGCGAAAATCGCCGCGATGGAAGGGGTGTGGCAGACCGAGCGTGGCGCGCCTTTGCTGCTGTTTGCCGTGCCTAATGAAGAGACGCGCAGCAACGATTGGGCCATCGGCATTCCGCACTTGGCAAGTTTGATTTTAACCCATGAGATGGATGGTGAAATCGTTGGCTTAGATGCCTTCGCACCGGATCACCCTCCGGTCGCGCCGCTGTTTTTTGGCTTTCGCGTGATGGTGGGCGTCGGCGTGCTGATGCTGCTAGTCAGCTGGTTCGGCGCTTGGCATTTTTGGCGCAACAAACCCGTGCCGAAACCGTACATGTATGCTTTGGTGGGAATGACTTTCTCCGGTTGGGTCGCCACTCTTGCAGGCTGGTACGTAACCGAAATTGGCCGTCAACCTTGGCTGGTGAGCGGCGTTTTGCGCACCTCTGAGGCCGTCACGCCTGTGGCAAGCAGCTCGGTCGGCATCTCGCTCGCACTCTATCTGGTTACCTATGTAGTGCTGCTCGTCGCCTACATCCACACCTTGTTCTACCTCGCGCGCAAAGGCATACAAGCCGCGCCGATTTCCTCAACCGCTTCAAAGGCCGAGTTATGATGCAGTATCTTCCAGAAATTTATCTTCTGTTACTTGGATTTACCGTGTTTATGTACGCGGTACTGGATGGCTATGATCTCGGTGTTGGCATCTTGCTGCCGCGCAATGATGTGGGGCAACGCGATCGGATGATCGCCTCAATCGGCCCGTTTTGGGATGCCAATGAAACTTGGCTGGTGCTGGCGGTGGGTATTCTACTGATTGCTTTTCCCACCGCGCACAGCTTGATTTTTACTGAGCTCTACTTACCGACAGCACTGATGCTGATTGCCCTTATCATGCGCGGAGTGGCGTTCGATTTTCGTGCCAAAGCCAAAGCGGATCACAAAGAGCATTGGGATCTCTGCTTCAAGCTCGGCTCGCTGCTCGCCGCGTTAACCCAAGGCTATATGATTGGCCGCTATGTGGTGGGTTTTGATGCTTCGCTGGCCGCCTATGGTTTTGCTGTGCTCAGCGCGTTGTGTGTTGCTGCGGCCTACGTGTACATTGGCGGCGCATGGCTGGTGCTCAAAACCGAGGGCGAATTGCAAGTGCGCGCTGCGCGTTGGTCGCGCAAAGCGGGTTGGCTCGCCGCACTGGGCGTGCTGGCGGTAAGCGTGGTAAACCCATGGGTTAACTCCGCCGTGGCCGAGCGTTGGTTCAGCTTCCCTGAAGTGATTTTACTTGCGCCGATCCCGCTTATTGTGCTCGCCACCATTTTGGTGGTGGATCGCTATCTAAAGCGGGTGCCGACGGTCAATGACGCAGGCGTGCAATGGCCATTTTTTGGTGTGGCGCTGATTTTCGGCTTGAGTTTCTTAGGGCTCGCCTACAGCTTTTTCCCAGAAATCGTCCCCGGAATGATGACGGCCCAGCAAGCCGCCTCCTCACCCGACACCTTAATGGTGGTGGGTATTGGCGTGGTCATTGTGATGCCGACCATCTTGCTTTACACCTTTTTCGTCTATCGGATCTTTAAAGGCAAAGCAACCGATCTCAGTTACTTGTAATTGAAACTAGCAGCATGTGTTCGCAGGGCTTTGCACATCGTGCGGGCGGTGACATTCACCGCCCGTTTTGTATTGGCGCTAGAGGCACAAATCAAACACAAAGAAGAATGTGGCCTGCTGCAGGACGCAGATTGAACCGATTAAAGCCGCATTAGGTTGCAAAGCTAGTCATTATTTTCGTTAGCACCGCTGCTTGCTGCCTCCTTTCGCAGCCCCACATTCGACAGTTGCACAGGAACAAAGCCAGGTAACGCTTCGACTCGCTTCAGCCACACTTGCACATCAGGGAAATCCGCCAAACTTATGCCGCCTTCTGGCGCTAATTTGATATAACTGTAGAGGGCTAAGTCAGCAATAGTCGGCGCGCTTCCCACCAACCATTGGCGGCCATGTTGGTAGCTCTGGAGCTGTTTTAGCAGCTTATATGCTTCTTGAGTCAGCGGTTCACTGTCTATCGCTCGGTGAAATAAATTCGCCGCGCGCAGTTTGGCGATTGAGCCTGCGAGTCGATGCGCGGCAAGAGAAAGAAACTGTTCAATATGCGCGCGCATTTGCGGTGAATCCGGCAGCCATTGCCACTCTTTATCATAAACGCTGGCGAGATACACCAAGATAGCGTTTGAGTCAGCGATGACCGTTTCACCATCCACCAGTACGGGGATCTGGCCAAAGGGGTTAAGCGCCAAGAATTCGGCTTGTTGATGCTCCCCAGCAGGCAGATCAACGGTAATGAGTTCAAAATCCAATTCGAGCATACTCAATAGCATATGCGCGCGGTGTGCATGCCCTGAAAAGGGGTGCCAATATAGTTTAAGCATCGTTTTCTCCTAACTGATTATTTTTCTATTTAAGAACAACTTGCTAAGAAGAAAAACCCCGCTAACATGGAATGATAATTTCCACTATGTTGATAATGCATGGATACTATCGATGGCATGAGAACAGTGGTAGCCGTCATAGAGACAGGCTCATTCACTGCCGCCGCAGAACGTTTAGGTATTTCTAAATCCCTTACCTCCAAATACGTTAACAATGTCGAAGAGCAGCTCGGAGTCAAACTGTTTCATCGCACGACCCGCAAGCTTTCTGTCAACCAGTCTGGCCACGAATACTACATTCAAGCGCAACATGTTTTGGCCAATCTTGATAAGTTGTACCAGCAGCTCCATGCCAAAAACAGGGAGGTCTCCGGGCCTTTGCGTATAACGGCCTCGCAAGGTTTTGCCGAGGAACTATTAAGTCCGCTTATTCCTGAGTTCCACCTTCGCTATCCAAATATTCAAATTGATATCATCGTTACCAATCAGAAGCTTAACTTAGTTGAGCAAGCGATAGACATCGCGTTTCGTGCCAGTGAACTACCAGACTCCAGTTTGAGATATCGTAAGATAATGTCACTTCAAAGCTCGGTGTATGCCGCACCCGATTTAGCAAAGCGGTATAGACAAGGTATGGCGCTGTCACAACTTCCTTGCCTTATCGATAGCAACCTTCACCCGACAGCGCGTTGGCCTGTGCTCAGCTCTTTGGGCCAAGGGAATAGTTTTACCGTAAACACCGTTTTCAAAAGCAATAGCCCAAGGATGATCCGCCAATTGACGCTTTCAGCGGTCGGGGCAAGTTATCAACCGGATATTATCGTTGCCCCGTATGTAAAAAAGGGCTTATTGCAAAAGCTTGATGTCGGTTTTAAGCCGCTTGAGTATCCGTTAAACGCACTATATGGCGGAGGCAATTACCAGCCTGAACGAGTAAAAGTCTTTTTGGACTTTGTGATTGATAAGCTCGCTACGGCGAATGGAAATGACATAAATACAAAGACTTAACACTGAAGCGTGTATTGTTATAGATAGCAACTTATCAGAGCCTATATATAAGGACATATTTGTAAGCTAGCGGTGCAGCTAGATCTAAATTGCCCCATTGCGTGTTCATTAGCAGCAGTAATTGATTACTAATCCTTATTTTAAAACACCCTCAATAAGATACTAATTGCTTATTGGGGTCACTTAGTTCGAACTTAGCCCAACATCTAAAAAAACCGATTTAAAGATTGTCGTTTTTGTTCAATCTTATCGAGCAGACATTGCTTATTATATGTGGCATCCGAAAGCGAGGCACTTCTTAGATAAAGGTGGAAGGCTTTCCGGTAAATCAAAAAAATTAGGTAAAAAGCGATGTTAGACATTAAACCAATCGAAAATCTAGAAGAAATCAGCCCACTAAAGCAAGCATATTTTGCACAATCAACAGCACCGCTTGATGGTATGTGGCACTTTGGATTTGTACCCATGTCTACCCACTTTGGGTTTTATGAGCAAGAAACCCTAGTTGGATACTGCTGCATCAATGGCGAAGGTTATATGTTGCAGTTCTACTTGAGTAATGATGCTAAAATGGATGCAAAAGAACTTTTCACGCTTATCGCAGAACAAAATAGCTCAGTCATTGGGGCTGTAAATGGCGCATTTGTCAGTACAGCAGAGCCACAGTATCTGTCACTTAGCCTTGATAACGCATCAGCAGTGAAGGTTAATTCTCTGATGTACAAGCAAAAAGAGGCGAGTAAGCAAAGCATTAACCCTGAGTTTGAACTAAAGCGAGCAGAGTCAGAGCAACTGGAGCAGTTTGTTGAGTTTGCAGCCACTACTATTGGCGCACCAGAGCAGTGGCTTACAGGCTACTTTGGTAACCTGATTAATCGTAAAGAGTTATTCGGTTACTGGAGCGAGAATGAACTTATTGCAACGGGCGAGTGCCGTCTGTCTGATGAGTACCAAACGGAATATGCAGACCTTGGCATGATTGTCGCTCAATCACAACGTGGAAAAGGCATTGCTACTCAACTGCTTAAATGGTTAGTTAACTCAGCTAATCAGCGTGGTTTAACGCCTATCTGTTCTACTGAGAGCAGCAATGTAGGTGCACAAAAAGCTATTAAACGTGCGGGTTTATCATCTTCAAACCGCATTGTTCAGGTTGAATTTAACAACAAATAACTTGTTATCCCTCTTGCTGTGGTAAGGGGGATTTTTGTTTACGACGATCTGACTTATAGTACCCTTAATCAATAAACCTAACGGAAATGGTTATGATCCATTGGCTAAAGTCGCCAAACTCACCATGTGTTTCCCAATATGTAGAATGCTATTGGTTGATTGATAAGTGCCCTGATTCAGAGACTTATCAATTCCCAAAGCTCAACCCTGACCCATCGGCACATTTGATTCTTTCACCTCACAATCAAGCCTACTCTTATGACCTGAACCCGAGCATAGCGAAGGGAGAAGGCAGCCATTGGCTTTATCCACATCGGCAGACCTTTGAATTAGATCACTCTAAGCCATTTGTTCATCTTGGTATCAAGTTTCGTGTCGGCGCTCTTTACTGTTTACCCGATTTTTCTGCCAATCCTTTGGCACTAGATGAAGTGGAGTCAGTGGAAGACTCAACATTGTTCAAGCAATTAGGTATGGATGAAAGCAAACTGATTGAACAGGCTCGAACTAATCCACAGCAGTGTGTAGAGCAGTTAGATACGATGCTGTCGCCTTGGTTAGAACAGTGCACCGAAGATCAGCACAGTAAAATCACTCGCAATGTACTTAAACATCTAGACCAGAGTACGATATCTGAACTGGGTGAAAAACTGTATTGTTCACAAAGAACCCTAGAAAGAAGCTTTCAACGCACCACAGGGCTTACCCTTAAACAGTGCCAGTCGATGAATAGATTAGAAGCAATGCTAGAGTATCTCTATCAACGTGAATCGACTGAACTAGATTGGGTTGAAGTTGTCTTCAAATTTGGTTTTAGTGATCAACCTCACTTGATCCGCCACCTTAAAAAACAGCTTGGCTTTACACCTAAAACTTATGAGAAAGAGCGAGGGTTGACGATTGATGTCTATGGTGGCGTTAGTTCAAAATCAAAGTTAGGCTGATGGAACTATTCAATGGGCACTAACACATTACAGAACCTAATCTAAAGTGAAAGTATTGACGTGATGATTCTAGCTCGCTTTTGTCCAAAAACAAGTTAATCCCCAAAGATTTACACTGTAAAAAGGCGTACTGCGCCCTTCTCTATTCAGCCCCTTTGGGTTGGCTTTGCATCACTAAACATCCACCAATCAGGGCAATACCCAGCCAGCCAAGCAGAGAAATGCTCTCACCGACGATCCACACGGCCAGAAGGCTGGCGACCACGGGCTCAAACAGCGTCAGCAAGTTGGCATTGTGCACTTCGACATGGCGCAGCCCGTAGCCAAGCAGCAGGTAACCCGCGCACATAGGAAATAAAGCCATATACAAGGCAATGCTACTGTTGAGTGGGTTTGCGAACAAGTTCTCACCAGTCAGTGCTAGGCTTGGCAACAACAAGAGCGCGCCAAGGGCGAAGATAGCCCCTACCGCCGCTTGTGATTTCACCCCTTGAACGATCATCGCTTTCGCAACCCAAGAGTAAATCGCGTAGGCTAGCCCTGCCACTAAACCAAGCGTGATGCCAAACAGATAATCGCGACCACTTTGCGCATGCATCGGCGTTTTCGCCCCCACCCCCCTCCCCACCTCACCCCCCACCCCCCCCCCCCCCCCCCCCCCCCCCCCCCCCCCCCCCCCCCCCCCCCCCCCCCCCCCCCCCCCCCCCCCCCCCCCCCCCCCCCCCCCCCCCCCGTCCCGTTC